>NZ_CP036281.1:300000-600000 GCF_007750395.1 Polystyrenella longa | reverse complement strand
AGGCAAGACGCCTAACTTACCCTCTCTCGCCCCAGAAAAAAAGCGATCACCGTTCCTCCCTCTGAAACAGAGGTCCAAGATGCGACCTTCCAATAATATAGCGGGCGTCATGCTTAGCTCATCTAGCTCGACTATCCGGATCGCCAAACTTCCGGTTGCGGAAATTATTCCTGCTTTAACAAAAAAACGGTATTCCGGACTATTTATACACGTTCCATTTGTACAGAATTGATATACCTTAAACTTTTCCTCCAAAGGTGCAAACCATTTTTTTTAAGGACCAAAAACATGCTGGATCGACTTACCCTGAATGGACTCTGGCAAAAAAAGACGGATGGACGTGGAATCAGTTCTCGCAAATTCGCAGCAGGCGTCAATTCTCACGCCTATCAACTGGAAACGCTGGAGCCTAAGCTGATGCTGTCAGGCTCCCATTTCTTCGGGCCCCAAACAACTGTCGATGAAGATTTCGAAGATGGCACTGCCGACGACTTCACCGTCAACGATCCGGACCTCTGGTCTGTCGTTCCTGACGCAAACGGCAACATGGTCTACCAGACCAACGGCCAGGAATTCAAAGGACTCGCCACCGCTGTGATCGACGTCCCTGGTCGCCTCAACAAGAAGTTCACCATCTCAGCTGATGTACGAGCTGTCGGTGGACTGAATCGTTGGCTCGATGGATTTATCGTCTTTGATTACCAGAGCGATACCGATTTCAAATTCGCTGGTTTCTTCGCTGGTCAGAACCAGTGGGTCATCGGCCACTTCGATGGTGACTTCTCCGAGCGAATCGCCCAGGTCGACCTGGACGAAACCGGTGAAGGTTCTATCGATCCTAACAAAACTTACCACCTCGACGTTGTTGTGAAAAACAAAAAGGTCCAACTCCTGGTCGATGGTGAAGAAGTTCTCGATGCCAAATTCAAAGGACGTGACAAACTGAACGATGGCAAAGTGGGCATGATGACCTACAACACCGTCACCCAGTTCGACAACTTCACCGTCCAGGAAAAACCGTCCGGGTTCGGACATCATTTCCGTTCCTTCCTGAACATCTTCAAAAATGACGACCTATTCAACCTGTGCGACAACTCCGGCTGGGGACATTCCCGCTGGCGTAGATAATAAAACAGACTGATTGATTCAGTCCGTTTTTTGCAACAAAAAAAAGCCCACCGTTTCTTATGGAACGATGGGCTTTTTTGATTTGGTAAACACGACTTATAGAAATAAGCAGAAGGTTAACGGACATCGATAATTTTCGTTATCTATTTTTACAAATCCCTCCTCAGCTTCGCTCGCAAATCACTCGATTTCATCATCGGCGAAATATCCTTAAGAGAGGAGCATGAAGATTAGAAACGATTTAATTAACAAAGAACCAGTGAGACATTTTCAGATTGCCTGTTGGTTCCGACCGCAAGCTGCTTTAAGATGTTGATGCCAATTCTGAATACCCATTCACCTCTCAAGGACACGCTCATCATGTTCCGTTCCTTCTGGACTCTGATTGCTATCTCTGTCTGCTTCCTGGTCGCATTTTCGTTGGTGACCGTCCCCGCTTATGCCGATTTTAAAGTGGGCGCCGCTAAGACAGTCATCACACCTGATCCCCTGCTGCCAATCTCCGGTGGTGTAGGCCCGGGGCGGGAAGCGACAAGCAAGAAGGGAGAATTGACGGCCCGCGCGATGGTGCTGGAACAGGGAGAAACGCGGGTCGCGATTGTGGGGCTGGACCTGCTCGGATTCCCGAGCGTATTGTCCAATCGTGTGCGGGAACGCATCCGCGATATCCCTGGCGAGAACATCCTGGTCGGTGCGTCGCACACTCATTCTGCTCCGGATTGTTATGCATTCCCAAACCCCGCAACGGGGGGCCACACTGGCGATCTGGAATACATGGATTTCGTCTGCGATCAAATCGTCGAGGCAATTAAGCAGGCATACTTGAATCGCCAACCCGCCTCCATTCGAGTGAACACGGCGGAAGCAGAAGGTCGGATTGCCTACAACTATTACGCTCCTGATTTATATGACCGGCGGATGTCCGTCATTCAAGCTGTCGACGCCGATCATCAGCCCATCGTCACGCTGGTGAACTACGCTCTTCATCCTGAAGTATTAGGAACAGGCCCTGGGATAGTCAGTCCGGATTGTATTGGACCTATGTGCGACAAGATTGAAAGCGAAGCGGGGGGAATGGCTCTGTTTATGAATGGTGCCCAGGGGGGAATGGTGACCGCCGACAACAGAAACCTACAGGAACCGAAAGAAGACGGACGTGGTTACTGGCAGGATCAGAGAACCTGGGAGGAATGCCTCCGGATCGGACATCAGATGGCCGATGAGTCGCTGCGAATTATCAAACCTGCGAAAGAGCAATCGAATCCAGACCTCTATTGCAAAGCGGAACAGATTCGCTTCCCCGTAGATTCTCCGTTGATGTGGGCGATTATTACCGCTTCGCCCCTCAACTATCCACACAACGACGATCAAAGCATCTCCACTCAGGTGAACCTGATCAACCTGGGAAACATTCAGATATTGACGATCCCCGGAGAGGCGCTACCGAATATCGGGTTCTATCTTAAGCGTAAAATGAACGGCAAACACAATGTGCTATTCGGGCTCACGAATGACGCTTTCGGTTACATTATGACCGAGGTCGATTACTACAGTTTCCCACGCTACAAATACATCTCGCAAACCTCCCTCGGCGAACAGACCGGAGAGATCCTCATCAAAGAGGGCCTGCGATTGGCGAAAGAAGCTCCCCAGCCGGAGTGAGAGTCATTTGCGTGAAAACTGGAACGGTATGACCGAGAGCCTATCCTGAAATCGAGCCCGGTTCACCCATAGTCAGGCGAACGAATAAACGACGATCTTCAGGAGGTTGGAAAACGTTCGTAATAACTTGGAGTATACGGACTCGTGCTCCATTTGACAGAATGAGCACAAACATACGCATTTGCTTCTTTCAGGTTTTGAATGTTTACCGGAGGATCAAGTAAACAGCCTAAGTCGACTCCCACCTTATCTTCGTCTTCATACCAGAGAAAATGCATACCGTCCTACCATACATTCGACAAGATTAATTACAAATTGGCATCATAATAGCCTCTGCAGAAAAGTGAAAAAGACTCGATTTTGTTTTGGTAAGGAACGTACAGACCCACCCCCTTATCGAGGCTAAGGTACATCGACCGATCAAAAGGCTGGGTAAAAGTAATTCCACAATTCCTTAGTCCATTCATAACTTCAGAAAAATGAGTCCCGAATATATCGACATCCATAAAGATTGGTGACGATAGTTCCATGAGTTCAATTAAGGAAAGTGAATCTTCAGAGTTGTATACGAGTTGAATATCTAACTCAGGATAAGTTTCAAAACTCTCAAAAGTTTCAGTCCCTTCGATTAGCTGCGTATCTGTGATAGGCGCAGAAGATGAGACTGTTGCGATCTCGGCGCTACTCATTCCAAATCGAAATGGACCGTAACCTACAAAAGGGACGATTGAGAATGGAGGTATAATGTCATGTTTCATTCTAAAGAACCAATCATTTCAAGAACTAGTGTCATAATCAAAGCTGATTTTCTTTAAGACAGTATCGTAGAACTTGTCGAAACGCTTCTGAAAATCACCGGATGTATCTTCAGAGAGTGTAAACATGACCGACCTCCTGGTATGGGTAGTTGCCGACAGAGAGACTCACCGGAATGTCGAGAAAAATGAAGCGGCTTTTGCAATTGTGCACGAACCTGAAGTAGGCCGCATCAGTGGAAGTGGTTATCTGCCGACCTACGATGACTCTTTATTTCCTTCTGTAAAGCTTTTTCACATTGCGCCCGAAACCGAAAACTTGATGTGTTCAATTAGCCATTTGTTAGGTGAATCAAAGATACGATAGCTTAATGTCGAAGTAATGAAGGCACACAGCGACTATCAAGTTAGAAAAAGCATACTTCGGCAATCAAGTTGATAAGAATTATTAATAAGAAGGCTCCCCCACCTCCCCAGTAGACATCGCGTCTGGAAATCAAACGGTTGCGATGGAATGCAATCCGTCCTCCCACGAAACCTCCCACTGCGATTACAAAAATATTTAAAACCGCACTTACCAGAGGGAGAATAAATAGTCCAAATGCAAAGAGATGATCTGATGGGACTATCCCGAGCAACGACAAAACCAGGGCCGTAAACGAGTGCAGGGATGCATAAAAGGTAGGGCGAAAGGAGGAAAACTCCATTGCCATTACCCACAACACAAAATGAACACAGGCGTAAAATATACACATCTTCAGAATTGAAACAAATAGCAGCCGTTTTTGATCACCCGGATACGACCCCGTAAGATGGCTTGATGGAATTTCAATGTTCATGAATTCTGAGTTCCATTAGGGCTGATATACTTGGCAGTCGTTCCAAAGAACTCTCAAGCTGCGCTAAGCATGTTTTTCGTCAGAAAGCTCAACAATGTGACCAGAGGCAGTTTCAAAACCATAGAAACACGAAACTGATTGGACTAGCAACTGCATCGACATGCCTCTTCAACGAAGTCTTAAACAACGCTATGCCTCCGAAACTTCATCCGTCGTTGGAACGGTATCTGCCAGCGTCCAGAATGGGCCATGCATACGAACAGAAGTCTGCTGGATAGAAGAATTTTGCTTTCGCCAACCGAATAGAGTTCCGCCTTGATGTTGACCGGAAAAAGTAACATTCAGTCGCTTAAAAGATAAGGGATTAGACATTTGATCCATTCTTCAAAACTATTTGCAACAATTTCCTCTTCTTTATCCAAATACAAGGTTAAATCATCAACCTCATCAGTCTCGCTGTCAATTGAGACTAAACGCCAATTGGCTCCTACATCAAATCCGATTGATAACCCAGCGTAATCGTCGCCTATTAGTAGTACGTTTCCAAATTCTTTTGCACGTTCTCTAAAGACTGTATAAGGCGATACAATAGATCTGTATATCATAAATGAGTTACCTATACTCATTCCACCAAATTCGGCCAGAAAGTCAACGTAAGCTTCTGGTATATTCTTGTAATCAGATTTAAGACTCGTGATTAATTCTGGTGGCGTGGGGATGAAACCAAAACTTTGAGGATGTCGTTCAATCCAATTCTTAATATCTGAATAATCTGTACTCATCTACTTTAACTCTTCTTCTAGATATTGCTCAGAATTTAGGACCTGTTCCACAAAGACACAGAACAACTTGGCCTGTTGACTGCAATGCGATGTCCACCGAAAGAAGACCCGATTCAGTAACAGAGTCTGTAGTCAAACATCCCCCCTTCACTCCTCCCCGTCCTGTTGGGCCTCTCGTTTGCGGCGTTTGTATTCTTCAAGGCGTTTGCGGAGGGTGGCTTCATATCCTCGCTCGACAGGTTGGTAGTATTCTTTTTCGACTCCCAGATAATCCTGGTTGACCCAACCCTCCTTCGAGTTGTGGGCATAAGCATATCCTTCGCCATGTCCCATTTTTTTCGCGCCGCTGTAATGGGCATCTTTCAGATGAACCGGTACAGGAATCACGCGCTGCTCGCGGACATCCTTTAAAGCGCTGTCGATCGCCACGTATGAGGCGTTCGACTTGGGGGCGAGTGCGACATAGATGGTTGCCTGCGATAGAATGATTCGAGCCTCCGGCAAACCGACAAACTCCGTTGCCGCCGCAGCCGAATTGGCGATCACCAGTGCCTGAGGATCGGCGTTACCGACATCTTCCGCTGCGGCAATCACAATCCGTCGCGCGAGGAACCGGGGGTCTTCCCCTGCTTCGATCATACGGGCCAACCAGTAGATGGCCGCGTCGGGGTCACTGCCGCGCATACTTTTGATAAACGCACTGGCAGCATCGTAATGTTCGTCGCCATCGGCCGAGTACTGAATCGCTTTTTTCTGGATCGATTCCTGCGTGACTTCTAACGATAACAACTTCTCTTCTTCCGGAAGAGAGAGAACACCGATCTCGAGTGCATTGAGCGCCCGGCGGGCATCGCCATCACAAATTTCGGCCAGAAAGTCGAGGGCCTCGGGATCAGCCTGTACCTGGTACTGACCGAGCCCTTTGGTTTTGTCCGTGAGTGCTCTGTTTAGTAAAGTGAGAATGTCCTCGCGTTCCAACGCCTTGAATTCAAAGACCTGGCTACGGCTTACCAGAGGGGAAACGAGCGAAAAAAACGGATTCGCCGTCGTCGCTCCGATAAGTCGGATGACGCCCGATTCAACATCGGGAAGCAGTACGTCCTGTTGAGCTTTATTAAAGCGATGCAATTCGTCGATGAACAAGAGCGAACGCTCGCCCGAGGTTTCCAAAAATTGCCGCGCTCGTTCCAGTTGTACGCGCAGTTCTTTTACACTGGAGGCGGCCGCATTCAAACGAGCGAAATGAGATTTGGTGTGATTGGCAATGACCTCGGCCAGAGAGGTCTTCCCTGTTCCTGGCGGGCCATAGAATACGACAGAAGAAATACGGTCCGCCTGCAACATGCGGCGGAGCAGTTTTCCTTCCCCCAGGAAATGCTGTTGCCCCACATACTCATCCAGCGAGCGAGGTCGCATGCGTGCAGCGAGCGGTTGGGCTGACTCCAAATGGCCCTGCTCAAGCTGCTTAAATAAGTCCATAAAAAAACCTCCACCTGGAGACAGACTGGTTAACGACTTGCATTAGACCCGAATTAGCTAAAGTGGGTACCCCGCGAAAAGACCGGATGACCCGGGTACATGCCCGGTATGATCCAAGACTCAACAGACTAGGGTTCCCTTCGGATAGATGCTTGTAGGGTCTACATTCGAACCAGAAATTGCCAAGGTAGAGGCCAGGGGGCAGACTTCGGCAAGAACAAAATCAGATTTCATTCCCGTTAAGGCTGCCGCCTGGTGACTCCTTGATAATTGTGACTCCTTGAGAATCACACCCACATCGTATCCCGCGCCTGCGCATCGGACAAGCGGGAAAGTGACGATTCCTGATTTTGGTTCCAGGTCGAAAAACGAATCCCAGAATGTTCTTGACGTTTAACCTGTTCTACATCGATTCGCAACATTCAGCGTTCTCAAACGGAACGACGCTTTCCTCTAAATGACCACGATAGTGTCTGAAACTAACGCACCAAGCCACCCTGTCACTACTCATCTTCATCATCCAAATCAGGCCGCATTCCCAAAATCTGCGGTTCAAGCTTACGCCGGTTCAACTCGACGGTCAGTACGACAGTCTGTTTTTTGCGTCCTTCGTCGGTTGTTTCCACTACGGGAATCACCTCGCGTCCCGGCGCAAACGGCATGGAGACTTCAAAGGCTCCGTTTCTGTCCAACTCCACGGGCTCGCCCAGAATTGTCACCACGCCGCGCGGATCGCCCGTTCCTTTTAAAGTCCATTCCAGTTCGACTTCAAAAACGCCGGTCGCTGCAACAGTTCGTGGATGACTGGATCGCCCCTGGATCAACTGAGCAATCGATTTCAAATCGTTTAACTCCTCACTTCCACCATCTTCTTCTCCCGTTTCGACTTCAGCCAAGCCGTCCACAATGGCCGATCGAGAGACTTCCCGCGGTGTATCGACGCTTTCTGAGCAGGCAAGCTGGTAGAACCGTCCATCCACAGTCAGCAGGCCCAATTTAACACGAAACCGCCGTTCCGGTTCAGGTACAGGGAAATACCACTCGCGAAACCGATCCGAGATTTCGACCTGGTCGATCTGACTTTCCTGCGACGTACCGGCCGGTTCGAGATCAACTTGAAAAAGCCGCAAAACCGGTTTCACCGTACTCCAGGCCGCTGCCAGCGAGACTTCTGCCCGCTCCAGCGTTCGGGGCGACAACGCCCAACGGAGCCGGAACCAGTGCGAGCTAAGCAATTCAATCTCCAATTCGTCGGTTTCCGCCTGAGCTGTCAAAACCTGGCTTTCAGATGCTCGCAGTGATAGAGCTCGCTTCCCCGTTTCGCGTCCCGGATCGTGACGTATCAACTTAACTCCGGAACGATTGGACGTTGCCGACGAATCAGTCGACTTCTCCCTAGCCTGAAGCTCGTCATCGATATTTCCAGCATTCATGAGCCGCTCGATCAGCTCTTCCTTCTTGAGCAGGTGCCAGCCACGAATTCGGTGCGTTTTGGCCATTTGAGCCAGCTCTTTACGAGAATGCTCCCGCAATTCTTCCAGCATCATGATGAAGAGCCCCCCGAAGATAGTCAGGAATCAGAGATCGTCGTCGCCAATTGCCTGCCCGCAAAATACCAGCGAAAGACGCAAAAACACCTTTCTCATGGAACGATCACCAAATTAGAGATCGCTCATTTCTGGAGCGCAGACAGAAATTGAATCAGCACAATATGTTCAATACACGACCATTTGCCGCGTAAGACTTCGTGATGCAATGCATTCTTAAAGAATGGACGACCGAAATTGGATCGGCGAACTTCTCGCGAAATCCAGGGAGGAAGATATAGAGAATGAATTAAGCAGAAATGATGTGAGCTGAGAGGCAACCACCCGAACGGGTCAATCACGTAAACACAGCGATTATAAAATAGAGCGATCTAAGAATAATGATCGAGAACGACGTCGCTGATAGGGAAAATGAAATGCAGTGCCAGCGATAATTCCCGGCGGGACTCAACACGCGGAATCGCGAGCTGAAAATGAAATGGGAAAAAGTTTCCACTTACATTTGTACCGGTACTGAAGATGATTTTCAATCCCAGAGCCCCCAATCGGAGCCGTGGAGCAACATTCGCACACTACGGTCGTCTCGCCTCAAACACGCGAAAAATGGGAATCAGGCTCTCACATTCGAGAATCCGGAAATATAAAATATTCTGAGAGCTGGCATCTTTGACATCGCTTTGTAGCCTGCGTAGACTCCCCCGTAGATGAGAAAGAAGTTGCAGAAGTAATGAAGCTTATTGCAGGTTCGACCATCTCCAACCAATGAGATATGGCATGAAACGTCCTCCGGACAAAAAGCCCCCCATGGTCGCCGCCATGCAAGTGGCGAATGAAGTTTCGACAATCGGAATGTCATTCGCCTTGCCCCCGCTAGGGGGATACTGGCTCGACTGGAAACTGGGTACATCTCCCTGGCTGGTTCTCGTCGGAGCTGCCCTTGGATTTGTGGTCGGAATGAAAATGATATTCGAACTGACCAAACGCCTCGGCAACTCTAACACGTCCAACTTTAAACCGAACGGCCCCCACTCAAAAGAGAATCGCTCTTCGCAGAACGATTCTTCAACGAGTAGCTCTCCACCGAGCGATACAGGGCCGAGTGACACGAAGAAGTGAATCACCCTCCGGAACGTCCTACCCCTCGGGGTTACTCGATCACACGATTAACCCTAGGGACTACTGCTCTGGCAGTGCTATTGAGTGTGCCCGCCTATTATCTGGCAGGTACAAAGGGACTGGAAGGTTTAACTTTTGCCGCTTTTTTGTGTCTGGTCCCCGGTTGGCTAGTCTTTCTCATCTACAAACGGTATGGTGATTCAACGAAAGTTGCGATCCATTTCCTGATAGGTTCCAGCATCAGAATGGCCTGTGCCCTGATCGGTTTTCTCTACATGGAAATGACCAACCGTTATTCTTCCCCATCAGAATTTGTCGTTTGGCTGGTTCTACTGTTTCTGTTCACCTTGGTGATCGAAACGAGAGAAACAATCCTGGTTCTCCGGGCTGGCGAATCTAACGACTCCCCATATAAGCAATAGTCTTACACTTGTTACCTGACCACTCAACTTCGACTGCAAGACGGAAATAATGGCCAGCGAGGACACTTTCCATCACGTTCGGGACTTCCCTTACTTCGAACTCCCGTTCGGTGAGAAAATCGATCTACCCGCGATTGGTGATTTTCAAATCACCAAGTTCATGGTGCTGCAGACGATTGCGTTCCTGTTTTGTTTAATCGTGTTTCGTGGCTTAGCCTCGAAAGTGCGTGGCGGCAAGCCAGTGACCGGTTGGTGGTGGAATGCGTGGGAAGCGATTGCACTATACGTTCGAGACAAAATTGTCCGACCTACTATCGGACACCCTCATGCTCATCCGCACGGTGACCATGACGAACACGACCGCGGCGGTGTTCACGACCCTCAAGTTCATCACAACGACGGAGTCGATCATCCCGCTGATAAGTACCTTCCATTTATATGGTCCTGTTTTTTCTACATTTTAATCTGCAACCTGCTCGGTGCGATTCCCATGATGGGTTCCGCCACAGGGAACATTAACGTCACTGGCGTCCTCGGGGTTTTTGCCTTCCTGATGACAATTTACGCGGGTGTCAGTACATCCGGAGTGACCGGCTTTTTCGCGTCACTCTGCCCTACGATGGATTTATCTCCTGGAATGAAACTGTTTCTGGTCCCGATGATCTGGGTCATTGAATTTCTAGGGTTCTTTATTAAACACGCTGTACTCGCCATTCGATTGTTTGCCAACATCATGGGTGGCCACACGGTACTGGGTGTCATGTTGATGTTCATTGGGATGGCGGCTCAACAGGGAACCCTCCTGTTCTTAGTCGTCACGCCTGCCAGCATCGCCGGTCAAATTGGCATTGGCCTTCTGGAACTGCTCGTAGCCTTTATTCAGGCTTACGTCTTTGCCATGTTGGCGACTCTGTTTATCTCTGCTTCGGTCAACCCGCACTAGTTTTAAACACGAATTAATTAACCAGAGACGTACTGTCTCAACAGTTAAATAAAACAGCGACAACCAAAACAACTACATATTGTTCAGTTCAGCCCGTTACTGCAGCGGCTGAGTATCGTTTACAAACTCCATTCAAGATTTTTTTTGACAACACACAGGAGAAAACAAGTGAGCCAGTCTCTTCGTACTTGTCTGATGACATTTGGCGCTCTGTTGGCCATGTCCGTCCCCGCAATGGCAGCAGATGGCGATACTGTCGCTGTTATGTCCACCGCCGGCCTCGGTATCGGCCTCATCATTCTCGGTGCCGGACTCGGTATCGGTAAAATTGGTGGGTCCGCAGTAGAAGCCATGGCTCGTCAGCCAGAAAACTCATCGAACATCCAAACCGCGATGATCATCGCAGCAGCCCTGATCGAAGGGGCTACATTCTTCGCGATCATCTTTGCATGGTTGGCTGGTTAGTTCGTTTCCGGCTTCATCAATCGACGTTCCCAACTGAACTGATATTCGATGAAGCCTGTATTCGAACGGGATCCGCATGGCCGTTGGTCATGGACTGTTCGTACTGACCTGATATTTCTGGTCTGTTCGTTTCATTTCACCTTATCGATTCTCCCCCAGGTGGCGAGGAAGTTCAGTGTTGAGATACCTCTCTACAATCGTTGTTGTCTTCTCCGTGTTCTCCATGGCAGTCGGCATTGTCCCTTCCGGACTTAGCCCCACCTTGGTGTCTGCAGATGAAGAGCCAGTGAACCCCGTTGAAGTGCAGGAAGATCTGCAAGAAGGGGATGTTCAAGGCGAAGCTCACGACAAGGAAGGCCCCCCACTTGGTATAGAGGAAGACCTGGTTATCTGGTCGTTCGTAACCTTCCTGCTCTTCTTGTTGGTTCTAGGTAAATTTGCCTGGACACCGCTCAACGAAGGGCTGAAGCAACGGGAAATCGGTATCCGCGAAAACATTGCTGCGGCGGAAACGGCGCGGTTGTCAGCGGAAAAAATGCTCGCGGATCACAAGCAACAGCTTGCCTCGACGCAGGATCAGGTGAAAGAGATCATTGCAGAAGCTCATCGTGATGCGGACGAAGTCCGTCAGAAACTGATGGCTGCAGCACAACGAGATGTCGAAGGCTTGCGTCAACGTACGCTGGAAGATCTTGAACGAGCCAAAAACCAGGCGATCAAAGAACTGTTCGACAACATGTCCGAACAGGTTGCCATCGCAACCGAACATGTCCTGGGAAGGGCGCTACAAGCCGAAGATCAGAACCGTCTGATCGACGAAGCCCTCGCGCAACTTCCGGCCAAAGGGTAATTCCTGATTCCAGTCGGTTTGATTTCGAAATACATCCTGTCATTTAACTTCTCATCATCTGGTAGCGATAGACAACATGGCCAGTCAGAAATCTCTGAAAACCAAGCAACAAAGCGTTCTGGCTGATCCCAGTGCGCAGGCGATTGCCCGTGTCTATGCCGAGGCTTTTCTCGGTGCTGCTGCCGGAAATATTGATGAAGCGATGGCGGAATACGAATCATTCTTGACCGAAGTACTGGATAAGGATGCTCGTTTCGAAAAATTGCTGACGACTCAGGCACTCAGCCGGGAAGAAAAAAGCGGTTTGATCGATCGAATGCTGGGACAACATGGAAGCAGTACGTTCGGAAAATTCCTGAAAGTGCTGGCTCAGAAGAATCGAGTCGAGCTGTTTCGGGGTATCTACGCCGAAACAGTCGAACTGAACAATCAGCGACAGGGTAAAAAACGGGTTTTCATTACCACTGCCCGTCCGCTCAACAACAGTCAGTTGACTTACCTGTCCGAAAAACTTAGTGCAGTCTTACCGTTCCAACCGGTGTTGGAAACGGATATTAACAAAGACCTGATTGGTGGTTTGACCATTCGGGTGGGAAATACAGTTTACGATGGTTCCTTGCGGACGCGCCTGAAAAAACTGCGTGGTCAATTACGCGAGAGAGGTCTTCATGAAATTCAAAGCGGACGAGATCGCTTCTGTAATACAGAAGGAAATTGAGCATTTCGAGGGCAAGATCGAAACCTCTGAGGTCGGTCATGTACTGGAAGTGGGTGATGGTATTGCCCGTTGTTACGGCCTGTCTTCCGCGATGGCGGGAGAGATGGTCGAGTTTTCCAACGGCACGACCGGCGTCGTCTTCAACCTGGAAGAGAATTCCGTAGGGGTCATCATTTTAGGTGACTACCTGGAAATCGCTGAAGGGGACGAAGTCAAAACAACCAGTGAGCTGCTTTCCGTACCGGTTGGTCCCGAAATGATCGGCCGCGTGGTGGATCCACTTGGAAACCCACTCGACGGACAAGGCCCCATCGTTACCAGCGAACGCCGCCCGGTCGAAACACCGGCTCCTGGTGTTGCGGAACGTCAACCAGTTACCGAACCTCTCCAGACCGGTATCAAGGCGATCGACGCCATGACCCCGATCGGACGCGGTCAACGTGAACTGATCATTGGTGACCGAAAAACGGGTAAAACAACCATCGCCCTCGACGCGATCATCAACCAGAAAGGCAAAGACGTCATTTGCGTCTATGTCGGTTGTGGTCAACGTGGTTCCACCGTCGCCGGTGTGATCGAGACCCTCCGGGAACACGATGCACTCGACTACACGATCATCGTCGCCTCCTCGGCCTCCGACCCTGCTCCACTGCAGTACTTCGCTCCTTATGCGGGTGCCGCCATGGCCGAGTACTTCATGTACAGCGGCAAACATACACTGATCGTTTACGATGACTTGACCAAACAGGCCCAAGCCTATCGTCAGCTTTCCCTCCTGATGCGTCGTCCTCCGGGACGTGAAGCGTATCCGGGCGACGTGTTCTACTGTCACAGCCGCCTGCTCGAACGAGCGGCGAAACTGAACAACGAACTCGGCGCTGGTTCCATGACGGCTCTGCCGATCATTGAAACACTCGAAGGGGAAGTTTCCGCCTACATTCCGACCAACGTGATTTCAATTACCGACGGTCAGATTTACCTTGAACCTGACTTGTTCTTCGCCGGGGTTCGCCCTGCGATTAACGTTGGTATTTCCGTTTCTCGTGTGGGTGGCAACGCCCAGACGAAAGCGATGAAATCAGTCGCCGGTTCACTGCGACTTGACCTGGCGGCCTTCCGCGAACTGGAAGCATTCGCCCAACTCGGTACCGACCTCGACAAAGCGACTCAAGGTCAGCTTGATCGTGGTTACCGTATGGTCGAAATTTTGAAACAGAATCAGTACAGCCCGATGGACGTCGTCGATCAGGTCGTTGCTCTGTACGCCGGTACCAAAGGTTACTTCGACTCAGTTCCTATTCCCGAAGTTCTTCGCGTCGAGCAAGAAATGCTCGCCTTTATCCGCGATGAAAAATCGGAAATCTGGAATGCGATCGAAAGTGACAAAGCGATCAAACCGGAAACCGAAGATATGCTCAAAGCAGCTCTTAAAGAGTTCAAAGAGCGAATCGCTTCCTGAATCCTTTCCTAACCTGAATGTCTATTCCTAACGCTAAGATTTAAGATTTAATAAGTCATGGCCAACACACGTGAACTGGTGAAACGCCTGAAGGCGGTCAAGAACATCCGCAAGATTACGCGGACAATGGAATTGATCGCTACAGCGAGATTCAAAAAAGCCATGGACCGTGCGTCGGAAGCAGCGGCATATACCAAGAAGATTTCCGAGATCGTTTCGGACCTGTCCAAAGCGAATCTGACCTTCAGTCATCCGTTGCTTCAGAAACATGATTCCATCGAAAACAGCACCCTACTGATTCTGACTTCGAATCGCGGCTTGTGCGGCGGATACAATGGTTCGGTTCTCCGACATGTAACTCGTCGATTGCGAGTCGATAATCGAAGCACTGATGGCAATCTTGATATCGAAGTCGCAGGAAAACGTGGGGTTTCGTACCTGAAGTTTCAAGGCGAGGCCATCCACAAGGCGTACACGAACTTCGAAGACAACCCTGCCTATGCAGAAATCGAAGCGATCGCTGATCGTTACATTCAAGCATATATCAGCGGAAAACTCGATCGGTTGGAAGTCGCTTACACGAAATTCGAATCCGCTGGACGACAAACAGCGGTTGTCGAAACCTTACTGCCGATTTCTCAACTGACGGAATCGACTGAAGAAACCAGTCAGGCTGTGGAATACGAATTTCTTCCTTCGGCGGAAGAAATTCTGACAGAAATTGTTCCTGCCGCATTCAAAGCCCGTTTATTCAAATGCTTCCTCGACGCCGCCGTCAGTGAGCAAATCGCCCGAATGGTGGCGATGAAACGAGCGACCGAAAATGCTCAAGAAATGATTGGTGATCTGTCACAAAAATACAACCGGGCCCGTCAGGCTCAAATTACAGGCGAACTGGCTGAAATCATCGGTGGTGCCGCCGCACTCGAGTAATCGCCAGATTTACCTGCAGATACATCAACACACGTTACTCCCTAACAAGGTCCGAATCACGTTTCGATTCAGAACAGAGACAAGATAATGGCTGAAAACGGACAAAAAACAGGATTGGTTACCCAGGTCATCGGTTCGACTTTCGACGTTGAGTTCCCCGCCGACAGCATGCCGGAGATCTACAACGCTGTAAAGGTTCAAACCAACATCAAAGGGGTCAAGATCGATGTGACTGGCGAAGTCCAACAACACCTCGGTAGTGGCCGTGTCCGCTGCGTCGCTTTAGGTTCGACCGACGGAATGACCCGCGGTATGGAAGTGACCGACACCGGAGCAGCGGTTTCCGTACCTGTTGGTAAAGAGACTCTGGGTCGCGTTTTCAATATGCTTGGCGAACCTATCGACGGACGTGGAAAAGTCGCCACTGCCGAAAGATGGCCGATTCACCGTCACGCTCCAGCGTTGAAAGACCTCACTTCCAAGAGTGAACTCATCGAAACTGGGATCAAAGTGATCGACCTGCTCACCCCGTTCGTTCGTGGTGGTAAAGCGGGGCTGTTCGGTGGTGCTGGTCTTGGTAAAACCGTCATCATCACCGAGTTGATCGCCCGTATCGCTTCGTCTCACGGTGGTTACTCCGTGTTCGCGGGTGTGGGTGAACGTACTCGTGAAGGAAACGACCTCTGGCTGGAGATGCAGGAAACCAAAATTGGTGATACCGGACGCTCCGTGATTGAACAAACTTGTATGGTGTTCGGTCAGATGAACGAACCCCCTGGAGCTCGTCTTCGTGTTGCCCTGTCCGCGCTGACCATGGCTGAATGGTTCCGTGATTCAACCGGTACCGACACCCTGCTCTTCGTTGACAACATTTTCCGATTCTCACAGGCCGGTTCGGAAGTGTCCGCACTTCTGGGACGTATGCCGTCTGCGGTGGGTTACCAGCCTACGCTGGGAACGGAACTGGGTGAACTTCAGGAACGAATTACTTCGACCACCAAAGGGGCTATTACTTCCGTGCAGGCCGTTTATGTGCCAGCGGACGACCCAACCGACCCTGCTCCAGCGACTGCGTTTTCCCACTTGGACGCCTTCATTTACCTGGAACGTAAAATCTCTGAAAAAGGGATTTACCCGGCCATCGACCCACTCGCTTCGTCCTCACGAATTCTGCAACCGCAGGTCGTCGGCGAACGCCACTACCGAGTCGCCCGTCAGGTTCAGCAAACCCTGCAACGTTACCGCGAACTGCAGGACATCATCGCCATTCTTGGTGTCGATGAGTTGAGCGAAGAGGACAAACTCGTGGTGCATCGTGCTCGCCGTATTGAACGATTCCTGTCGCAACCGTTCCTGGTTGCCGAGGTGTTCACCGGTAAAGCGGGTAAAATTACTCCGCTCGAAGAAACGATCACCAGTTTCGAAGAACTGTGCGAAGGAAAATGGGACCACCTGCCAGAATCTGCCTTCATGTATGTCGGTGGAATTCAGGAAGCAGCCGAACAGGCTGAAAAAATGGCCGCAGCCAACGGCTAATCGATGCCGGTTCCGCAGTCCTGAAGGTCTTCTTTTGACCTCCCAAACTGTTTTTCCTGTTTGAAAACATAACCTTTAATCCTGTAGACCTAAAATGGCCACGAACGAAATCAGACTGGTGCTGGTGACTCCGGAGAAAACGCTCTTAGACGCGCCGGTCAGTTCACTACGCTTCCCGCTTATCGACGGGCAGATCGGTATTTTGCCGGGCCGCGCTCCTATGGTGGGACGCCTGGGCTACGGTGAACTCAGTTTTCATTCCGAAACAGGAGTCGAAACGGTCTACTACATCGACGGTGGATTCGTGCAGGTCAAAGGGAGTGAAGTCTCCATTCTGACCAGCCGCGCCATCAAACCGGAAAACATCGATGCTGCGGCAGCCGAAGCAGACTTCCAGGAAGCCCGCGACCGAAAAGCAACTGGCGATGTCGAAATCAAAGCCCGCTACGAAGACCAGGAACGAGCTCGCCAGCTGAAAGCCGCAGCTCGCTCCAAATAGAAACACCTTTGACGAGCACGACGTACTTCAGTGACGATCACGCTCATCACACTTCCAATTAACCCGCCTCTTACAGGCGGGTTTTTTGATGCGCGGCAGGACACCCTTCAAGACACCGCTGATTCATGTATCCAGTTGCGAAGTCTTCTCAGCCTCCTTTAATCGCTCGGATAGGACATAGCGTTGTCCCATTGTAAAAGCGGTCGGTTTTCCGGTCGAACTTTGTTTGTCATTCTGAATCTCCCGGTTCAAAATCATCGTTTTCTTATCTTCCGGAGCGGAGAGCAGGTACACCTTGAAATGCTCCCCTTCAAGCCGTCGCTTCTCATCAACCAGTCTGTTTACCAGTATTCCCAAATCTCCTTTATGGAGATTCCGACCCATTTTGACGTTGTCATATACCCCCAGAATTTTAGGTAAAATTGGCTGAATTGCTCCCCCATAGTAAAATCCTATTCGATCAACTTGTTGAATAGACCGCCCCGCCTGGCAGACATAGGCGTGAATCTCACGATACTCAGGCCAGGCATTTCTAGCGGCAACGACAACCACATCAAAAGGACTCCCTAATAAGTTTTCGGCTTCTAACATCTTCTGTAATTCGCGCAGTAAAAATGCTTCGCGTTCTGAAACGACGTCTAACGGGTCATCAAGAATGGTATCAATGGCCTGACTCAGTCTCACAAATGAAGACCAAACCAGACGCGGGTCATTAATTTCATTCAGTTTCGCAGGTTTGAACTCGTCCGGCGTCAATACAAGCAGTATCTGCGTCGATTCAACCGCAATGTCGAGTCGCGCCAAGTGACGGTCGATCTGCTTTCGTCGAATGCCGTTGAGTTCGGTTTTGGTTTCAAGAAGTAATCGCATTGAACTATGAATCACCGCATCGGGGATGCCGTCCCATCCTTTCGATGGCTGATTCTCAAATCGAATTATTTCCAGTTCCGGTTGTTCCAGAATGGAACCAATCAAACGTTGCATGCGGTCAAGGGATAACGAGCTGATGACTGCCAATATTGATGATGTGACGCGATTTTCGCCTGTAGAGTATGTAGAGAAAATGCTATTCATAATGGGTGGACAATCTAAATCTGGAAAGGGGTATTCTGCAGAGGAGGAGTTCCGCAAACTACATCTCGACTCATGACTAAAGGGCAATCGTACTATTGTCGATCTGAAACTTGATTCGATTCTCATTGTTTCCCTGCAAATCTGAAATATTTTCAGATGATGGTCAACTTTCCCGAAAACTTTGCCGATCTTGAGATTGAGGGATTAGGTAGAGTGGGATAGGATGAATTAGACACGATATAAATCGGGCAGTTTTCCATCGTAGACGCATCGATTCTGCCAGCCTACCGATTCCAATAGACCAGTCTGTTACCAGTCTCAGCCCGCGTGAATGGGCGCTGGTCGATCTTGGATATCTGCTGTTCTCTGGAGCGAACTTGACACCGTCGGCAAGGGAGAAAATTCTAGTACTGGGCGAAGATTCGGCTGATTTGTCGAACCTGGTACAGTCATTAGAACTTCAATTTCAGGTCGAAGTCCCGCGGAACTTCGAATCTGGTGTGCAGAGTTTGCAGACCGAGAATTTCCAGGCCATCCTCGTCAGTGGCCCCCAGGAAGCACTACTCAAGACCTTCCTGGAAGTCGATGGCCTGCTGGATCAGCTTCCCGACGGACTCGCTCTGCTCGACTCGGATCTCAAAATCCTCTGGAGTAATGAACGTCTTTTACAGCTGACCAGTAATACCGAGTCGCTGGATGGCCAAAACTTCTACCAGGTCTTCGGTACGCCAGAAATCCTGGGACCGGACTACTCCCCGTTCAATACTGCCCTCGGTCAAGGTGTCTGCGCCCGGAGTCAGCTCCGTATTGGCGAAAAGACCTACTACGAAGTCCAGGCCTGCCCCGTTCTTCGTTCCACAGAAACGGCCCCCCAACTTCTGCTCGTCGTGATTCGGGATGTCTCCACCGAAGTTCTGCATAAACAGAAACTGGACGCCGTCTATCATGCCGGAGTCGATCTGGGAGATCTGTCACCTCAGGAAGTTCTGGAGATGACGGTCCAGGACCGGATCGACTTGCTCAAATCCAAAATTCTGCACTACACCGAAGACCTGCTCGAATTCGAAACAGTCGAAATCAGACTGGTCGATAAAAAAACAAAAACGCTCGAGTCACTGCTCTCGGTGGGAATGGAAGAAGATGCCGAACGCCGTCTGTTGTTTGCTCAACCAGACGGGTATGGGGTCACCGGCTTTGTTGCCAGCACCGGCAAGAGCTACCTGTGCGAAGACACCGAGAACGATCCACTTTACCTGCCAGGAGCCCCTGGAGCACACAGCTCGTTGACGGTTCCACTGATTCTGCACGATGAAATCATCGGCACGTTTAATGTTGAATCCCCCCAGAAAGGGGCCTTCGACGAAACGGACCTGCAGTTCCTCGAACTATTCAGCCGCGAAGTAGCGATCGCTCTTAATACGCTTGAACTTCTCGTCGCCGAAAAAGTGACAACCGTTACAGAAAGCACCGAGCGTATTCTGAAAGAGGTTGTCGGTCCAGTTGATGGAATTCTGAACGATGCCGCCTGGATTCTGGAACGCTACATCGGGCACGAACCGAGCGTCGCCGAACGGCTCCAACACATTCTCAAACATACCCGAGAAATCAAACAGATGATTCAGCGCGTCGGTGAGAGCATCGCTCCGCAGACGACCTATAATCCAATGTCCTACCGCGAAGAGCATCCGAGCTTGCGCGGCAAACGAGTCCTGGTAGTCGACAGCGACAGCTCCGTCCGTGGTGCCGCTCATGAGCTACTTGGACGATACGGTTGCGAGGTCGAAACGGCCCATCACGGTGACGAAGCGTTATTGATGGTTCGTAGTTTTCACTACGACGTCGTCATCGCCGATATTCGTCTGCCCGACATGACTGGCTATGAATGCTTCGAGAAACTACTCGAAATCCATCCGCATCTCGCCGTGATCCTCATGACGGGCTTCGGTTACGACCCTTCACATTCGATTGTGAAAGCGCGTCAACGAGGATTGAAGTCGGTCCTCTATAAACCGTTCCGGCTCGATCAACTTCTGGCGGAACTCGAGAACGCCGTCAGTCCGCCCGCTAAAGTCAACGAGTAAGTCGACTGGGCTCAAACTGATGGCCCGAGATTACCGCTCCGCTATTGGCCCAGTTTTGTTTGTGCTTCCAGATAGGCAATCAAGTCGCGAAGTTCCTCATCGCTGATCGCCTTGTGAAGATCCTTGGGCATGATGGAAATTTTGGATTCTTGCATCTCGTCGATCTCTTCTTGAGGGATTCGAACTTCGCTGAGATCCGCTTTTCTAAGGAAAATCGCCTCCGGAGTTTCGCGGCTGATGATACCGGAGTGAACCTTGCCATCCTCAGTGATCACCGTGTACGAGTTGAACTCGCGGGCGAAACTAGCACTGGGCAAGACGATCGCTTCGAGCAAATCTCTCTCGGTTCGAATCGCACCGATCTGAGAAAGGTCGGGACCAATTCGGGCACCTTTTCCGTGGACGGCGTGGCAACCAGAGCAAGCTGCCTTCTTACCAAAGAAGACCGTCTGTCCGTGCGAAGGATCGCCCCCGGACAACAATGGTTCCAACTCGGCAAGCATCGCCTTGTTCTCAGCAAAGTCAGCTTCCGTTTTAACCAACTTCTGGCGAACCAACTGTTGAACTGATTCGGGATAATTCCGAAACAACAAATCGAGCTGTTCGGCTGGCAGATTTTCCTTGAGTTCCTCGAGCGTTTTAACCAGCTTCAGACCGAGTTCTTCCTGGTCTGCATCGGCGAAGGAACGAATAAGAACAGGTCGCGCCACGGGGCCTGCATAGGTCAGCTGATCAACCAGGAGGCTTTGTTGATCAATACTGAGCGGAAGTGCCGCCAACGCGCGAGCCGCGGCCAGTCGTTCTGTGGGAAAGTTATCCTCAGCCAGTTGAGACAGAACGAATTTAAACAACGGATCGCTGGTGGTCGTCAACAGATTCGCCAGTACGTGGGTTGCTTCGACTCGCACATTCGCCGCTTCGCCCTCATCGGCAACGATTGTCTTCAATTGCTTCTCGAAGGTCCGAGCGTCAAATTTATTGAGAGCCCGAACGGCCGCCAGCCTAATTTCCAATTGCTCGTCGGCCAGCGACCTCAAGAGAATCGAATCCCATTCATTGGGCAAAGCGGGGAGGGCGCTCGCGCTAATTACATCTAATAACAGCAACTGATTCGGTTCCGAAGTCGTTGCAAAGTTCCGTGCAATGAAAGACTGAACGGCCTCATCCGAGATTTGAGCCAGTAGAAAACCACGAAGCACACTGACTTGCTCCTCAGTCAACATGGAGTCCTGCATCCATTCGTCCAGCAAAGCCAACGTTTCACTGGCCCAGCCTTCGTGCTCACTGATGACGTGCAGAACTTCATTCTGCAACTGAGGATCGGAAGTGTTCAATAGAGGAACGACCTGTTCTCGAGTGAGCTCCCCCTGCCCCATCTGGTCGAGCACAATTAATGCCCCTCGGCGTACGAGTGGATTATCATGAGCAAGAAACGGTATGACTGGTTTTGAACGATTGAACCGGATCACGGCGAATATCAAACTATGCTCGGTCACGCGATCTATTTCCGGGTTCTGTAATTGCACAAATAGCTCATTCAGGACTCGCTCTTGAATCACTGTCGGAATTTGGTCGGCATGCTTTTCGAGAATACGCCCGATCGAAGTCGCTGCGGTTTGTTTCAGAGAGAGGTCTTCCGAACGCAGATTGGGTAATAGCAGGTTTAAGGACATCAGATCATTCAGTTCGCCCACGGATCGAATCGCAATCCGCCGTACATCCAGATTTTTCGAATCGAGTTCTTCCCGCAGCGCGGTCAACGCTTTGTCTGTCTCCATTCTTCTCAATGCCCAAACAGCAGGAAGCGAGGCAGGAGAGTCAGCAGTATTAATCGCTGTCGTCAGTTCCGCAACAGCTTCATCACCTGTCAGAGCCAACTGATCGATCGCTCGTTCACTGACGGCGGGACGAGAATCGCCAAGGAGTTCAATCAACTGACTCACATTTTGAGTATCCCAATCGAGTTCCAGGCCTCGAGGATCCATCACCACTGCTGTATCCGTTTTGCGAATACGGTAAATTGCCCCGGTGAATTCCGGCTTCGCAATCTGTGAGTTCGGGCATCCAATACGAAACCATCCACCGGTATCAATCACCAACAGACTTCCGTCCGCATCTTCTAGAATATCCGTCGGGTGGAAGTCAGGATTGTCGGAGACCAGAAAGTCTTCTTCGATTGTTTCAAACGTCGCTCCGACCCGTTTAATATCGGAACGAACGACTTTATGAAGATTAAAAATCGTTGTGAATATACTGTTCTGTAAAGCTTCGTACTGGCCGGTTGAGCTATAGCGGGTCATCCCTGAAACGGCGACATGGCCGAA
Organism: Polystyrenella longa; assembly: GCF_007750395.1. Lineage (GTDB taxonomy): Bacteria > Planctomycetota > Planctomycetia > Planctomycetales > Planctomycetaceae > Polystyrenella > Polystyrenella longa. The sequence goes on along the minus strand of NZ_CP036281.1, from coordinate 577,388 downwards.
GCGGGTCATCGGTTGGAGCAATTCCCCGGTGCGGGGCATCTCACTATAGGCCTTCTGGTAATGAGGGTAGTTTCCCCCTTCAATCCAGTGCATCAGGCAGTCAACCCGTGGGCCATTAAGAAGAATGTTGACGGTTCCCAGCATTTCACCTGTCGGCATAAAATCGATTTCCACGGGGTTATCCATCCCCCCTCCACAGAAAATCTGTACGTCGCTACCGTCCGGTTTGCAGGAGAAAATGCGTGCAGCCAAGCCCTTGCTGGTGATGTCGCCTGCATCATTCGTAAATTCGTGACCATGCCGGCCATCACACCAATAGATGCGTCCGTCGGGACCGAGAAAACAGCCGTGAATACTCGCCGCGTTTCCGGTGAAACCGAACTCGCCAACGATGGGAGTCCGTACATCAGCGACGCCGTCGTCATCCGTATCTTCAAAACGCCAGATGTAAGGAGGGCTCGCCACATACAACGCGCCGCGGTGCCACAGGGCTCCTTGTGGAAAGGTGAGTTTGTCAGCGAAGATCGTGCTGTTGTCGAACGTCCCATCTCCGTCGGTGTCCTCCAACATGCGAATGAAGTTCGGCGGATCTTCAAGCAGTTCCTTTGCAGGAAGATTGACGCCCGCATTTTCAGCGATGAACAACCGGCCGCGGTCATCAAAGCCCGCCATCATGGGATAGTTCACCAAGGGGTGCTCGGCAACAACTTCAATGCTGTATCCTTCCGGCACAACAGGAAGTTCTGCCGCAGGAGAAGAGCTTACGGTGAATAGAAGAAGCAAGGCACTTACAACAGCGGTCAATTTCATTGCAGCATTCTCTTCAAAACAGTTGCGGAACGATCTTATGTTCGTTCCATCATAAAGAGAAACTGGATGCGTCGGTAGTGATTGACTCAAATCACTTCTTCTCTCACTAAAAGCAGACTTAGAGCCTGTACTTAAACAGCCGCGGCCTCAATCGCCCCGGTTGCCGCCTCCATAATCGCCCCTTCTGAGAATTGATCGCGGGTGAACTCGCCCGTCAACCGCCCTTCGCACAGGACAAGAATCCGATCGCACACGATCATCAATTCCGGCAATTCGCTCGATGTGATCAACAGTCCCATCCCCGCGCGGCAAAGTTCATCGATGATCTGATAAATCTCCGCTTTCGCCCCGACATCCACTCCTCGTGTGGGATCATCGAGCAATAACAGCTTGGGGTCGGTTCGCAACCAACGGGCGATAATGCACTTCTGCTGATTCCCGCCACTCAAACTGAGAATCGGTGCTTCTGGTCCGGATGTTTTCACTCCCAGCTGTTTAATCGACTCATCGGCTGCGTCACGTTCCTGTCGGGTGGAGATCAGTCCTGCTTTCGATAGCGACGGCAACGTACACAAGGTGATGTTCTCGCGGATATTCATGTCAGAGAACAGCCCTAATCGCTTACGGTCTTCCGTCACTAGCGCAATCCCCGCTTGCATTGCGTCGGCGGGATGCTGGAAGTTAACAGGCTTACCTTCGAGCAGAACTTGCCCTTGCGGTGGAACATCGGTCGCACCAAATAATGATTCGAGTAGCTCCGTTCTTCCCGCTCCCATCAAACCGGCGATGCCAACCACTTCACCACGTTTTAATTCAAGGTGAACATCTTTCAAACGCCATTGACGCACATGCCCAGGCCAGGGAAGAGAAAGCCCTTCGACTTTGAGCAAGGTTTCGCCCGGTTGTCGATTTGCGCCGAGTTCTGTCGATTCAATCTCACGGCCCACCATCAGATGAGTCACTTCCTTCGGCGACAATTCAGAACAGGGCTTCGTCACCACATGCGTTCCGTCTCTTAAAACGGTTATACGATCCGACCTGCGAAAGATCTCGTCCATCTTGTGCGAGATGTAGATGATCGTCTTGCCCTGTTTCAAGAGTTGATCGATCACCCGGAACAGACGCTCGACTTCGGACTCGGTCAGCGCGCTGGTGGGTTCATCCATAATGATCAATTCGGTTTCAATCGAGAGTGCTTTGGCAATCTCGATTAACTGTTGGTCACCAACTCGCAATTCACCTACTGGCTGTCGCGGGGCGATCACGCAGTCCAACTGCTGTAACAGCTCTGCCGCTTTCCGTTCCATCGAACGGTCATCCAGAAAAAAACGCCCCGAAGTCTCTTCGCGTCCCAGAAAGACATTCGCTGCAACCGACAGATTTTCGACCAGATTCAATTCCTGATGAATGATGCTGATCCCCGCCGCTTCCGCATCGCGAGTTCCGAGAAAGCGAACGGTCTTGCCATGAATGATCAGTTCTCCGTCATAGTCGGTTTGCACACCGGAAAGAATTTTCATCAGCGTGCTTTTCCCAGCACCATTTTCTCCTACCAGGGCATGCATTTCGCCCGGTTGCACGGCAAAGCTGACTTCGCGAAGCGCCTGCACTCCCCCGAAGTTTTTACTGATCTGACTGATCTCAATCAAAGGCGTGGCCGACATATGGTATTCCAGTTTGAACGCAGAATTAACGAGACGCGGACCGTTCCAGCAATGCCTTGAGTCCCAACAACAGCAGAGCGGCGAATCCTGAACCCAAGCCCCACCACAATGGATGAGATGTCGACAGCACTCCACCCATAATTCCGATTAACCCGCTGAGGATAAACAGACTGACGATCCCCAGTTTCCCCGGGAAGAACTTCTTCTGACGCAGGGCTCCGGTGCGCAGTTCGTTAAAAGCGACAGCCAGAACCACAAGCAAGCCAACGATCATGCCTTCGAATTCGTCCGGGCTGCCTTTCACTGTTTTGGCCACTGAGTCGATCACCACTCGCAGGAAAAGCGCGCCCAGCATTGTGCCGGTGATCGTGCCAATTCCGCCCGTCAGACTGCAGCCTCCAATCACAGCGGCTGCAATCGCGTTGAGTTCGTACCCCATTCCGGCAGATTCAGGATTGGCTTCCCCTACGTAACTGCAATACAGAATGCCGGCGATGGAGGCCGTCACTGAACCAAGGCAATACGCGAGCCACTTTTGTCGGTCGGTGTGAATCCCACTGAGGCGTGCCGCTTCTTCATTACCGCCCATCGCGTACAGATGCCGACCGACTAACGTTTTGCTCATCAGTAGCCAGAGCAAAATGGAAAGCACAATGAAGACTAATAACGGTATCCACCAGACGCGTCCCAAGTCATTAAAGAGGGGATCAAAGATGTAGATTTTCGTACTGGGTCCGACAGTGCCAATATTGCCCGTAATGTCCTGAATCAAGACCCGTCCGAGGCTACGCAACCCGACTAGCGATGCCAGCGTTGCCACGAAGGGAGGCAGACCGATTACCGTAATCAACCACGTATGGAATGTCCCAATGATGAGCCCGACAAAGATCGTTCCTAGAATCGCGAGCGCAATGATCCCGGCACCCAGATTATTTGTATCAGGATTTCCCGATTCATCGAGCGGCGAGAGCGACAACATGATCGCGCTACAGATCATCCCGCTGAAAGCTATCACCGATCCACTGGAGAGATCAATGCCTCCCGAGATAATCACGATCGCCGCGCCTAAAGCAAAGATTCCCAGCAGCGATGTCTGCAACAGAATCTCTTTAGCGTTGTAGGCCGTCTTCAAGCGGTAAGAATCATCGACGATCCCCGTGAACAGGACAACGACCGCTATGGCGAACAATAGTCCGACTTCAACCGGCAGTCTCGATCTCCATGACTTCCCCGAAGCCAGTTTGGGAGTAGGTGCAGAAGGAGAGGAAGACATGCCGGGTTCACCAACAAATGACGATAGGAATAAAGAAGTGGATTCAACAAACGGACTGGAGGATTCAGACTCAGCAGTCGCTACTTACTCAGGAACCGGTCAGATTGTATTCCGCCAACCATTCTTTGAATTGCTCCAAGGTCAGGAAGGTGGTGCCTTCCGAGAAGAGATCCGCTTTGATGGGAGACTCTTCACTGGGGACGACAACTTTCAGACCTGTCTCGTGGATGTCTCCGTCAGGTTTGCCGTAGTTGGGGAAAATTTCTTTAATGTCGGCCTGATTGTCATTGATCAATGCCGTCAGCAGACGGACACCTTCAAACCCCATCTGGTAAGGGTCCTGAACCAGCATTGCATCCAGGTTCCCCTTTTCCATTGCCGCAATGGAAGGTGGATCCGCATCGAATCCGACGACGGTTGTTTTCTCCCGGATACCCAAGTCGCTGACGATATCGACAATCGCGGGGGTGTTGTACGACCAGATCCCCACTAGAGTGTTCAGGTCATCATGACGATCGAGTGAATCGCGAACATTTTTCTTTGCCGTATCCGCCTGACCCTGATCGCCCATGCTTTCAAGCTGTACGAAATTTTCGCCTGCTCCATCCTGGAATCCGCCGATTCGTTCCTGGGCATTGGAAGCCGACTTCACTCCCACGAACGTGGCGAACTTGGCTCCGTCCGGTCGTAAGGCTTTCGCCGCTTTACCCAGCTCCTGGCCCGCTTCGAAGTTGTCTGTTCCCAGATATCCAAAACGCGCTGTACGAGCTTTTTCGTTTTCGCGATCAATGTCGGAATCCACCGTGATCAGCTTCACGCCTGATTCACTCAAAGAGACGAGTTGATTCACGAGCGCCTGGTTTTTCGGATCCGAAACACAGATGGCCACACCGACGATGTCGGTCGCACCCTGATACTGCCGTAGTTTGTCGATCTGCGTTTGCGGAGAAAAGTTGCCCCGGTCGATGACAACCTGCAGTCCCCCCTTACCGACGTCGAGTTTTTCTTCGGCTTGTTTCGCTCCGGTAGCGAAGGCATCCCAGTAAGGGGAATTTCCATTGGTCAGCAAAATGATCCTGCGAGTCGCGGGAGTCACTTCTCCCCCGTTCTCACCCTCACCACAACCGGCAAACAGACAGACCAGTGCCAGACCTGACGACGCCAGCATTAAAGAAACAGTATTCCTGATTCGACTCATCAAACGGACTCCTCGGAGCGCTGAAGATTATTTAATGTCCCTAAATAAATACCATCTTCCCACTGGCGAATCAATTCCCGAGACGGGCATGCCAGCCGGATCAATTGAAAAGAGGTGGCCGGACTAAGAGGTTAAAGCGGCTCGTTTTTCGGCAATTTTCGCCAGCAAAGCTTTCTGGGGATCGGCAAATTTCTTGAGCCCCTCTTCCATCAACACGTCTTCCATTTTCTGGTAATCGACATCGGCATAGAGTTGATCGACGAAAGATTGTTCAGGAAGTTCGTGTAACAGAGGCTTAAAGACTTTGCCTTCCATCTCTTTAATATCCTGAATCGATTCGGGAGGAACCGTTTGGATGTCTCCTCCAGCCAGGCCCGAGTTGAATTTGTCCGCTGGATCGTTAGGGTCTTTAACACCCGTACTGGCGAAGATCATTTCCTGACTCAGCTTGAGCCCTTTGTCGGCCCAGAACTTTCTGTTTTCATCCCAGATCAATTGAGCATTCGCCATCGCCACATGTCCCTGCAGATTCTCGGCAAGATCGGGAAGATGTTTCTGGGTGTAAACATCTACTCGGCTGACGAAGACAGAATATACAGACTTGAAGTTGTCGAGCGATTCCCGTTTCTGGGCTCCCTTCCAGATTGCGTCCCGGGCGGCCTCGTATTGTCGGGGAGTGAAAATCAACGTCACGTTCAACGTCAGGCCCAAGGCCGCAAGTTCTTCCAGAGCGCCCAACCCTGCGGGAGTAGCAGGGACTTTGATCATGCGGTTCTGGTGACCGGCCGACCATTTTTTTCCCAGCTCAATGTATTTAGCCGTTCGTTCTTCGGTCGAGAGCGGGCAGTCACCCGCCTCTAATAGTGGATCGAGTTCGAAGCTAACGTAACCATCATCGCCTTTGGTTTGCTCGAAGATCGGGCGGAACTTTTCCTGAGCCCCTTTAATGATGTGGTCGGTCAATTTCCAGGCGACTTCGGCGTCATCATCGCTTTCGCCCATCAACTTGGTCAATTCATCGTCGTACTGTCCGGTGTTGATCAGTCCGGAAATCAAGATTGGATTAGAAGTCGCGCCCGTTCCTCCAAGCGCCAACGTTTCCTTCACATCACCCGGATCGACGCTGTCGACCCATAATTTAGTACCCGTCGCTAATAATGATTGAATGGAATTCGACATCACACAAATCCTTTGCAGGGGGAGCATATTAATCTGAGATGAGAGGCTGCGATTCTGCCAGTTTTCCGAAGTTGACCGGTCGAGGAATCGCGAACAGTAACACCGAAGCGTTCACGACGTTATAATGGACCTTTCTGCCCGGCTGAATCTCTTAAATTATGATAACGCTCTGCCGCGCAGATTTCTGCCCGTATTACACTCTTTCTCTTCAAACCGTCCGGTAAACTGACAGACAAGGCTTTTCCACGTGTCCACTGATCTCTCTCCGCATGAGCAATACCAGAACCCGTTAATCACCCGTTATGCCTCACCGGAAATGAGCCGGATTTGGTCGGCCCAGACGAAACATTCCACCTGGCGGCGATTGTGGGTAGCCCTGGCGGAATCGGAAGCCGAACTGGGACTTGATATCTCTCCCGCGCAGATCAACCAACTGCGCGAGAATACCGAGAACGTCGATTTCGCCGCTGCGGCAAAATACGAGAAAGAACTCCGTCACGATGTGATGGCCCACGTCCACGCTTATCGTGACCTCTGCCCAGATGCAGGTGGAATCATCCATCTGGGAGCGACCAGCTGCTTCGTCACAGACAACAGTGAACTCATTCAAATTCGAGACGCACTGACCCTCATTCGCTCGCGACTGGTCGCGGCAATCCATCACCTGGCCAATGTCGCCACCGAATACCGTGATCTCCCCTGCCTCGGTTTCACTCACCTGCAACCCGCCCAACCAACGACCGTCGGTAAACGGGCCACGCTCTGGTGCTACGATCTGGTCCTTGATCTGGAAGAGATCGAAAATCGTCTTGCCACGATTCGCTTCCGTGGTGTCAAAGGAACCACGGGAACCCAGGCAACCTTCCTGCAACTCTTCAATGGTGATCACAAAAAAGTCGACCAGCTCGATCAACTCGTTTCGGAAAAGATGGGCTTCAACCGGCGTTTCGCGGTCACGGGGCAAACGTATTCACGCAAGTTCGACTCACAAGTGCTTGATGTCCTCAGCGGTATCGCCCAATCGGCCCACAAAATGGGAACCGACATGCGTCTGCTGCAGAACCGCAAAGAGCTGGAAGAACCCTTCGAGAAAAAACAAATCGGTTCGTCCGCCATGGCCTATAAACGCAATCCAATGCGGTCGGAACGAATGTGTGCCCTGACCCGATTTGCGATGAGCCTCGTCTCGAATGCGAGTCAGACGATGGCAACACAGTGGATGGAACGGACGCTCGACGACAGTGCCAACCGCCGCCTGTCGCTCCCGCTTTCTTTCCTGGCAATCGATGCGTCCCTCATTATCTACAAAAACATCGTCGATGGCCTGGTGGTTTATCCCAAGGTCATCGAAAAGAACCTGTTGGCAGAACTACCCTTCATGGCGACCGAAGAATTTCTGATGGCCGGTGTCAGCAATGGGGGCGACCGCCAGGAATTGCACGAAGTCATTCGTGTTCACAGTCAGGAAGCGGCGAAGCAAGTCAAAGAATTCGGTTTGGAAAACGACTTGATCGCCCGCCTCAAACAGGATAATCACTTCGCCGAGGTCGATCTCGAGTCTGCCCTCGACGCGAGAAAATACATCGGCCGCGCTCCGGAACAGGTTGACGCTTTCATCTCAGATGTGATCGAACCGATTCGCCTGAAATACAAACACGATTTGGACTTCGGCAACGACGATCTGCGAGTTTGAGTACCTGGACAAAAACGGTTCCCCTCATGCCAGTTGGGTAGCCCGGACAATCACGGAGTGTTGTCCGGGTCGCGACACGACGCGACAAGCCAGCGTTCATCCCCCATTGCTCGCGGATGATTTAACCTTGTTTCATTTGACTCCTGACTGGAATTGTTCCGTGTCCAAATCCCCTCGTATTTTGCTCGCCGGTCTGTTTCACGAGACACATACTTTCCTGGAAGAAATCACCCGCCCCGACGACTTTGAAATTCGTCGGGGCGATGAACTTCTGCAGGTTGCAGGCGATGGGTCCCCCTTGGCAGCGGTCGTCGAATTTGGGACAGAAGCGGGCTGGACGTTCCTACCCACCATCGACATGCGAGCCATGCCCAGCGGTACCGTCGCCAACGAGGTGTTCGAAGAGTTCTGGCACGCCATTTCCGACGGTTATCTACAACAATTCGCCAACGGAATTGATGGAATCTATCTCGTCCTGCACGGAGCGATGGCGACCGACAAGTACCCGGACGCCGAAGGAGAATTGCTGCACCGTCTTCGTCAACTTGACGGAGCAAAGGACATTCCGATCTGTGGTGTTCTCGATCTGCATGGGAACATCTCCCCCGAAATGATGCAGGCCAGCCAGGGCTTTGTCTCATATCAATGTAACCCCCATACGGACGCCCATGCCGCGGCGTACTCAGGAGCGAAGTTACTCAGCGAAGTACTCCGACGGAATGAGTTTCCCACCGTCCTGCATCAAGCCGCCGGTCTGCTTTGGGCACCAACCGCTACGGGAACTGACGACGTTCCCATGAAGACGTTGGAAGAGATGGCTCGTCGATACGAACAGACGGAAGAAGGGGTCGCGGCTGTCAACATTTTTGGCGGATACGCCTTCGCCGACACGCCCCACACCGGTGTCTCGATTTCCATCGTCTCCTATGGGGAACCTTCCCGCGCACAGGATCTGCTCGACCACCTGATCTCAAAAGCGAATGCAGATCACGTTCACGCGCAGGTAACAGACCTCGATCCGGAAGGACTCGTCTCTCACCTTCGTCAACACATCGACGCGGGAGAAAATCCCATCGTCCTCGCCGAACCTTCCGACAACATCGGTGGGGGTGCCCCCGGTGACGGAACTTCTTTACTAAGTTTCTTTCTCAAACATAATTTCCCCGGGTTCGTTGTCGTCATTGATGACGCGGCCGCGGTTGCCACGTTGCAGACAGAGTCACTTGGCGACCAAGTCACAGTCGTCGTCGGTGGCAAAGGGAGTGCGCTGGGCGAAGGTCCCGTCGAATTCACGGGCGAGCTTATTCATCGTTCGGACGGTCATTTTGAACTCGAAGATCGTAACAGCCATCTCGCTTCGATCGCCGGAGTACAGATCGACATGGGACCATGCGCCGTGCTCAAGCATCCGCTGGGATCGATTTTGCTTACGTCCCGCAAGACACCTCCGTTCGACCTCGGTCAACTCCGCAGCCAGGGAATCATCCCCGAAGAGGCCACCCTCATTGCCGTCAAAGCGGCTGTCGCCCACCGCCGAGCTTACAATCCCATCGCCCGAGCGAACTACACGGTCGACACCCCGGGACCCTGCAGCAGCAACCTGAAACTGTTCCCCTATAAGCTGGTACCGGAAGCCATCGTGAGCCGCTTATAAGAAGCCTCGAGTTCCACCAAAGGGTGGCCCAGACAATCTCAAAGAGTTGTCTGGGTGCCGCAGGCACACTTAAGTGATGAACTGATTAAGCGATGAATGCTTTCTCGCAAGAATGGTTCAAACACATCGCATTAAATCATCGCGTCTTCTGACACGCACTACGATGTTCCCCAGCACTCTCCCGTTACCGTTCACTTGGAAAAGACCAAGAGAGCATTTCTTGCTTAGCTGTTCTTCACAACTTAGTGTTGCTGGGCCACCCCGGTTAATTCCACTCCGCTGAATTTCCAGAGTGCTTAGCTTGCGCCTAATCGTAGTAGCAAGCGTTCGATCTGAATTCGCTCCGATAATCGGGAGCCTCCTTTGAGGTCGCTGTCGGTTTTGAGCAGGAGCTGCAGAATTCGTTCGGCACGAGGGCGACCGATCCGGCGAAGGTAGGTGGAAGCGGCACCGATGTCGCGGGGAAAAACACCTGCTTTGCGGAGCGCGTCCGTCAGTGGCAAACCGTGGCGGGAAAGTTCGGTTGCGTGGACCAGCTTTTTGAAGGTGAAAGTAATCCCTCCCAGCAACCGCTGCGGTGCTTCGCCCGCCGTAGCGAGTTGGTCGTAGCATTTGAGAGCATGATTCATGTCCCCGTCGCGCAAAGCATCGAGCATCACCCAGGTTGTCTCGGCTTTCCAGCCACCGACCAGTTTACGAACATCTTCGAGATGAATCGCGGGTTCGTCACCGATGTAGTTGATCAGCTTTTCGAGTTCCTGCTGAACCTGACCGACGTCATTTCCGATCAGCTCCACAAGCAAATGCGCCGCATCGTGGTCAATTTTTTTCTCGTACTGCCGTTTCGCTTCGGTCATCAACCACTGCACCAGTTTGCCCCCCGCGAGTGGGCTGCATTCCAGGGCGAGGCCTGTTTTCGCTGCCTGTTTGGCAATCCGGGTATTCTTGGGCCATTTAGTAACTTTTAGGATCAATGTCGATTTCTGAGACGGCTTTTCGACATATTTTTCGAGCCCGGATCGGTGAGCACTAACAAATTCGTCGGCATCGTCCACGACGACCAGGCGGGTGTCGCCCCACATGGAGACAGTACGGACCTCGTCCAGAACCGTTTTCAGTTCGACATCTTTCCCCGCGAATTCGACGCGGCTCATTTCCGGATCATCTGTGCCTAGCAACTGTTCCGTCAGAACTTTGAGCGCCGATTGCTGTAGAAACCGGTCGGCCCCAAAGAGGACGATGACCGGTTTTAACGTTGTTTCAGCGGGTCGGGCGAGGTAATCAGTGACATGCATTCAGGTCGAATCCTTGTTGACCATTTTCGGGCATTTGGGATACAGTTTGTCGAGCTCAATTCTTCCATCTTAGACTGAGCGTCTCAGTAAGCAGAATTTCTCGGATCATCTTCTCATTTTCCTTCCAGAATTGCGAGTTGTGACGGAACGAACCTCGCCATTTCAGTCGATTCCCTCTGGGAATCCCTCACCAGCATCCACTCCGGTGCCAGAGCAGGCGAAAGTGCGCCCGTTTGCGGCCCTCTCGTCGACATCGGTGCTGGAATACTGTTGCCCGGGTGAGACAGAGTCGATCTCACGAGCAGTTCATCTCTCCCGGATGGCGGCGTTCTACCCCAAATGCCGGGAATGTCCTCACAATACGGAAACAGGGTCACTCGCCGTTCCGTTGCAAGCTGGTAAACCGGCGCCTGCAAAACCAGTCCATCGCGAACCGACTCCGGCAGAACTCTTCCGGGAAGAAGGTGTCCGCGGCGTTTACCTGAATGAAATCAACCGGACACGCGCCGAGCAAATCACCGCCACGTTCGCGCGGCTTTTGTGGCGAGAACGACCACTCATCGGCAGCCAGGAACTGGACCCGATCCACCGCAAAAAACCTCGGCCAGTCAGTTCCGTGCCCGTCCCCAAAGTCGTTGTCGGTTACGACCAACGCCCTTCCGCTCCCGACTTGGTGATGGGGGTTTATTCCCGCCTGCGACTGATGGGCTGCGAAGTGATTGATATCGGTCTCTCCACCAAACCCTGTTTCCTTCATACAGTTCACCACCTCGAAGGGGCCTCCGGAATTCTGGTCACTGGCGCAAACGCCGAGACCTCGTCCATCGGACTCGACTTTGTGGGGGCGGGTGCGGTTCCCTGGTCTCTACAGGGACAGCTTTCAACTATCCAATCAAATTGGGAACGGGCCGCTTCGCGTCCGCGTCGTCAATCTCCTCCTCAGCGCACCTTTCAAGCGTTCGTTCCCTACGAAGCAAGTTTGTGGAAACACTTTCATGCGCTGCGTCCTCTGACGATTGCCGTCGCCTCTCCGTCACGACTCGTGCTACGAACGTTAACGCGAATCTTTGATTCACTCCCCTGCACGCTGAAGCCGATGACACTTCCCCTGCGTGGGCTCCGCTCCAGCATGGCGGGCGATTCTGTACTCAAGGGTTCGCCGAAAAACGATTTAGATATAACCCAATTGCAGGAATTCATTTCAACAGAGAACGCCGATTTCGGTTTTTTGATTGAAGAAGATGGCATGCGTTGTCAGACACTCGACGAACAGGGACAGGTCGTTTCTTCCGAAGAATTGACGTTAATGCTGGCTGAACTGCTACTGGATGTCCGCCGTCCCGTACTACTGGACGAAGCCAGCAACGAAACTCTGATTGCCACGCTCCGAATGCTTGGTTTGAACGTTCTGACAGGCATCACGACACATGAAGAGACGTGCAAACAACTCGCCGCTCAGAATGGTTTACTGGCCGGAGGAAAGAGTGGTTACTTCTGGTACAACAACCTTTTCCCCACTGCCGACGCCATCCTCACCCTCGCCCACATCCTGCAAATGCTCAGTCGACAAGTGAAACCGCTGTCGGAACTGAGACCGGGGACAATCAGCTAAAACGAGTATCCAAGATTGCCGAGACAACCTCGCTAGAGTTGTCTCGGTTCCGCATGCACAAAAAAGTATCAAGTCCTCTTCAGTGAGACTTGGTGGATTGAGAGAAATCTTCATAGCAAATTCGCAGCCATCATCCTGCGATATTTCTCGACGTTCCATGCCTCAACGTTCAGCTTTAGGTTCTTCTACGAATTTCATCAGCTCGCCATCGTACTCGCGTGCATCCGGATGTCCCAGCATGAAATTGTTAAGCATTCGTGAGGGATGATTCTGACTTGCGAGATCTATTCCAATCACTTTCCATTCATTTTCAGCATTTAGGGAACAGTTTAAAACAATCGCCCCTGTAACTACATTTTCCTCAGTGACTGGAAGAAGTGCTTCTTCAGTCAGCGCCACTCCAGCATGCTCATCAATAAAAATCCTTTTAATCTTCAGAGGCTTGTCTCGTCCATTTTTCCTGAGTCCCGATGACATTTCTTGAAGCTCTTCAGCCAGACGATCTTGCCAGGTCATCCCTGGTCGAGGGCGGTTTTCCAGTTTTCTGGTTTCGAAATCCACGAAGTCTGCGGCCTGTTCAATATTTTCTGTGTACAGGCAGTACAGAAACTTAGCCGCACAGGCGTGTACAGGTTCGTAAGTTTCGAACTCCTTCGGGTAACTGACTTCCGTTGATATTGGAACCGGGCTATTTTCCTCCTTCTGCTGCGATGTTTCTGGCGACTTCACCATTCGGTCGGGAGATGTTGCCCCTCTCATCAGTAATAAACTACCGCCAGTCCCCAGTAATAACAGGGCAAAGACAGCCACCCCAATCTTCGCAGTTTTTGACATGGCCATTAGTTTCAACGCTCCAGAGCTATAGGAAGATAATGAGGAAGAACCCGCTAAACCTGACGAAACGGCGGTGGCCTTCGCCGTCGACAAAGTCACTGTTTGAGCAATGAGGGTGGTGGAGATCGTTCCGGCGGAAAACGTGCTCGATGATTGCCAGGCAGCAAGGGCGGCCCCATAAACGATGCCTCGTTTCACTAGCCGTTTCTGCAACAATTTTCGTCCTCGAGAAAGACGTGCCTTGACCGATGCCTCAGAGGCATCAAGTTCACGGGCAGTTTCCTCGCGAGACTTCCCTTGCAGATAACAAAGCACAATCGGCCCCCGGTAAGACTCCGGCAACCGGCTCACCTCCTCTTGCAGGGCGAGCGCCGATTCAAATTCGTCCTGCTTCTCTGCGGCTGAAGTCTGTTCCATTGGCTCACCCTTCAGAGAAACGGAGGGATGGCGTGCTCTTTGCTGATACCGCTCGATCGCTTCTCGATGCGCCACCGTAAACAACCAGCCGATCAGCGAATCGGTTTCACGAATCGAATCTCCCTTAATCGCCAGCTTGAGAAAGACTTGTTGAAAGCAATCCTCTGCGTCCTGTTTATCGCGCAGGATCCGATTGCATATCCCCATGACGAGCGATGCATGCCTCTCCACCAGACTGGTGAAAGCGGCTTGATCCTGGCTCGCGAGAAAACGGGCTAAGAGTTCCGCATCAGAGTGCGAAACAGAGGACGAATCAGTTTGCCTAGCTGAGGTTTGAGAGTGATGCATCCAGCCTCCTAACCAGCATGGTGACAGAAAAATAGTGGTTCTGTCTCTATGGAGGGGCGAACATTGGGTGACGGACCTTTGATCTCGTCATTTTTTCCAGCAATCGCCAAAATACTCGAAGTTAGTCGTTCTGGGATCGATACGCCTCAAACACGGCGCTGTTGTCGGCTTCGCCAAAGCCTTTGTCGCGGGAAGTTTCCAGTAAGGTCCGGTGAATCGCTGAAAGCGGGAGCGGAATAGCCTGCTGTTCGCCAACGTCTAGAATCAAACGCACATCCTTCAAGTGCTGGGCCAGACGGGCCTGGGGTTCGTAATTCTGATGAATCATCTTCTCCCCTTTTTTATCCATTACCAGCGACCAAGCCGGGCTTGCCTTTAAGATTTCCAATGACTGTCCCAGATCAAAGCCGATCCGCTCGGCAAAGGAAAGTCCCTCAGCCAACACGGCGCGATTCAGACCCAGCACCAGATTCACGACCAGTTTCATCTGGGCACCAGCGCCCCATGGACCGACGTGGAATTGTTGTTTGGAAAAGCATTCCAGAACATCCTGCCCCTGCGACACCCCTTCGGCGGTGCCTCCAATCATGACGATCGATTCGCCATCTCGCGTTTGCTGGCTGGAGCCACCAACCGTGGCATCCAGGTAACCAACGTCCAACTTGGCCAAGTGCTCCCCCATCGCCGCCATCTCCGTAGGGTGCCCGGTGGTGACATCAATCACGAGGTCACCCGGTTGGAGTTCCGATTCCAAACTGTGCAATAGTTCGCTGGAAATCGTAGAGTTCGGCAGACAGGTAATTACGCGAGAGGCCTGTTGGACCACTTCGATCGGAGTGTCAGCGGCGGTGCCTCCCTGCTCAGCCAGCCAGGTACGAGCCGATTCAATGAGGTCAAAACCAACAAGTTCATATTCTGTCCCTCGCAGTCGCTCAACAATCGCGGAGCCGAGTAACCCGATCCCAATAATCCCGACGGTGGTTTCTCGCGACATGGTTAATCCTTCTGGTGGCTATCTTGGGGGCAAATCCGGACCGAGTGAAACTTTCTGTGATTCCAAGCTCAACGTACCTACAGGATGAATGGAAAACAAAAAGGGTGGCCCAGACAGTCTCGACGAGTTGTCCGGATGCCGCAGGCACACAAAACGCTGAAACATAATGCGGTGATACCAACCCGACGTGAATCGCTTCTTCGCCAACCGACGTTAATCAAGAACAGGCATGATGACCGGGTCAGGACAGATCGATTTCAATTCGGCCAGCTCGGCGCTTGCGGCTCGAATGCGACCTTCGGTTGTCATGTGTGTCATGATTACGACGGGCACGATTTGTCGGGACTCTCCATTGGCCTCGGGCGATTCGGGAGTTTCATGCTGAATGATCGAGGCCAGGCTAATCTGATTTCGTCCCAGAATATCGGCCATCTCAGCAAAAGTATGAGGTTGATCAAGTACGCTGAACCGCATGTAATACCGTCGGCGAATCTCTTCTGCGGGTAGCACTTTTCGGGCGGGTCGATCACTCCATAGATCCATGAATGGAAAAATGAGATCACTGCGACCAGCGACCGTGTCGACAAGGTCAGCAATCACGGCCGAGGCGGTCGGGTTCTGACCCGCACCGTATCCGGAGTACCAGGTTTTTCCGACGACATCCCCTTCGAGGGCGACCATGTTATTCACACCACTGACCTGAGCCAACGGCTTATCGAGTTGTACCAGTGTTGGTTGAACGTGCATCTCGAGTTGTTCGTTTAATAAACGGGCGACTGCAATCAACCGAACCGAGTACCCCAGCTCATCCGCGTAGAGCAAATCTTCCAACGGAAGCTTGTCAATGCCCTGTCGCGGAAATTGATCAAGCGAGACCTTGGTTCCGAAAGCGAGCTGGGTCAACAGGCCCAATTTCTGGGCGGCGTCTGTTCCATCAACATCCAAAGCGGGATCTGCTTCGGCATAGCCCAGCTCCTGAGCTTCCCTGAGGACGTCGGCATAATCGCGTCCACCGAGAAACATTTCGGAGAGAATGAAGTTACTCGTACCGTTCAGAATCGCTTCGATGGAGGTGATCTGGTTTCCAACCATCGCCTGACTCAGCACGTGAATAATCGGCACGCCCCCGGCGACGGCAGCCTCAAAAGCGATCGTGCGGCCCTGTTCACGGGCCCGGGAGAATAATTCTTCACCATGCTCGCATAACAAGGCCTTGTTGGCGGAGACGACATGTTTCCCACTGTCGAGCAACCGCTCCATGTAATCTTTCGCCGGATTAATTCCCCCAATCAACTGTACTGCAATCTGGATGGATTCGTCATCGAGAACATCCTGCAGGTTGTCCGTCACCATTTCATCAGGGAGATCAATGTGTCGAGGTCGAGATTTATCCCGAACGACCACTTTCGCCAGTTTAATCTGTTTTCCACAGCGGCGAGTCAGGCGTTCAGATTCTTCGAGAAGGACTCGGGCGACTCCGGTACCGACGGTTCCCAGACCAATCAGGGCAATTTTTACTATTTCGGACATCAGGTTGCTTTAAAGTTGGCTTGGAGAGGGGCTTTTTCGGTTATTGTTTCCGCGGCGCTGCGGTTGATCCCTTAGACAGCGGATCTGGGCTCGATTGTAGCGTTATCGGGAAGGAATGCATCCGTCGAGGACGTCTTCTCGTCCTGATTTTGCGGCCTGACCGTTAAAAACTGGGTACTTCAATTTAGATCATCACTCGCAGGTTGCTTTGCGAGCGAGACGAAACGGTTTATAATCAATGAACGTCTCTATCAGTTTTAAAAGGTCTTCCGTCGAAATGACAGACAATCAATGCCGCCCATTACGTATTGGGGCGGTCAGTTATCTCAATGCCAAACCTCTGGTTTATCGCCTGGCCGAACTGGCGCCCGCAGCGGAATTGAAGCTCGATTATCCCAGCCGTCTCGCGGACCAACTTGCCGCGGGAGAGCTGGATGTTGCTCTGATTCCTTCGATTGAGATCACCCGAAACCCTTCCTGTAAGCTGATTTCGGACGCCTGCATAGCCAGTTGCGGACCTGTTCTCAGCGTAAGACTTTACAGTCGAGTTCATCCGGGCAAAATCCGGACACTCGCGCTCGACGTCGGTTCGCGGACGAGTGCGACGCTCGTGCGGATTTTTCTCTCCGAGAAATACGGAGTCCAGCCAGAACTTGCCCCGCTCCCTTTCGGAAAACCGGTGGAAGCATCAGAATGCGATGCCATCCTGATGATTGGCGATCGGGCGATGCATGTGCCGGAAGAAGAATTTGAAGTTGTCTGGGATCTTGGCGAAGAATGGTACAGCTGGACCGGGCTGCCGTTTGTCTTCGCCGCCTGGGCCGCCCGCACCCATGTCGAACTGGGCGAACTGCCGGACATTCTCTCTGAAGCACGAAATCAGGGCGTTGAACATCTGGCGGAAATAGCAGCGGAAGAAGCGCCCAAACTGGACCTGTCACCAGAACTGGCAGAAAACTACTTAAGAAACAACCTACACTTTCATTTGGGATCAGCGGAACGGAACGGATTGAGACTGTTTCAGGATCTCGCGACCTACTTGCCTCCGGGAGGAATTGACATTGTCCAGCGACATTACGTCTCTACTCGATAAAGCGATTGCCGGCGAACGACTGACTCCGGAAGACGGTCTGAAACTCTTTGAGTCACACGACCTAACCGCCATCGGTAGCGCTGCGCACCAGGTGACTCAGCGACTCCATCCGGAACCGTATCGTACCTATAACATCGATCGAAACATCAATTACACCAACGCCTGCACGGCTGTTTGTGATTTCTGCGCCTTCTATCGGCCGCCCAATCATCCTGATGTCTATGTTCTGGAGCAGGATGTCCTCTTGCAAAAAATTCAGGAGACAGTCGACCTGGGTGGTGATCAGATTCTGATGCAGGGAGGCCTGCATCCTAAACTGTCTCTCGAATGGTACGAGAAAATGCTCTCTAACATTAAAGAGAACTTCCCCCAGGTAAATATCCACGCGTTCAGCCCTCCGGAAATTCATCACTTCACCAAAATCAGCAAACTTCCTCTCAAAACCGTACTCGAACGGTTAAAAGCAGCGGGACTGGGTTCCATCCCCGGTGGGGGCGGTGAGATTCTGGTCGACCGTGTTCGGAAAGAAATCACACGTGGGAAAGTCTTGACCGACGACTGGTTGAATGTCAATCGCGTCTGGCACGAACTGGGAGGACGATCCTCGGCCACCATGATGTTTGGACATATCGAAACTTTGGCCGAGCGTGTCGAACACTTGGAACGCCTCCGTCAGTTGCAGGACGAAACCAGCGGATTCACCGCTTTCATCTGCTGGACGATGCAGCCTGAGAATACAGACATGTCCGATGTTCCCCCTGCCGGAGCATTTGAATACCTGAAAACTCAGGCTATCGCACGTTTGTATCTCGATAACTTCCCCAACATTCAGTCTTCCTGGGTGACCCAGGGAGACAAAATCGGCCAAGTCGCGCTCTTCTTCGGAGCCAACGATATGGGAAGTCTGATGATCGAGGAAAATGTCGTCTCGCAGGCAGGAACGGTTTATCACCTGTCGCTCGAAGAGATCCGACGATGCATTTCCGAGGCGGGTTACATCCCCCGACAACGAAACGTTTTCTACGACCTGATCGACGAAGACCTGGCGCCAAAGGTAACGCCTGGTCGGTCTGTAGCGACTTTGCCGATTCTAAATTGAACAAGCCGGTCCCCCCGGCCAGCTCCGCTCTTTCACCCCGACAACCTCTAGGCTACTCTTGAAGAACAGCCTGCGGCAGACAGCCTGTCGTGTTAGTGATCGAATTCTCAGAGGGCGTCTTGTCCTCTCGATGATATGTGAAAGAACGTGAAGCAGATATGATTCGGGTTCAGGATCTCTCCAAATCATTCGCTGATTTAAAGCGAGGGCAGGTAAAAGCCCTCGACTCCGTCAGCTTTGAAGTTCAACCGGGAGAGATCTTCGGACTGCTGGGCCCGAACGGCGCCGGTAAGACCACCTGTTTAAGAATCTTAAGTACTGTTTTACGCCCCACGGGTGGCCTGGCCGAAGTCGCTGGCTATAACGTGATGGATAACCCCGCTCAGGTTCGCGCGAACATTGGCTTTATGTCGGGGAATACCGGCATTTACGACCGGATGACTGGTCGCGAGATGGTCGAGTACTTCGGTCGACTCTATGGAATCAACGAAAACGAACTGCAACCACGCATCGACGACATTTTCGAAATGTTACAGATGGAAGATGTGGCGGAGATGCTCGGTTCCAAAATGTCGACCGGTATGAAGCAGAAGGTTTCCATCGCCCGTACAATCGTGCATGACCCACCCGTGTTGATTTTCGACGAACCCACCTCCGGATTGGATGTTCTCGTCGCGCGGGCTGTGTTGAAAACGATCGAATCGCTCAAGGATCAGGGCAAGTGCATCATCTTCTCTACTCACATTATGCGCGAAGTCGAGAAACTCTGTAATCGCGTCGCCGTGATTTACAAAGGTCAGATTCTGGCCATCGGCACAGTGAAAGAGCTGGAAGAGAAATACAACGAACCCGATATGGAAGAACTCTTCTTTGAGTTAATCCGTCTACACGAAGTCGAAATCGCCGCCCAGAATACAACCGGACAAAACGGATGAACTGGAGAAATATACGTCTGATATTCATGCGTGAAGTTCGCGATCTTCTTCGAGACCGCCGAACCTTGTTCATGGTCTTTATGATGCCGCTGCTGCTCTACCCAGCGCTCGGCATTGGTATGGCGCAGATGATGCTTTCCTATCGGGAAAAGGTCCGGACTGTTGTCGTCCTCGGTGAAGAACATCTCCCCCCCCCACCGCTGCTGGCAGATGGACAATTCGCGGGCCGCTGGTTTCCCACGGCCAAAGAGTCTTCACAACTGGAAGTCGTTACGCCACAGACACTGAAAGCTGCTGAAGGAGACCTTCCAGAGAATCCAACGGAGGGTGTACGCACTGCGCAGCAGGACGAAGTCGAACGACTAAAACTGCTTGTTGATAATGCAAAGAACCTGGGCAACGTGCATCAGAAACTGATGCAGCTAAACGGTGAATACGACCAACTCCTTGAGCAGAAGATTAAATCACGAAAGAAAGACGATGAAGGGAAGGAGTCACCCGAAACCTCTTCGCCCTCCCCTGCTGATTCAGACCTTGAAAAGCGGATGGCGGATCTGCAACAGGAAATCGAACTGACACATGATGAATTGAGTGACCTGTTCGCAATCAGCAATATGCAGGTCTTGATTCTGGTCCCCGACGGATTTGCAGAGTCGATTGAAAAAACAACGACCCAGATCGCCGAACGAAACATTACTGAAGAAGGCAACGGCGTTTCCGTTCCTTCGTTGACGGTGCTCCATAACAACGCCGATCAGAAATCACAAATCGCCTACTCGCGAGTCCGAACCGTACTCGCCTTGTGGGAAGCCGATATTCTCAAACAGCGGCTGACGGCGGCCAGCCTTCCCGAATCGATCACCTCGCCCGTCAATCCTAAGTCGGTCGACCTGGCGAGCGCTCAAGAGTTATCGGCCAACGTGTGGGGAACCATCATCCCGGCACTGCTGATCATTATGGCGATGACGGGAGCGTTCTATCCGGCCATCGACTTGGCGGCAGGAGAAAAAGAACGGGGAACAATGGAAACGTTGTTGATCTGCCCCGCGTCTCGAACAGAAATTGTCTGGGGTAAGTTTTTCACCGTCCTCAGCTTCAGTATTGCCACAGCGATTTTGAATTTAGTCAGTTTAGGATTCACGACCAAATATATGGTGGCGCTCGGTGGCGGCGGCTCGGGTGGCCTCGCCCAATTGGGAGTTATCGCCCCGCCCTCTCTCGAAGCGATCTGCTGGGTGGTCATCCTGTTAATTCCCATCGCGGCGTTATTTAGTGCTCTCAGCTTCGCGCTGGCCACGTTTGCCCGCAGCAGCAAAGAAGGCCAGTATTACCTGACTCCGATGCTGGCAGTGACCACTGGTCTGACTGTATTCTGCGCGTCCCCCGCAGTCGAAATCACTCCCTTCTACAGTATCATGCCTGTCATTGGCGTGGGATTACTGCTTAAGGGATTGCTCAGCTCACCGGATGTCTCCATGATGCTGATCTATGTAATCCCCGTCCTGATTACCAGCACCGGTTACAGCCTGCTGGCGCTCTGGTGGGCCATTGACCAGTTCTGCCGAGAAGACGTGCTTTTCCGGGAAGCGGAACGGTTCAACTTAGGTTTGTGGATTAAACAATTACTGCGTGAGAAACAGGCAACCCCCACCTTCCCGGAAGCGGGGCTCTGTTTTCTACTGATCATGTTCCTGCAGTTCGCCACGATGAACCTCACGCGCAGCCTGCTGGGACCAATCGATGAATCTGCGGCCCCCACGGTGATGTTGAAGCTACTTCTGATTCAGCAAATTGCGCTGATCGCCGCCCCCGCGCTGATTATGGGCGCTATGCTGGCGGGCAGTTTGCGGCAGACATTCAAAATCTACATGCCACCGTTGCCACACCTGTTGATTGGCATCTCACTCCCGTTCGTACTGCATCCGCTGGTGATCGAGCTGGCCCAGAGCCTGCAATGGTTCTTTCCCCCGTTGCCGGAGCAGGTCGAACAGGCACTGTTACTGATGCAAGACAATAACATCAGTCCGTGGTTACTGCTGTTAACCTTCGCGGCTGCGCCTGCCATTTGTGAAGAAATCGCCTTCCGCGGATTCATCCTGAGTGGCCTAGCCCATCATGGTCGGTTGGGTATTGCGATCGTCTTTTCGAGCCTGGCCTTCGGCTTGATGCACATGATTCCGCAACAGGTTTTTAATGCATCGCTGCTCGGTCTGGTACTGGGTCTGCTCTGTTTAAGAAGTAACAGCCTGCTTCCCGGAATTCTGTTCCACTTTGTGAACAACGGAATCGAAGTTCTGCGGGGCGTCTACCAGAAAGAGCTGCAGTCTTCTATTTCACCCGGAAACCTGTTTGTCACCTACACCGAGACCGAATATCATTATCACTGGCCCACATTGATTATCTGCGGGATTGTCTCCGCAGCGCTGATTTACTGGCTGTATCAAAATCCAGCCCGTTTATCGCCTGCCCAGCAGCAGCCCGCTGCGGATAAATTTCGATTAAAATAAATCCCGGGCGGAGCCTGGTTGAACTCGTCTTGAAGGAGTAAGAAAGTTGTCCATGTCAGGAAGTACCGGACGTTGTTCACTGCAGGCACGTTGGCTATTTACGACGCCGCAGGAAGTCGTCGAAAATCAGGTTCTGGAAATCGACGAAGGACTGATTACGGATATTCACCAGAAGCCGTATTCAGAAACGATCCAACTGGACGATTGCTGTATCACCCCTTCGTTCGTCAACGCCCATGCGCATCTGGAATTCAGCGATCTCGCGGAACCTTTTCCAGTAGAGAAATCTTTCACGGGCTGGGTACGAAATATCCTGCAGTACCGTGAGAAACGACGGAATGCTCTCGCCGACCTGGTCATGGGAGGCCTGTTTGAATTGCGTCATACCGGCAGCGCCGCTGTTGCCGACATCTTAACGGGGAACCTCTCGCCCGCCGACTACCGCGACCACTCCGATTTCCCCGTCAGTTCCGTCGTCTTTCGAGAACTGATTGGTCTTCTACCCGAATCTCATGACGAACAGATTCACCTCGCAGTTCAACATCTCGAACAGTTCCACACTCACGAAGACGATCCCTTCGCCGAGCAGACGACTTGCACGTCGGGCGGACTGAGTCCGCATGCTCCTTATACTGTCCAGATGCGACTCTTCGAACAGTTGGCGAATCTGGCGACAAGCCGAAACGTGCCTGTCGCATTCCATCTGGCGGAAACCAAAGCGGAACTACAGTTACTAAAACGGCAGAAAGGGGAGTTCCGTGATCTACTCGAAGATCGTGACATCTGGTCTTCCAATCTGTTTGCGAAAAACGGGAGTCCACTCGACTACCTGCAACTGCTGCGGAATGTTCCCCAGGCGTTAATCGTACATGGGAACTATTTGAACCAGGATGAACTTCAATACATAGCCAACCATCCCAATATGACGTTGGTCTATTGCCCCCGAACGCACCATTACTTCGGTCACTCTGTTCACCCGTGGGAACAGTTATTGAAGTTGGGAGGCCGCGTTGCCATCGGAACCGATGGCCGATCGTCCAATCCAGACTTGTCGATGTGGAATGAGCTACGTTTTTTGAAAGAAAAGTCGCCGCGCGCCGACGACCAGCAACTGCTGCACCTGGGCACGCAGGCCGGAGCCAAAGCCCTGAATCTGCCTGAATTCGGATCGCTGAAACCGGGAGCCTCTGCCAGTCTTAACATTATCCGCCGCGCCGCCCCCGCCCGCTCCCTTTTCGCGTTTGAAAATGACTTGGTCGGGACGATGATCCGGGGCCAGTGGATTCACGCCCCGGTCTAATCCTCCGCCCAGCGAACACGCCGTAAGCCGCTTTCTTCGTATCGCTTACTTTACTCCCCTTCGGTCATCCCAGATAAGCTACTGCCGAGGCATCGAGCAGCTGCGCGCGAACGCTCAAACAGACGGCCAACCCAGCTTCATCAAAGTTTAACATTCGGCTACGGCAATCTTCACACTTCGCGCCTACCATCCGCGCCAGGTTGATTGTCCGCTGAGGGGATTATGCCCTCTTTCTTGAAGTTCGCTTTGAAAGGCTGGAGACCCTAATGCGCCGAATTTGCTCGGTCCTGATGTTAACGATGCTGCTCTGTTTCGCCGCAACCGGCTGCAAGGTTGAAAACACTAACTCAACCTCCAACGTCAACAGTACCGGCGATCGCAAGGTATCGAAAGAAATTCAGATCGACGGTTCCAGTACCGTCTTTCCAATTTCACAGGCTGTCGCTGAAGAGTACATGAAAGAAAACTCAGATATCAATGTCACCGTTGGTCTGAGCGGAACCGGCGGCGGATTCAAACGTTTCATCCGCGGCGAAACGGACATCAACGACGCTTCCCGTCCCATTAAGGAATCCGAACTGAAGTCGTTGAAAGATGCCGGTATCGAGTTCATTGAACTGACCATCGCGATTGATGGCCTTTCCGTCATCGTCCACCCCGAAAACGACTGGTGCGACGCGATTACAACCGAGCAACTTAACATGATCTGGAAACCGGGTTCGGAAATCACCACTTGGAAGCAAGTCGATGAAAACTGGCCCGATGAACCATTCAAACTCTACGGACCGGACACCGACTCTGGAACGTTCGATTACTTCACGGAAGCTATCAACGGCGAAGAAGGTGCCAGCCGCTCCGAATACGTTGCCAGTTCCGACGACAACATTCTGGTTCGCGGTGTCTCGGGCGACAAATACTCGCTCGGTTACTTCGGCTATGCCTACTACGTCGAAAACAAAAACAAACTGAAAGTCCTCAGTGTGGCTAACGGAAACGATGTTTCCATCGCGGTTGAACCGACTGCCGAATCTATTGAAGCAGGGAAATACGTTCCCCTTTCCCGGCCACTTTTCCTGTATGTCCGCAAAGACTCACTTCAGAAACCGCATGTTGCCACGTTTCTTCGGTACTACCTCAATGAGGGGCAGAACCTGGTGAATGAAGTTGGCTATGTCAATCTGAGTGAAGAACAACTCAAAACAACGAAGCAAACATTGGAAGAGGGAGTCAGCAAATAAGCGGACTTGCCATCAAGACACCTATTCCCACAAAACCCGCCCCTGTCTCCTGAGCCTGTTTATTAAACAGGCATTAGTTACGGGAGTGGGTTTCGGAAATTTATGACGTCGTCGTCTTACCGACACCCAACATTGATAAATTGATTTCGAATTGTCCACGAGGTATCTGACTTTTGTCTACAACCCCAATGCCTGTGAACCAGCCCGAACCGAAAGGTGTTTCAACCTCGCTCGACAAACGGTTCTCAGTTCAGCGACTTAAAGAGCAACTGATTCGCTTCGTATTGATGTTTTGCGCCTTGCTCTCCATCGCCACGACGATCTCCATCATCTACGTGCTGATCACAGAGAGCCTGTTTTCCTTTGGCGAATCAGAGGCATTCTTTCAACAGGTTTCTTTTAAAGATTTTTTCACTGACACCAAGTGGACACCTCAATATGCCGATCAGCATTTCGGTATTTTGCCATTACTAGCCGGCACCTTTCTGATCGCCGGAATCGCGGCATTGGTTGGAATCCCTCTCGGCCTCGCCAGTGCCATTTATATGAGCGAATACGCTTCGCCTCGAATACGTAATTTCATTAAACCAATTCTGGAGATCCTGGCGGGAATCCCCACTGTCGTTTACGGTTACTTCGCACTCGTGTTTGTCACCCCCTATATTCTCAGACCTTTCTTTCAGGATCTGCTGGGGTTCGATGTCTCAGTCTTCAATGCCGCGAGTGCTGGAATCGTCGTCGGGATCATGATCATCCCGATGATCTCTTCTCTCAGTGAAGATGCCCTGCGTGCTGTTCCGCAGTCGTTAAGAGAGGCGGGCTACGCACTGGGCTCCACCAAGTTTGACGTCTCAATCAAAGTCGTCCTGCCTGCTGCCATTTCCGGCATTGCCGCGTCGTTCATCCTGGCATTCTCAAGAGCAGTCGGCGAGACGATGGCCGTGACGATTGCTGCCGGGCAGCAGCCCAACTTGACCTTCAATCCGTTCGAAAGCGTCGAAACGATGACCGCCTTCATCGTTAACATCAGTATGGGTGACACCCCGGTGGGCAGTATTGAATACAAAAGCCTGTACGCCGTCGCCCTGACACTCTTTCTGGTTACCCTCACCATGAACTTTATCTCTTACGCCATCATGCGGCGTTTCCGAGAGGTGTACCAATGAGTAATCCAAACCAAATGTTCGACAGCCAACTGGCTGCACGCCATCGTCTCGGCAAAGTCTTCGCGACAATCTGCTTTCTGTCCACTTGGTTTAGTTTCGCCGCTCTGATTGTCATGCTCGGAACGATCCTCTGGCAGGGAGGTTCCTGGCTCACTTGGGATTTCCTGACGAGTTATGACTCCCGGATGCCGGCAGTCGCGGGAATCAAAGCGGGGTTATGGGGCAGTTTCTGGCTCATTCTGCTAACGACCCTTTTCTCCATTCCCGTCGGAGTAGGTGCGGCGGTCTACCTGGAAGAATATGCTAGCAAAAGTCGCTTGACCCGGATCATTCAAATCAACCTGGCAAACCTCGCTGGGGTCCCTTCAATTGTCTATGGGATTCTGGGACTGTCCGTCTTCGTACAGATGTTCGACTTCTTCCGAGTGAATCCTAAGACTCTTGTATTTCCGCTGGGAATTGCGGAACTCCGTGTCCCTCTTCCTTTCGGTCCAAGCGTTCTCTCGGGAGCGTTGACGCTCAGTCTGCTCATTCTGCCGGTGGTGATTGTCGCCTCGCAGGAAGCGCTGCGATCTGTGCCCAGTTCAATCCGTCATGCATCAGTGGCACTGGGAGCCACCCGTTGGCAAACCATCCGCGATCAGGTTTTACCCGCCGCCTTACCCGGCATATTAACCGGGATGATTCTCTCGATTTCACGAGCAATCGGCGAAACGGCTCCTATTCTGATGATGGGAGCCTTGGTCTTCGTCGCAGCGACTCCGGGGAACATCGACTCACCGGCCCAACTTGTGACAGACCCACAGGGGGTAATGGATGCCCCGTTCGACAGTTTTACGACATTACCAATTTTAATTTTCAACTGGGTTTCCCGACCAAAAGAAGAATACCAGTACGTCTCAGCAGCTGGGATTCTGGTGCTGCTGATCGTCCTACTCGCGTTGAATGGAGTCGCCATCTCTATCCGCAACCGATATTCCAAACGAGCCCGCTGGTAGGGTGTTGCTCTCGTAACCAAAATCAAAACAGTCTTATCGCCCGAATTATGAGTCACTTTATTATTCATTAAATATTAACAACAAACAGGGCGCTAAACTCAGAATAATTCCTGAGAATGAATTGATGTGAAGACGAACCATCCTGAAGGCGTCAATCCTAAACAAGGTTCCGAACCTACTGGAGCAATGATGGCAACCACTCTGCAAGGATTTACTCAAATCGTGAATCGGAAAAAGACACTGCCGACTGAGGACATCACCCCGTCCCCCCTGAAGACAAGACCGATGATCGAATCCTGTAATCTCGATTTCTTCTATGGAGAATCACAGGCCCTGTTTGATGTTTCACTTCAGGTTCCTCCCCGATCAGTGATGGCTCTGATTGGACCTTCCGGTTGTGGTAAAAGCACCTATCTGCGAACGCTTAACCGAATGAACGACATCATTGAAGACGTTCGATTGGAAGGTAAAGTACTCGTTGAGGGCATCGACATTTATGCTCCTCAAATCGATGTCGTCGCCCTCCGCAAGAAAGTCGGCATGGTGTTTCAAAAGTCGATTCCTTTCCCCAAATCGATTTTTGATAACGTCGCTTACGGTCCCCGAATTGCGGGCCAGCGAAACAAAAATATCCTCAAGGAAATCGTGGAACAGTCTCTGGAACGAGCCGCGCTCTGGAAAGAAGTCAAAGATCGCCTGAACGATTCCGCGCTGGCTCTCTCTGGTGGTCAGCAGCAGCGGCTCTGTATTGCCCGCGCGCTCGCAACGAATCCTGATGTCCTGTTGATGGACGAACCGGCTTCCGCTCTCGACCCCGCGTCGACAGCCCGAATCGAAGACTTAATCTTCGAACTCAAGCAGAACTATACGATTGTGATTGTGACTCACAACATGCAGCAGGCCGCCCGTATCAGCGACGAAACCGCCTTCTTCTTTGAAGGCAACCTGATCGAAGTCGGTGAAACAGAGCAGCTCTTCACCAACCCGAAAGAAAAGAAAACCGAAGACTATATCACCGGCCGGTTCGGATAATTCTTAAAGCCCATCTCGACACGCGACCTTGCAAGTCACTTCACTTCATTTCATTTCAAATATCATCCTACGATCGCAGTCGATGCCTCTACGAAGTTTCGCCTGGTCTATCATTCTAGATCCGCAGAAAGCCGTATAACATGAGTCTTCATCTGATGAGAGACTTGGAACAGCTCCACCACGACCTGCTGACTATGTCATCGATGGTCGAGGAGATGATCCACCTGTCGGTCGACACTCTTTCCGAACCAAGCTACGAAAAAGCGGCAGAACTCGCTGCGAAAGATGATATCATTGATCGCTGGGATGTTCGACTGGAAGAAAACTGCCTCAAAGTTCTGGCCCTGCATCAACCAGTCGCGATAGACCTCCGACGTCTCACGACCGTACTGAAAATTACCGCCGAACTGGAACGCGTCGCGGACCTGGGTGTACATATTGCCGAACGAGCCTGTAGCCTGATCAATGGACCGGCAATTGTCGTTCCAGACCGTTTGCAGGTCATGGTTCGGTCCTCTGTAGAGATGCTTCACCGAAGCATTAACGCCTACGTACAACTCGACAGCAACATGGCTCGACGAGTTTGCGATGACGACGATGGTATCGACGAACTGAATCGCCTCATCATTAATGAGCTCAGCGCGCAGATGCAGGCGAACCCCTCTTGCATCGAGTCCGCCCTGCACCTCTTCTCTGCTTCACGTCACGTGGAACGCGTCGCTGATCATGCGACGAACATCGCGGAAGATGTCGTTTATCTCGTCGAAGGCGAAATCATTCGCCACCGGACCCATCTCAAAAAAGGGGATATCACTCCTTAATTCGCTGAACGCGATTTATGGGCGATTTATTCCAGAGGTTTCTCTCCGTCGGTCGACAGATTGTTTTCCAGTAACGATTCGGACGACTTCGCATGTTCGCTTTCGATGGCGGTAAACAGATTATTGCTGATGAGGTTCTGTCGGTTTTCTTCGCCTGATACGGTAATCGCTTTTGCTGATTTGGCAGAGAACTGATTGCCGGAGATGACATTGTTCGACGTCCCTTCCAAAACAATCCCTCCGGTCTTCAAATCGTTCTTACGTCGACGATACTGGCCGTCGCCCTGGTAGTCATTTCCAAAACTGTTCCCCGTCACCGTGATCCGTCCACTGTCCGGACCAATCTTCAGTCCATCCTCCAGATTTACCGTAAAGGTATTCGCCGACACCGCACAACCATGCGCGTCTTTCAGATCGACCCCGATACCGTTGTGAGCAATCACGTTCGAACTGACCGTAATGCCGTAACAATCGCGATCCAGTATGACTCCGGTTCCCTGCATACATTCTTCGATCATGTTGCCGGAGATCACCGAGCCATAGGTGTTCTCCACGATCACGCCATGACGCAGATGGTCATCGATATTGTTCCCCGTCATGCACAGGTTGTAGCCATCGATAAAGCGAAGTGCATCCTGGTTCTCTTCGAAATGATTGGCGGAGACGACGGTGTCGTGGAGCCCCTCGCCGAAAATTCCATTCTGTTTGTTATAGGTTATCAGACAATCGGAAATGCGGGCGTCCTCTTCGCAGAAATATAGATGGAGACCATCTCCACCATGTTCGCTGACAGTGACTCCCTGCAGGAACAGTTCCTGAATCCAGTTCGCTTCAATTCCATGCCCGGATTTTTCGGTTCCGGTAATTCTAAAATTGCTGAGCATCACTCGCCACAATCGCTCTTTCGAGGGAACTTTTTTCTTGTCCGCTCGTTCGATAACGAATGCCGGTTTGCCCTCCTGATTCGTGTTATGGATCCAACTCGCCGCACCGACACCTTGGATGGTCACTTCGCCACGGGTCAGCCTCAAAGGTTCGATAATCTCAAACTTACCAGGCGGTAATTGGACCAGTCCCCCTTCTTCAGGCAGGGCATCGATCGCCGCTTGTAACGATTTATAGTTCCGAGCTTCAATCACCGGTCGACTTCCCGGCAGCAAATCCTCCGCCTGAATCATCGAGGAAGACGTACTCAGGATAAAAATACCGGAGAGTAAAAACAGAAGGGAGGTACGCAACAGATAGTTCATAGGAATTTGCTCAGGCTGGGGGTCGATCAAATAAAGTTGATGAGTCATCGGGGCCAGCAAAGTGGTACCTCCGACCGTCACCTTCCATACTGAAATCTCCAGGAAGTGATGTCAATCGTGCCATCGACAATCCAGTTCTATCTCCGTTTTCGCAGACTACGAGTGCGCCGATTTCAGAAAACGGTCATCTTTGGAGTGCCTATGCCGTCCTCAGGGCTTACCCAGACAGTCTTTTAAGCCTGAAAATCGGGCTGTTTAGGGACCAGAGGGAGGATCAAGCTTGCCAGCCCCCGATCCGTGTGAGAGACTAAAGAAACGCGAAATCCGATTCCCACCGCCGACTCAGGGAAGCCACGTAACCCGTTGGTTTCCAAACAGAAACGTCTGTTGCCCGTGAAGCAAACGGACATTAGAGCAGGTGTGGAATTCGGAATTGAAACTGCCGACACCCTCCTGGATGACCATCCGTCGCGGAGAATTCTTTTGATGCCCAAGTTCTATCGAATTTCAACAGCCCTCATCTGTCTGCTTATCCTGTCAGTGCCCGCCTCCGTTCAGGCTCAGGGTTTGATCTGGTCGCTTCCGGAAGACGGAACCTGGGCACGCTATGAAGGAACCTACAACCAGACCGAAATCCGTTCCGGAGTGGCGGAAGGGAATCTGGTGCTCGAATGGATCCGCGAGCTGACAATCAAATCGCTGGGAACCGAACAGGCGATGTATCAGGGCGAAGAAACAACGTGCCACTGGATCGAGTTCAAGCAGGTCACCGGTAAACCGAGTGAAGCAGGGATCGACCCGGGTAGCTACGGTGTCCGTATCTACAAAGTCCTGATCCCGGAAGAAGTCATCATCGGCAAAGTTATCGATGGTCAAGATATTCTTGTGGACTACATTCCGATCGTGAAAGGCTACCGACAACTCAGCCTGTTTGAAGAAGTCGAAGAGATCGAGACTCCCGTCTTTCAAGTCTACCCATTGGTTACGCTGCTCCGCCATTACCGCAAGATCTCGGAAGAAGGCCCGGCTTCGCTAAGCTTGAAAGCGGGCGGATTCGAGACGACGAAATACCTCGGCAGCCTGACAACGGAAAGCCCCACCAACCGCACACGCAACAAAGGCGAATTCTGGCGAAGTCCTGATGTTCCCTTTGGGATCGCGCAATGGTCGATCAATGTGCAGAAAGAAAACAAAGACCGTGAAGATGGTCGCGGCGAATTCCGACTCGCCTCCGAGATCACCGAGAACATGTCCCTGGTCGCTACTGGCGATGGCGCCCAGACGGAACTTGAAACCCCGTAAAACAGCACACTGATAATAGTTCTAGGTATTCATGTTTGCTCGCGGCGATTTCGCATGGGAAGAGTCCGCTCAACCTTGAACCTGTCATGCAGAATTAAAGGACGACGACCAATCTCGATCTTATAAGCATCGCAATAAAAAAACCGGACAGAGGAGAATTCCTCAATCCGGCTAAATATGCATCGATCGATACAGATTCGAATGAATCTTAAAGTGACTGCTGAACTAGCTTAGTTCGTCACGATGGCTTCAATTTCTTCCAACTGGTTTTCCAAATCATCAATACGGCCGTTCAAAGCAGCATTCTGAGCGTCCATGTTGTCTTCGAGATCGTTGATGTCGTTGTTATTGATGATCGCGAAAGTTGTTCCCGTGATCGTCGTTGCCAACAGAACACCAGTAATGATGTCGATTCCGCCCATGACCGGCTGGCCACGAACGATTTGGTTATCACTGACAAGAATGGCTTTAGCCATTGCTTTTGGAGGTGCAGTCTGTGCAGACCAGAGGCGGAACTGACGGCTTCCCTGACCAGCGGTAATTTTGTAAGTACCGGCAGTCATGTTGCGAGCACCGAACAGGCCTTTAGCGTTAGAAACGGTTTTCACCACTTCTTTTTCGCCTTTGGTGATCGTTACAGCAGCACCTTCAACAAGTTTACCTTGTCCGTCAACAACTTTCCCAATCACAGTTCCATCTTTGCCAAGCACAACATCAACGGCGGTTGGGCCATTCATGAATCGTTCGGCTTTGACTTCCTGTTTGGGGGTCGCTGCCGACACGCCAGCTTGTGGAACGAGTAGTCCCAGACAAGCCAGACCATAGGCCGCTTCCTTTAGGAAACGTAATCCCTTCATAATTTTCTCCCTGTTTTCACGTCGAAAAAAGACTTCATAACCGGGAAGAAATTTGAGTGATTCAAAAACAACTGTTTCTGAACCACATTTCCCGGTTAACTCGGTCACTTCCCTATGACCGTTGTTTCAAAATAGAAACTCGAAAGTCGGCAGCTTTCCGACAGAGCAATTCGCTCTCTCTAGATTTTGCCTTACTTCCAGCTTTTAATGTGTCGTTTTAATCTTTCATCTGCATTGGGCATCGCCCGATACAGAATCACGCTGAAAGGTCCCGGAGGTTCTCCCTCTCGAATTTCCTTCAGGTATTCTAAAAGTAATTGCCGGGATTCCTCGGATTCGTGAATCAAAAAATGAATCCATGCCCAGGAATCTCGGTAATCACTTTTATCCATTTCCGTAAGTGAATTAAGTTGCTCCAGTTCTCGCATGTTTGGTTTATGCCGAAAGAACATGGAAAACCGCATCTCTCCCAGGTGCGAATTCCCTGTCGATCGCATCTGGTGTTCCACCTCAAAATATTCAGCCAGACCTTCATCCATCCACAACGGCAGATACGGTAGAGAATGATGTAAAATGGCATGCGTACATTCATGCCGAATATCATCTCGAACTGCCAGATGGTTATAGATGTAAATTCGTGACCGATCTTCTCCTTTAACATACAGAGCCTGCCGGGAAGCTCCTTCCGGAATCCGCTGGGAGACATACTCCACAAAGTTGCGACGATTCCGAAACAAATACAGTTCCAGCAACTCGTCACTGCTTTCCAGACCTAACTTCTGCTCGATTTCACTTCGCAAGATCTTTAACATCGCCGGTAGTTCAGTTTGACCTACCTTGACTTCAGAACGACAGATGAAGGCATCTCCTTCACAGATCTCAATCCAATCGCCGGCTGCTTGAACCATGTTTGGACCAAGTAGTAAACAGGCCATTAGAAACAGAGCACGCATCAGGGCGATCAAAACGGAGTTGCCAATCTGCATCAGAGAAGTCATATCAATCGAGAGAGCGCGGAATCGGATTGAGAACAGGAAACAGAGACTTGTGACAGCCACCAGTCCTATTCGGGACCTTCCTCCACAGTAATTCGGCGCGGAGTATAGGATTGGCTTGAAAGTGGGTCAATAGCTTTGTTTTTCCAGAAAGCGCCACCCGTTTTTACTTCATTTCCCGTTAAACAGTAGAAGAAAAAGAAGCTGGACAACTGTAAGATTTACAATAAGACCCTCCGAAGCAAAAAATCTACAGGCCAGACCCGTCAGCGAATCCTATCCATCAGGAATAGAACCTCATGAGATCAGCCGGATGGCTTACACCGCTAACGGTTAATTGCATTTCCTATTCACCAGACCTGCCGTCCACTTCTCGCAATAAATCGAAGGGCATTCAGCCAGCATGCATCTGCAAATCAACCAGTCTCGATTTTATGGTATCGTTCATCTCTTACTCTTCCTAAGTCTCTTCGCCGGCATCTCCTCATCCGCTGTCTTCGCTAATTTCCAGGAGTCCGCAGACGACGATGCCGTGATCGTTACCGAAGAGGAAAAGGAGATCGACACTCCTGATAAGGTCGAAGTGAACCCGGTCGCGATTGACGAAGACATTTCCGGTCGACTGCAACGAATCTATAACGCCTCAGGGTGGTTCGAGTCGGTAGAGGTCGAGACGGATGAAGGCATTGTCATCCTGAAAGGTATCGCTGACAGTGACCCTCATCGAGAATGGGCCGAACGTGTTGCGCAACGGACATCTGACGTCGTTGCTGTGGTCAACCAACTGAAAGTCCAAGGTCGACCGATCTGGGATATCCAACCGGCGATTGTCCAACTGAAGCAACTCGGGCGAGACTTTGTGCATTTACTCCCCCTGCTGATCGTAGGCGTGATGGTCATCATTCTCGCTTATGTCATCGCCAAGTTGACTGCCCGACTATCCAGACGTCTCACCGCCCGACGCATCGACAGTCAATTGATCCAGCAGGTTGTGGGTAGCATCGTTGGAGTGCTGATCATGTTGATTGGTATCTACATCGCTCTGAAAGTGTCCGGACTAAGCCGTCTGGCGGTGACCGTTCTGGGAGGAACGGGATTGATTGGTCTGGCGATCGGGTTTGCCTTTCGTGACATTGCTGAAAACTATCTGGCGAGTGTGTTAATCAGTCTGAACCGGCCTTTTAATGTGGGCGACCTGATTGAACTGGAAGGACATGAAGGGTTCGTCCGCCGCGTCACCACCCGGGGAACATTACTGCTAACGGTTGAGGGAAACCACGTTCAGATTCCAAACAGTACCGTCTACAAATCGATCGTAATCAATTATTCCTCGTCCCCTCGTATTCGTAAGGAATTTGTGATTGGAATTGGTTACGACGATTCTGTTACCAAGGCTCAACAGGCAATCTTGAGAGTTCTGACCGGACACGAAACGGTTCTCGAAGACCCCGCTCCGCTGGTGTTAGTGGAATCACTCGGTGCTTCGACAGTTAATCTGAATGTCAGTTTTTGGCTCGACGGCGAACGGTTCGACGCTCCCTCGGTGTGTAGCGCCTTAATGCGGCAGACCAAGACAGCACTGACCGAAGCGAAGATCAGCATGCCCGACGAAGCGCGGGAAGTGGTCTTCCCCAACGGAGTTCCCGTCGTGATGGTAAAAGAGTCTCACAGCAAGGAATCAGCGGCAGAATTGAGCCAGGAAGAAGCCACGAAGACAGGCAAGCCGGATGCGGCTTCTCTTTGCATCGACGAAGCGGACAAAGCGGCCTCCACCGACGCAGAAGGCGATCTCCGGAACACCAATGAAACGATTCAACGTCATGCGAAAGAAGTTGAGAACGACACTGAAGAAAACTTAATCAGCTGACACGCATCAACGTTTCAGAACAGCGATGCGCAGGATTCACAATCGAGCCGTCGTTGGATTTTCCGTTTATGAAACGTCATATCCCGGAGATCATACATTAACATCTGAGAGAATAGAGGCTCTCCGAATCCGGCCAGAACTTTAATCGCTTCCATCGCCGCGATACAGCCAACGCTACCGGATACCGCACCGAAGACAGGGAATTCCCGTCGCCACACCGGCGGATCGCCCGGATAGAGACACCTCAGGCAGGGAGTCACCCCGGGTTGAATCGTCGTGATCTGCGATTCCAGATCGTACATGGCACATTCGACGAGCGGAATCTTCCGTTCGACAGCGACACGATTCATCGCGAACCGCTCATTGAACAAGGGAGCGCAATCGACAATCAAGTCGACGTCGCCGAGAATCCGATCCGCGTTTTCTTCGCTCAGATTTTCTGCGTGCGCTTCAATTTCAAGACGCGGATTCAACTCTTTCAGACGCCGTTCCACCGATTCAATGCGGGGTTTGCCCAACCAGTCGTGTGTCATCAGTAGTTGACGGTTAAGGTCACTTGGCTTCACATTGCCCGCGTGGGCGAGCACCAGTTTTCCCACGCCAGCTGCGGCCAGTTCATAGGCCACGACGGAACCAAGTCCACCGCAGCGCGAGACACAGACTGTCGCCCCTTTCAGCTTTTCCTGTCCCGCTTCACCGAAGTCCGGGACCCAGAGTTGCCATTCGTATGTCGCTTGTTCTTCGGCCGTGAGAGATTGAGGAGTCACCATGAAGATCGAGTCCGGTTGCAAGTCGAGAAGGTTCAATACAGCTTCAGCATTATCATAGCAACCGACCGAAAGGGGAACAAATGAGCCACTTGCCTTCAACGACAGTCAGTTTCCATCAGCTGCTGGCGGGATTTTTTCGTCGTCTTCTGTCGTAGAGTCGTCCGTTATATCTCCATATTTCTTAACGAGTTTTCGGCGAAGTGAGACCACTTCACTGTCAATTAAGCCGTTCACTTTTTCCTGCACGACTCCATTTTCATCTACGAAGAGAATGTTGGTCGTATGCAGAAACTTGCTTCCTTCGTCCGCTCCTTCAATTTCCTGAACCGGCATTTGAAATCCTTTTTCGATCAGGTCATAGATTTCTTCATAGCCTCCCGTAAGCATTAACCAGCGATCATCCTCGGCACCATAGACCATCGCATATCGTTTCATCTTCTCAACATCGTCGAATTCGGGATCGACTGTGATCGTGATCAGCTTCACATTCGTGTCGCTCAATTCTTCCTGCATTAAAGACATACGGGCAGTTAACTTCGGACAGGGGCCGGTACAACGCGTGAAAATGAAATCCACCAGCCATGGTTGGCCCATTAGAGACTCTTTCGTAACTGTTTCTCCGGTATGGGCGGTCAGGCTGAACTCGGGTAATCCCTCGGCTGGCCATGGGCTGGCTTCGACCGCTTCGGATGTTACATCGTCAGTCGGAACAAGTGTGCCTTCTACCGACTCCGGCGGTACACCAATCTCAACCGGATTTTTCCCCGCACCGGTCATCATGCGATAACCAACGACAAGAACGACAACCCATAAAATGGCTCCCACCCAGAAGAAGGGTCTGCGAAACATATCAAGCGCTCCTCATTGTGCATTCAACCGATGCTAATAGATATAAGATGCTAATATAGCGATAAAATCATAATCGAAGGGACGGGCGATACCTATTATACGCAACGGATTACCGTTGGTCAGCCGCCTTTCGGCGTCCCGTCATCCAGACGGCAATTGCCGTGCACACCAAACCGAAGAACAGCATAATTCCGGCACACATCCAGATGGAAGGAATCGCTGCGGCTGTCTGCAACTCGGCTTCGGAATACATCAGTTGTCTCAAGCCAGCGACGCCATACGTTAATGGGTTACACCGCATCACCCAGGCGAGCCATCCCGATTCCGGTATGGGAAAGAATGCTCCCGAAAGTAACCACATCGGCATCAGGAACACAGACATGATCGCATGGAACCCCTGCGTCGATTCCATCGGCCAGGCAATTACGTACCCCAGCGATGTGAGCGCGAAGGCAACCAATGTCAGAAAGAAACCGGCGGCCAATGCCGTTTCCAAACTCCAGGCCACTTGCATGGCAGGCGCTAAGCCAACCATCGACAGCATTGGACCAATCGCCAGAAACAGGGCCGCTTGAATTAGAGCGAGAATCGTTCCCCCGGCCAGCTTACCTAGAACGATGGAGAACCGCGGAACCGGTGCTACCAGCACTCCTTGAAGAAATCCTTCTCGCCGATCTTCAATCAGAGAAATGGTTGAAAAGATCGCGGTGAACAGAATGATTAATACGACGACACCTGGAAAGAAATATTCCTGATACGTCATCCCTTCCGGAGCCCAGTCAGGAGCTTGAAAGGAACCATGCAGCCCTGCTCCAAATAAGATCCAGAAGATCAAAGGTTGCCCCAACGCTCCGACGACTCGCGTGCGTTGCCGAAAGAATCGAACCAGTTCCCGTGCAGCCAACGCCCAGATCGCGAGACCGGCCGCAGAGATTGCCCCTGATGGTTTTTTCCCAGTTGGCGTGTCGGGGTGGACTTGAATTGTTCCTGTCATCCTTCGACCACCTCTCCCCAGAATTGGTGCCCGGTACGAGCGATGAAGACATCCTCCAATGTCGGTTTGCCGAGTGAGACCGATTGAATCTCTGTCGTATAAGCATCCACTAGATTACGCAACAACTCGTGACCCTCCGGGGCTTCCAATCGCAGGCTTTCGCCGATCAGTTGGAACTGTAGATCAAAATCATCTTTGATTCGTTGTTGCAGCCGCTGAGGTTCTTCTGTTTGGATGGTCAGGCAGTCCCCGCCCAGAGAACGGCGAAGATGTTCTGGTGAACCGGTCGCGGCAACCTCGCCCTTATCCAGAATCGCAAGCTGATCACACCGCTCCGCTTCTTCCATCAAATGTGTCGTCACCAGAATGGTCATTCCCGACTCATCTCGCAGCCGTTGCAGGTAAGCCCAAAGGTCAATACGTGCCCCCGGATCGAGACCGGTACTTGGTTCATCCAGAATGAGTATCTGCGGATCGTGTAACAGCCCCTTGGCAATCTCCACCCGTCGCTGCATCCCGCCCGATAGCGACTGCACTCGATCTCGCAGGCGGTCAGACAGTTTCAGCCTTTGCATCAGTTCTTCGATCCGGCTTCGCAAAGCGCGACCGGAGAGACCGTACAAGTACCCTTGATAGCGGAGGTTCTCCTCCACCGTTAAACGGGGATCAAGGCTGGGGGCCTGAAAGGTAACACCGATCTTGTGCCGGATGGCCGCCGGGTCGTCGACAAGCGAGGTTCCGTCGAGAACGATTTCTCCCTGCTGCACCGGGTAGAGCGTACTGAGGATACGAAAGAGCGTTGTTTTACCACTCCCGTTCGGGCCAAGAATCCCGAGAATGGAGCCGGAGGCAACCGTCAACGAAACAAACTTGAGGGCGCAATGAGAACCGTAGAAATGAGTGAGTTCACGGACTTCAATCACGATTCGATCTCAGGAATGGCTCTCATGATTTAATTTCCTCATAGCCTGTTCAATCTTAGGGAGTAACCTAAAACTACTGTTCTTTGTTTTCGGGCTCGAGAGCAGCGGGCGAGGTTTCTTCTTCAACAGTACTGGTCGCCGTTTCGCTGGTCGCTTCTTTCACTGTCGTGAGCGATTGCGGATTGACGTTGGTGTAATAATGCAGGCCAATATCAGGTAGCAACGTCATCGGCAAGCCGATTGCCAGAATCGTGGTTGGCAGCAACAAAGCGTACTTCCAGTTCTTTTCAAACTTGAGATGCATGAAGTACAGCAACACGAAGCTCGCTTTAAGGGAAGCAATCGCCAGTACAGTCACCACCAGCAGGACGAGATTATTGATGTGCATCTCGTCAACCAACCAGGACACGCCGGTGCAGATACATAACAGGATGAAGACGACAAAATACGTCTTCGAGCTTCCATGAGGCTCATAGGTTTCTGAGTGTTCAACATCGCTCATAAGAATACCCGGATGCGTTCGACGATTTGGAAGAATTCTAGGAAACAGAGGACTCATTAACAGCTGGAACTGAATCGATTAACTGGTTGCTGGAATGAGGTAAATCAAAGGGAAGAGGAAAATCCAGACCAGGTCCACAAAGTGCCAGTACAGACCACTGTTCTCGACGTAGTCAGACCAACGATCACCCAATCGGGAACAAATCACGATCGCGAACAGAATCATCCCGACCACCACGTGAATCGCATGGAATCCAGTCATCAGGAAGTAAGTCGACGCGAAAATGTTACCGTAGAGAATTGGTTTATGAACATGCCAATGCGTGAGCAAACTTCCGAACTTGTCGTTTGCTTTCAACTCGTCCACGCGCCCTTCGAGTTTTTGTAAATCAAGTTGTCCTGCGCGGCGGGCTTCATTAATTTCATTATAGGCGATACTTAATGCAAGAGCGGCTTGAACCTCTTTGAGTCGGGCAGAATCGGGATCATTCGCTTTCAGTTCCGTTTCTTCGGTTTGCAAAAGCGTTTTCTTTTCAAGATCGTTCTCTCCCTCGGACGCTAACCGATTGATCTCTTTATTCATGATCGTCTTGAGGTCGTCCGTCGATTTTACAATCGCCTGTTCGGAAGTCTCCGGAATTTGCCCGGGTAGAATTCCATGTTCAAATTTGCCCTGGTACTCGACCCCTTTAATTCCGAGGAAAATGCAGGCACATAGAAACGTGCCTACGAGAAGCATCCGCGCTTTACCATACTGCTTGTTTCCCATCGCGTTGTGGGCCATGACAACCAGAAAGCTGGAGAAGAGCAACACGAACGTATTAATCGCCCCCGCAGCCGCGTTGATATGGACGACGCTCGGATCGGGCCAGGCGGAATGGCCCGTCGCATCGACAGAACCAATTCGCAGTACTATGTAGCTTCCGATAAAGGCCGTGAAGAACATGATCTCCGTACCGAGAAACAACCACATGCCCAGTTTGGCATTGGTGATCGGCAGTCCCATCTTCCGGGGAGTATTTGAAGTTGTTTGTCCCATAGGTGGAGGTCTTTTAGATCTTGTCCAGAATAAAATTCGACTTCAGATGAATGAAACTTTCCGCAGACTGATTACGGAACCCTGATTACGGAACCATGTGCAAGTGATCCCACAGCATAATGGTCAATAGCAGGGGCAGATAAATGAGCGAGGTCCACACCAGCTTACGAGCCCGTTCAACCGTTTCGTCCCGCAGAAAATAAACAGAGCAGAACAGATAACCCAGACCGAGCACTAACGCGGCCCAGAAATAACCATCGCCCGTCATTTCCAGTTGTCTTGGCAGCAGACTGAACGGTATCAGAGCTACTGCATTGCCCACGGCGATATATCCCACAACTTTAGGAATCGGTTTATTGAAGGGGACCATTTTGAGGCCTGCTTCGCGGTATTGATCGCGGTAAATCCAGACGATTGCCAGGAAGTGAGGGAACTGCCACAGGAACAGAATTCCAAACAACACAATCGCTTCCATGTCGACACTGCCCCGTACCGCCGTCCAACCCAATAAAGGAGGCAAGGCGCCGGGGACGGCGCCGATGGTGGTGCACAGGGCTGTTTTGCGTTTCAAGGGTGTGTAGATCAAGGTGTAGGTCACGAGCGTGAACAGTGATAGCGCGGCTGTTAACAGGTTAACGCGAAGAGCAAGATAGGTGACTCCCGCCACTCCCAATCCAATCGCGAATGTCAGCACCTGCCGAGACGTCAATCGACCTGCGGGTAACGGACGATTGGCCGTTCGTTCCATCAGGCAATCGCTATGTCGTTCAATGTACTGATTCAAGGCGCTACTACTGATCGCAACAGCTCCAATCCCTAGAAGCGTTTCAAACAGGTTGAGCCAGCTCCAGGAATTCTGATACCCCATTGCGTAACCAATGGCCACGGCAATCAGCCCCATCGTGGCGATGCGTGGTTTGGACAGTTCCCAATAGGCTAATAGAACTTCTCTCCGTGCGACGGCTTGTGTATTGATATCAGGATAGGTTGTTGTTGAAGTCGAACTCATATCGTGCTCCCCTTCGTCGTAGAAGGGTTTTGAAAATCAGAGCCGACAGAACTGCCGACTGCTTCAGGATGTTTTTGTAACCAGGAAATTCGTTTCACTTTAACCACGTGCACCACGGCCGACATGAAGAGAAACATCCCCATGACGGTATGGGCAGTTCTCATGAAAACCTGCTCGGGAGATTCGGCCCGGGGGACGTAATCGATCATGGAAGGCAAACCGAATTTCACAATCCAGGCTCCCATACCAAGTAATAATTGAATGAGCAAAACGCCAAACAAATGAAAGCCAGAACCTTTGATCAATTTGCTGTTGGAACGAATCGCCATAAAGAGTGTGATCAGGATCAACACGGTGGAAATCGCAGCGAAACCGAGATGCTCATGGACGGCCGTTCCACGATGTCGCAGAAAGCAGCCAAGAATGTATTGAATAAACAGGCAACCAGCAGTGAGATATGCCAGAAGCAGGTTCTTGCCGATTTTGGCCTCGGGAGCCTGGGAAGCAACAGCCCAGTATCGCTTCCCGGTGACAAACACCATCACCATTATCAACGACGTGACCAACGGCGCGAATGAGCCATGGACGATCGCCCAATAGACATTGTCTCGCAGAACTCGGACGCCTCCCATCACACCCTGAGCAATCACACCGAGCAAAATCGCCAAAGCCAGGGCAAAGATCCAGCGACGGGTATCTGCAAACCAGGCACCGATGACCAACGCAATACTGAGAATTCCAATCGTCATGCCGCCCAATCGGTGGCCATGTTCCCAGAACTTGTCCGTCCCGATATCTTTCAGCCAGGGATAGGTGACCATGTTCTGTCCATCGGAACTGGGCCAGTCCAGAAATGCCATACCGGCATTCAAGGTCGTCGTAATCGCACCGAAGACGACCGGCCAGAATGCCATGATCAGCAAAAGGATCGCCAACCGTCGAAACCATTTGCTAGTGACAGTCGAAGGATCAATTAATTGTGGGCTGTTTGAGTTTTCCGTCATGTTGACACCTCCTGATCTTTGGAGGAACCCGCTTCAGCAGCTAACGCCACTTCCATCGACTCGTCGGTCTGCATCAGATAATCGCGACCATTCCAATCGGGGTGCGAATATTCATACGGTCCGTGATAACAAACAGGTTGTACATCAAAGTTTCCATGGGGTGGAGGTGAAGGAGCCGCCCATTCCAGAGTGTTGGCATTCCAAGGATTGCGGCCGACTTTCTTGCCAAACTTGATGCTGTACAGGAAATTGAACAGCAGAATGAACTGAGCAAACCCCATCAGCATGGCCGAATAAGTCATCAACTGATTCATCGGCAGGAAGTGCTCAAGATATGGGTGGATGTAAGGGTCAGCGTAACGACGGGGCATACCACCTATTCCGAGCATGTGCATCGGGAAGAAGGTTCCATTGAATCCGATAAAGGTGAGCAGAAAATGTAGCTGCCCCAGACCTTCACTCATTTTGCGAGCGAACATTTTCGGGAACCAGTACTGAATGGCCCCGAAGACGCCAAACAAAGTCGCTCCGAACAACACATAATGGAAGTGGGCGACGATGAAGTAAGTATCATGAAAGTAAACGTCGGTTGGTACGGACGCCATGAAGATTCCGCTCAAGCCCCCAACAACAAACATAGAGACGAATGCAACACAGTTCAGGAAGACCGTGTTGAACTCCGGTTTCCCACCCCAGATCGTCGCCAGCCAGTTGAATGTCTTAATCGCCGATGGCAGTGCGATCAACATGGTAGAGACCATAAAGGTCATGCCGATCATCGGGTTCATTCCGCTGGTAAACATATGGTGTCCCCAAACCAGGAACCCGAGTCCCGCAATGGCACTCATCGAGTAAACCATCGGTCGATATCCGAACACTGGCTTCCGACTCATAGTGGAAAGCATGTCGGATACCATGCCCATTGCAGGGAGTAGCATGATGTAAACAGCCGGGTGCGAATAGAACCAGAACAAGTGCTGCCACAGCAGAGGTTGACCACCACCTACGGTTGGGTCGGCATTATTCACGACGATTCCGGCCGGAATAAAGAAACAGGTCCCGAACACTCGGTCTGCCAGCAACATGAATCCTGCCGCCGTTAATACAGGCAACGCGAACGCCTGTAGAATCGCGGTGATGAACATCGCCCAGATCGTCAGAGGCAATCGAAACATGGTCAGGCCCGGTGCCCGCATGTTGATAATTGTTGTCAGGTAGTTGATCGATCCCATCATCGAAGAAACACCGACACAGGTCAGACCCAGCAACCACCACGTCTGGGCGGTTTGTGATCCAGGTGCGGATTCGGCGAGTGCGGAAAGCACAGGATACGCCGTCCAACCCGCCGCAGGTCCCGCGTTCGGGTCGGCCATACTGAATCCAAAGAAGGCGATTGCCGGTATCATGAACCAATAGCTGAACATGTTCAACTTGGGAAACGCCATGTCGTCCGCCCCGATCATGAGCGGAATTAAAAAGTTACCAAACGCTCCCGCCAGGATTGGAATCACGACCAGGAAGGTCATGACCGTCGCATGCATGGTGAACAGCATGGTGTAGAATTCGGGGGTAATCTGACCGCCTTGCGACGAGAAGAGCCATTCACCCACAAACGGCATTGGGGTATCAGGAAAAGCGAGTTTCCAGCGCACTCCCAGCGCAAGGGCACCACCGACCATCATCATCAGCAAAGTCGTAATGAGGAATTGAATCCCGATGACTTTGTGATCAGTGGAGAAAATGTATTTTCGGATAAAACCGATCTGGTGAGTCCCCGCATGTTCCGTATGGGAATGTGCGGAAAGTCCGGAAGCGGTCGGTTCAATTGTTGCCACGAGACGACCTCATTAAAACAGGTTGCGTCGTTAATATTAAATGTGAAACTATCAGGGACTCTGGAAGTGCCAAATTCAGAGTGAGACGAAGAAATAGAAACAGATTATTCTTCATCAGCAGTCGATTCGCCCGCTTTGGCTACGAATCCATCAGAGGTTTCATCCTCATAGAGCGACTGTAGGAATGCGTCGTATTCCTCTTCGGGCAAGACTTTAATCAACGCTCTCATTTTGTAGTGTCCCCACCCGCATAGCTCAGCACAGACAAGGTCGTATGTTCCGGGTTTCGGAACTTCGAACCAGATGGGGATCATCTTTCCGGGAACGGCATCCTGCTTCACCCGTAACTGGGGCGAAAAAAAGGAATGCTGCACGT
The DNA here is from genome assembly GCF_007750395.1 of Polystyrenella longa. Lineage (GTDB taxonomy): Bacteria > Planctomycetota > Planctomycetia > Planctomycetales > Planctomycetaceae > Polystyrenella > Polystyrenella longa. Next base: position 533,127 of record NZ_CP036281.1, on the reverse strand, counting down.
CACTTGTTCTGAGGTTAATTACGACCTTGCGTCCCGCTGGTAAGACGAGCTCATTCACGATGAACATGTCGCTGGGCTGAGGAAGAAGTTGAAGCTGTTCGCCCGGAGCAGGATAGCGCATCCGCCATTCAAACTGACGGGCGGTCACTTCCGCAACCGGGTTCTGTTGAATCTCTACGGCGACGCGATCTACCATGCGAAACTCGGCCCAGACATCCATCTGCTCAAAAGCAATGAACAGTAAAACCAGAGCGGGAATCACCGTCCAAATCAATTCGAGTTTGTGGTTTCCATGGGAATACCAGGCTTTGTCCTCTGTCTTCACGCCACTGGCGCGCCACAGCGCATACCCCATTGCGACCTGCGTTCCAATAAACGCTGCCCCAGTGAGGTACAGAATCAGATAAAACAGACTATCAATCCGGGCACCAATGGTTGATGCTGCTTCGCCTGGAAACCACCAATTCATTGATGGAGAAACGGCAAAGAAGACAACAGCCACGATGGGCCAGAAGATGAAAAAGAGAGACCAGAACTTCTTCACAACAAGTAATCCTCTCGGCGAGGCAAACGATCATGTATCAGATAAAATAAAAATAAGTAAAGCAGCAACCGCCGACTATTCCCCTTCGGAGCCGGAAGAGCTATCCGTCCCACTTGGAGAAGTCGAAGTCGTCTCGGCAGGAGACGCTGTATTAAATTCAACAGAAGGATCTTGGTGAGGCAGACTGAGAACATAATTTACGATGTCCCAAATCTGATTATCATTGGCAGCAGAAGCAAAACCCTGCATCGGCGTACCGGGAATTCCCGCTTTAATACGTCGAAAAACATCGATCGGTCGATGCCCACCGCGGTACTGACCCAACCGGAGGTTTCGCGGCTTCACCAGGGAACCCCAGGAATCATACAATCCCGGTTCAGAGTACGTCACCTGGGTGAGTGGATCGGTTTTGTATGTTTCTGTCTCCGATCCGTCTCCGTTTCCGAGCGGACCATGACAGGTGACGCACTTAAGTGATGTATATAATTCCTTGCCACGCAGGCGGGAATCAAGCGTATCCTCAACACGGGGTTTAGTCGGCTTTACGATACTGGACTTCTTGTCCGCCTGCTCCCACTTAGCAGCAATTTGCTCTGTAATCGCTTCCAGTTCATCCGGAAGTTCGTCGAGAACGAGATCCTGCAAGTCCTGCTCAAGGTACTCGACTTCCTCTTCGCTATCTTCTTTCGCTTCTTCGTAGGCAAGCATCGAAAAATCGCCCTCAAAGAAGTCGATCAATCGTTTTTCGATTTCGCCCCTCATGGATAACCAGCGAACATACTCGACAATCGAAGCTTTCTCTTTCTCAGGCAACAACTTGAATGAGGGCATATAGGTACCAGGAATGCCGTCGTCCAAGGTGCGAAGCAAGTCATCGTGCGATGGTTTGTCGGAGTAATCTGTTGATTTGAACTTGAACAACCCCAACCGGAAATCGCGTGGTTTGGGATTAAGGTATTTCGCGGTGGCTCCTTCTCCGTCTCCTGTCACGCCGTGACAATGAACACAATGTTTCATATACAGCCGCTGACCTTCAATCAGCTGATGCCCTCCGATGCTGACTTCGGCTTCTGCTTCTGGAAAGTATTCACCCGACACGACGACAGTGTTAGTCGCCGGATCGTGATTGAGCACGCGAATGAAATCGATCACCTCTTCGCCTTCTTCATCTTCGCGATAGAACTGAACACTGTCCCCGGTTAGGTCTTTTTCAGACTCTTCTTCGAGTTCAATTGTCAGCTTCTTCTGCCCTTCGGCAGCATCAGCGACTTCTGTCACTGCGCCCGTGACCATTCCGAAATCCACTGGGACGGCATCCCAGGCATGCAGCGACCCTGGTTCACCGAAATGAGTATTCACGGTGGAATTGACGACGTCCTGAGCTTTCGGCATCAGGTTGAAAACGCGAGGGTGGGGCGCAAACTCCATATCGGAAGGTTCGCCGCAGCCGACCAAACTGGCAGAAACCAGCATCAGCGGCAGGAGATAGCGATAGCTCCTGAATCTGGTTTCGTTAGCGATTTCGAACATGTATGTTATTCCAGAGAATGACAAACGTCTCCGACGAGGTTTTCCAGAAATCGGTCAGCACAGACCGGGAAAAGCCATTTATGACGGAGGGATTTTTTGAATTGAACAAGTTAGTAGTCAGGCGGGAGAGCGAAGTTTCAAATGAGAAACCGACTGAACGTCTCTATATAAATCTAGACATCGGTGTGAAATTTGGCACCGTAATATCTCCATGACGATGATAATCACCGCCGGTAAAGCCTCCTGCCAGTAACTTTTGGCCCATCCTAAACGGTCAAGAGGCCTGAATCAGCCGACATGCCGGAAGGAAACCTGATTTCCGCACGTTTTTGTGCAGATCTCCCACCAACTCGCCTCAATCCGTTTGAACAGCACTCCTGATCTGTCTGTGAAAGAGCTTTTTCAAACAACCGCAGGCACTAGCACGCCTAACTCACTAGTATTAAATGAGTTAGAATTCAGATAATAGCCCCTCTCAGTGAAATCGATCTGAGCGGTCGACCTGAAAATGAGGAATCGAGAGCGTTCGAACCTATAATTTAGCGAGAGTATTTAGAGGAAACAGTCGCTGTCGCGAGACAACAACCCCAGTCTGAAAATACACTCTCCCTTATCAGATCGCGATGTTATGGTGGATTCTTTCAATTCCCCATGCGACTCGCAACTCCGATTCTGGTCCTGCGACTCCAATTCTCGAAAGCAAGAATGCCATTCGGACGCTTATTCCCGAGCGGAAGAATGAAAAAACGTCTATCGAATCAATCACCTCGGATTCACACGCAGCAACCATAACTTATTTAAGATAAACACCTTACAACAGCAGAGCAAAGTGAACCCAGACCTGATTTCCAAACTGGAACAATTGATTCGACGCGACCCCGGACAACGCGGCCTGCTGGGGCAGAGCACGCCTGGCCAGTCGTTCGGAATGGGGAGTCTGGCCCGGGCAGCCGCAGAGCTGGCGGAGAACGCTCAACGGGTGGTACTGGTCACAGGTTTCTATATCCCCAGCGGAATTGTGGCCGCCTCGGAAACCGATGGCCCACCCGGAACGGTTTATCTGACAAAAATGCTGGAACAACTGGGGATCAAAGCACAAATCGTGACTGACACCCATTCGGAGTCCGCCGTTAAGTCTGCGGCCCGCGCCGTCGACCTTGACCCGGAACTCGTGCATATCGTTCCGCTCAAACCGGAACCCGAGTGGCATCGCCACTTTTATGAATCAGGACCGGGCTGTGGATTAACCCACCTCATTGCTATTGAGCGTGCCGGGCCGGGTCACACGACCGAGACTTTCCAATCACAATACCCCGACTTAGACATCAATGAGTTCTTGAGCCAGGTTCCTCCTGAAAAACAGGGATGTTGTCACAATATGCGGGGGTTGAGCATCGACGAGTGGAATGCCCCGCTGCATGAACTGTTCGAGCAATTGCCTCATTTCCATCCGCAGGCTCTCACAATGGGTATCGGAGATGGTGGTAATGAAATCGGGATGGGACAACTCGACTGGCAACAGATCCAGGCGTGCCTTCCACTGGAGGGAACGAGCCATATTCCTTGTCGCGTAGCGACAGATGAAATCATTGTTGCCGGAACCAGTAACTGGGGCGCCCTGGCACTGACTGCTGCGATCGCAATTCTCAAACAGCGCCCCGATATTCTGGCGCCTTGGACGGCAGAGCACCATTTGCAGTTGCTGGAACGGATGGTCGAGAAAGGCCCCGCTGTCGATGGCGTGACTGGTCGACCTGAAGCGACGGTCGACGGGCTCCCCTTTTTGACCTACATTCAACCCTGGCAAATGATGCGTCAACTTCTGGAGATTTGATTCCCGTCCCAGGCAATATATCTGAAACTCAATCCCCACCCCCTCTCTTCATTGAATTGCTAATGTCGCGTTCCGCCTCTCTTCCTTTGATCGTCGCTTTTCTCTGGCTGCTCTTACTGGGAGGGTATTTGCTGACCGTTCCGCTTGCCCTGCCGGGGGTGACCATCGGTCGGATCGACATCGCGCTGATCTTTTCCGAATGGTGGTCAGACTACTGGGGCATTGATGGAACGTCACTCGATCAATTCATTTGGGAAAGGATCGACCTGTGGTTCACCGCACTACTCGGCACACTGGGAATCTGGACGAGCGGTCGTTTGGTTTTGCGCAATGTACGTGGGTTTCTTGGGAGCGGTGAACTGAACGAGCTCGACTTCAATCTGTTCGCATATGGAATCGGGCTTTCTTTAGTTACCAGCCTGGTCCTAATCCTCGGTATGGTGGGGATGCTCTCGTCCTGGCTGTGGCGATTGTTGATCCTAGTCCCCCTGTTAATCGAAACCGTTCATTGGTATCGACATCGTACAAACCGGTCTAAAGGTCCTACGCTCCTCCCTTTCCGAAGTCACCTCGGGTTGGTTTTGTGTGCGATTCCCTTCTTGACGCTGATGATCCTGGGAGCAACACAACCTCCGCTCGACTTCGACGTTCGTGAATATCATCTGCAAGGGCCTAAGGAATATTATCTCGCGGGCCAGATCACCTTTTTAGAACACAACGTTTACACCAGCTTCCCGGCACTAACAGAGATGACTGCCCTGTTAGGCATGCTGCTTCGGGGTGACTGGTATCGCGGAGCATTGGTTGGCAAATGCCTGTTGATGCCGCTGGTCCCCTGCACCGGTTTAGCGTTGGCGAGCATCGCCCGGAAACTGTTTAACGAAACGAGTGGCTGGCTGACTTGTCTGATCTGGCTTTCCATCCCCTGGAGCTACACATTGTCAAAGACGGCCTATGCGGAAGGAGGAATGCTGTTCTATCTTTCGCTCACATTTCTTCTCGGCGTGCAATTGCAGCAGTGCATGCGAAGCGAAAATAAGACAGACACCCCCACCGACCTGTTGATCCCGGCGACTCTCCTCGGTGGGTTCGCCGGCGGCGCGATGGCTTGCAAGTATCCGGGCTTGATCTGGGGTGTGCTGCCCGCAGCGATATTCCTGATCTATTTGCTCTACCATCCGTATCTACGAGCGAGATCGTCGTCGTCTCCATCACTTTGGCAGATCTATCGGAACCCATTGATCGGATTCTTCATCGGGTTAACAGTCGCGGTCGGTCCCTGGTTATTCAAGAATATCATCTTCACTGGCAATCCTGTTTTCCCTCTCGCTTACGGCCTGTTTGGAGGACGGGGGTGGACGGACGAAATCCATGCTGCCTGGCAAGCGGGCCACTCTGTTCCTCAGGAAGCACTCAATGAACTACCTCGTTCCCTTTTTCACCGCCTAGTCAGCGACCCACTGCAATCACCCCTACTGCTCCTGTTTGCACCATTGCTCTGGTTGAACGCGAGGAGACGAGTTACTGGCTGGTGGCTGTTAGGTGGCATCATTTACTTAACGTTGATGTGGTGGTTCTTCACGCATCGAATCGACCGGTTCTGGTTGCCAGCACTGTTGCCGTTCACTGTCCTGGCCGGAGGTGGGTTCACCTGGAGCGATACCCCTGCCTGGTTCCGTTACAGTCGCGTTGTCGGCTTCCTGATGATGGGGGTTAACTTTGTGCTGATGATCTCCTCACTCGGTACGCACTTACCAGTCGGTAGTGACATGGCGACGACTCGCCAGATTGCTGAACAGGGAGCCTACTTAACATATGTGTTAAACCAAAAACTTCCGGCAGAATCCCGAGTCTTACTTATCGGCGAAGCGCAAGTATTTGATGCCCGGTTTGTACCGATCTATAACACGGTCTTTAATCGCTCAGAGTATCTCAGTCTGGTCGAGCAACCTGATGCGAACCCGGATACCTCCGAGTTAAAACCAACCGCTGAAATCAAATCGAGATTCGCTGAAGCGAACCTCGATTATGTCGCCGTCAACTGGGAAGAGATTTTGCGTTATCGTCAGACCTATGGCTTTGACGAAAAGGTGACACCGGCCCACCTCCAGCAATTGGTCGAGAGGGAGATTCTCTCTAAACCCGAATCGTTGTGGATTATCGAATTCGACAACCTGAACGCATCCCAGCAGAATGAGATCAAGGAATGGGCACCGGACTTAATTCACACGAAAGAAGGGAAGACGTTCGTCGTGATGGCAGAGTTGTATCAAGTCCGCTGAAGACCAACGACCTGATAGAAAATTCGAACTGAGAATCAGTCGATTTGAAACTGTCTCAAATCCAATTCTCTTTTTACTGCCCGTTTATCTCCGTGGAGATCGATAACGGACCGATTCACTTTCTCGTCTGCTTCGTCATGTTTAACAACGACGTGCCAGATACCGGAACCCTCTTCGAGTTCCAGGTTCATCGATTGTTCGGTATCGAGATCGATGCGAATCTTTTTCTTGTCGGTTCTATCTTGAATTCTGTTCATCACTGCTTCCCTCCCACACAACTGGAAGTGTCCCTGAAAACCTCTGACCAGGCACGCGAAGGCTTAAATTATCTATTCCGGATAGACCACTATTGAGGTTCAGGATTGGTTCCCAAGTTTGCCGAAATTGGTCAACCGTGCGTTCGTGCCAACCCTACCAGTGTACCAGCTTTTAATTCCGGCCAGGAAGAAGATTCCGTCGCCCCTGAACGCGATTTAAATAATTCTCAATTAACCAGGAACAGCTTGAACAGACTGCCAAATGTGACTCTTAACAATCCACCCGACCCGAAGTTGTTTGCTTTCATAGACTTATCGTACCAAGCTCTTACGGGCTTAATTCGTGACTCGCTTGACCGACGACCGACTGCCTGACAAGATATTGATCATTAATAAAGTACTTCAGCTGCCCGCTCTTTAACCGAGCCAATCAACCGCCCCTTATCATCCTCATTTACAATCCTCATTTACAAAGTATTGTTTTCATGCGATTAGTCACCTATCAGTCCGAAAACGGTTCCCGAATTGCAGGCGTCAATGCGCAGGGTCAGCTGGTTGACTTGAATCAAGCCGACAGCACTCTCCCAACTTGTATGAAAACATTGCTGGCAGGCGGAGAGAAGCTACTGTCTCAAACAGCAGACGCGATCAATAAAGGAACGGGCATTGATTCTTCCCAGGTGAAGTTACTCGCTCCCATTCCCAACCCACAGAAGGTCATGTGTATCGGTTTGAACTACGCCGACCATGCCAAAGAATCGGGAGTTGAACCACCCGAGGAACCGGTGCTGTTCAACAAATTTCCGACTGCCGTTGCGGCACATGAAGAAGACGTCATTCTTCCTTCAGTCAGTACTCAGGTCGATTATGAAGCCGAACTTGTCGTAGTGATTGGCAAAACCTGCAAACAAGTGAGCGAAACAGACGCTTCCAGTTATGTCGCCGGTTATTGCACCGGTCATGACGTCTCGGCTCGTGACTGGCAATTGAACAAACCGGGCAAACAGTGGCTGTCTGGAAAAACATTTGATGGCTTCGCCCCTTACGGACCTTACCTGGTGACTTCCGATGAAGTAGGAGACCCGGGGAACCTGAAGGTTCAATTACGATTGAATGGCGAAACGATGCAGGACTCCACCACGCAGCAACTCATCTTCGGTATTCCCGAGTTGGTTTCATACCTCTCACAGATTTGCACGCTGCTCCCGGGCGACATCATTTTCACTGGAACCCCGCCAGGCGTCGGTATGGCACGCAAGCCACCCGTCTTCCTGAAACCGGGCGATGTTTGCGAAGTCGAGATCGAAAAACTGGGTACGTTACGAAATCGATTTGTAGCTGAAGAGCGTATCTAAGCACATCCACCCTCCCCTGATTATTCAGGAGTGCCAATATTGGGGAGAGACAACTTAGCGGCCACTTCGTCTTCGTTGTGAATCTCAGTATCTCGACGGATGGCAGCCCAGGCAAACCAGAAGGAATACATCCATTCCAGCCCTTCGTCAGCTTCAACAACACGAATCGATTCAGTGTTAGGATTGTACGCCAGCTTTATTTTCAGCCCGCCGATCTCATCTTCGATCGTCGTCTTATCGGCGGAGAACAGCGAGACAGGGTATGCGCGATTTGTCTTTTCAGTCCAGACGCCCAGCACCCGTTCTTTATGAGGCAAACGCTTATCCGGATTGGCGATCTCAAACATCGGTGCTAGAGAACTCTCGTATTGTGCATAGGGATTATTCTCATAGTCCTTGCTGAAACCCTGATCAGCAATCAACACAGCTGTATCTGGGTATCGTTGTTTCCATTCTCCCCAAGTTGTTAACTCAACTGGTAAAGCATCAAGTGCCTCACCTTTGGATTCTCCGGAGACACTTTTGGAACCTATTTGTAACCAGAGGGATTCCAGATCCTCCTCTGATTGTGATCGATCAAACATAAGGACATTATTTTGATACACCAGTCCGGAAACTCGCAATTCAACAGTCCCTCCCTCTGTATTTCGATCATAGACAGCGACCGAATCACATAATGGGCAATAGGTCACAGCGATATCCATTCCCCCCAGTTGATCGTTGGCGATTTCGTGATGTCGCATGATTTTAATCGGATATGCTCTGGCTTCACCGTCCAGCACGACTCCGACGACCCGATCACGGGGATTCAAATGTGTTGACTGTTCAGCGGTTTCTGTTTCTGTATCAACCAGCGCAGGGATTTCATCCTTCTGCACTCCACCGGCCCGAACCTGATTCCTGGGAATGCTCATGCGCCGTAGATCAAACGCAAACAATGGATAGTTCGCCTGATACCCTTTTCCCTTCTGCATATCTTCCGTGCCGGAATACGGAGAAAATGTTTGCTGTTGGCAGACCGCAGCAAGATAGGTTGAGTTATCGATCGCCGCCACCCCCAGGACGCTGAGGCATAGGATGATGGCTGCCAGAATAACAATTCGTTTGAGGGGATATGCAGGTGGACTAGATTTATCTGATCCAGGAGTGTTCTCGGGCGGAACAGAAGGAGACGCAGGCTCATTACTCATGGCTATTCCCTTCAGAAAGGTAGCTTCAGACAGGCCAATGATTAGGAGAATTCAGCAGCATTGGATCGCTGCTGGTAAAGATGTGGTAACTCTTACGATAACCTAAACCCCATCTTTATAAATGTGAGCTGAATCACATTTGGGAAATGATTTGAGAAATTGAAAAAACTCCTGAGAATCGGTTTCCTTCTTCCGAGCGCCCTGAAACAATAGACTGTTAACTTGGCAGCAGGCCATTCCTCATTGAAATCACTCCATTGATATCGAAACGTTCGACATGCATCTTTTCCACTCTCTCCTCTCCTTTCAAGATCGCCTCAAAGACTGCTCGTTCGCACCCCTGACCCTCTTTGTCGCCGTATTATTTCTTGGGGATTTTTTCTTCGGCCCAGCAAATGGGTTCGCTGAAGAGAAGGCAGAAGAATCTCTGCACAACCTCAAAAAGATTACACTTCAATACTACAGCGGGGCTGAACCGGTTGGAGAGGCCGCGTTCCAGCAGTTAAAAGAGATGGGAGTGAAAGTCATCATTAGTGTTGATGGCATTCGACCCAATGTGGAACTCGCGCGGAAGTACGGAATCCGATATGTTCATATCCCGGTGCAATACAGCGGGATTGATCGCGGTGCGGAACTTTCGCTCGTTCGGGCCGCGAAGGAAATAGATGAACCCGTATACGTGCACTGCCATCATGGCAAACATCGCGGTCCTGCGGCGATGGCTATTCTCTGTCAGGCAGCCGAGGTCTTCGATGGCAAACAGGCGGAGCAATTCCTGCAAGAAGCCGGAACCAGCCCGCAATACAAAGGACTGTGGAAATCGGTTCGCGAGTTCCAGCCGCCTGCCACCTCCGAGGAGTTACCTCCTCTGGAAGAAACTGCCGAGGTCGATTCCGTAGCCAGCCATATGGCCGAAGCAGATCGCCGTTTCGATCACCTCACTGCGTTCCTGGAAGCGACCGAGGACATGACTCCCGAAATCGAAGACCAGCTGAACGGCGAGACGCTGCTGCTCTGGGAGTTAATCCGGGAATCACGCCGCACCGTCGCGCTCGACAAAAGTTCCGACGCGGAGTTAGTCACTGCCTTTGAAGAAAGCGATCTCCGCCTCAAATCGATTAAATATGAATTGAAGACGACGCACTCCCGAGCGACCTGGCTTGAAAAACTGAATGAAATAAAACGGGACTGCAAAGCCTGTCATGCACAATTTCGGAATTGAGTGACGTCCGGTCTCTTCTATGATATAGTGACTTGCTGGTCACCTTTGGCTGTGACCCGCTTTGGAGAACTCAATCCGTTGCTCTTATCGATCAGGCATCATCGCCATGTCCATGGAATACCGAAAATTTGTATTAATGGTCTCTCCGGATGCCATGGAGCAAGACGTCGAACAAATCAGCACGCAGGTGGGGAATATGCTACGGGCAAGAATTTGCATGTCCCCCCGCGGACTCGAAAGCCTGCTACACGACATCGACTTGGGAATTCGGGACAATCTTTATCTGTCCACCCGACTAGAGAAGTCAGATATGGAATGGCTGCTCCAGGAGAATCTGGGATCGCTCGCCAAATATATTCATCTCGAATGGCTGAACAGCTGAAAAACGACTCGCCGAGTTCTTCCCAGTCTATCAGCTCTTATTCTGGTTTCGCTTGAACTTCGACTGTGCTTCGGATCACAATTCAGCTTAACGTTATTCGCCAGTCGCTCGTTCCTCTTCGGTCGGAATACGGTTCTCTGAAATCCCTTCTCATTGCCCACTCGCTGGAAATAGACCCTGTATGAGCAACCCCTCACCCACCTTGCAACCGTCTCGCCAGGAACGACTCGTCTCTCTCGATGCACTGCGCGGGTTCGATATGTTCTGGATCATTTTTGGGGAAGCGCTCGTCCACATTCTGCACGAGAAATTTCACTGGGGACCACTGGAATGGTTGCACACCGAGTTACAGCACCCTGAATGGCATGGGTTTACTTTTTATGACCTCATCTTTCCACTCTTCATGTTTCTCGCCGGGGTGAGCTTCAGTTATTCATTGAATAAACGGCGGCAACAGGGAACCTCGAACGCCCAACTCCACTGGCAGATTATTAAACGAGGTCTGCTGCTCGTTCTGCTAGGCTGCATTTACAATGGTCTCTTGTTATTCGATTTCGAAAATCAGCGTTACCCAAGCGTGCTGGGCCGAATTGGACTGGGATACATGGGGGGCGCCCTGATCGCGCTGCACCTGCAGACGAAGGGACGCCTGATCGTGGCAGCCGCCTTGCTGCTGGGATACTGGATTCTCATGAAGTATGTTCCTGTTCCCGGCTTCGGAACGGGCGTGGACAATCCAGGCGAAACCTGGTCCGGATATCTCGATCGAATTATCGTCTCTGGCCATCTCTATAAGGATGTCCGCGATCCGGAAGGACTCGTTTCCACAATCCCTTCTATCGTCAATGTCCTCGCCGGGGTCATCACCGGAGACTGGCTGCGACGTGAAGATAAATCGGGCTACCAGAAGGTCGGCGCCATGGCCCTGGCGGGCATTCTCTGCTGGGGTGCGGGACAGCTTTGGAACTTCGATTTTCCTATTAACAAAAACCTGTGGACGAGTTCCTTCGTGCTGGTGACAGTGGGTTGGAGCCTGATTTTCCTCGCCACGTTTTACCTGGTGATCGACGTTTGGAAACTGCGCTGGTGGACGTTGTTCTTTGTCGTCATTGGTGTTAATCCCCTCTTCATTTATCTGGCCAGCGCTTTTATCGATTTCAATGCAATTGCAGCTTTAATACTACGGAATGAAGAAGGCCGACTGCATCCGACATTGATTGCCGGAACCGGATTGATACTGAAATGGCTCGTGCTGTACGTGATGTATCGCAAGAAAATCTTTCTGCGGCTTTAGACTCCTGTCTGTCAAATCGAGAATCGATATCTGCTGTTAAATCCGATAAGGTGGAATTACAGCTTGTCCAAAAATAAGTGCGGCGGCATCAGGATGCGTGAAGTCTTCGAAGAAGGGTGTTGCGCCGCCAGAAACCGTCCTAGTTAAATGTGATTCGCTATAGCCCAAAGTCGTGACTTTAATTCGTACGTGGTATGTACCCTGCTTCAAAAATGAGGAAGATTATCATGAGCCCGGAAGACAGAATTATCAGTTTGAATCTGGAACTCCCTGCACCGCCGCCGCCGGGTGGTATTTACACTCCCCTTGTGTACCAGGAGTCCTTGATTTATGTGTCTGGCCATGGGCCCAACCTCGTGGATGGCACTCAGATTTGCGGGAAGGTGGGAGGCGACCTCACCATGGAAGAAGGATACCAGGCCGCTCGTCAAGTTGGCTTGACGATGCTCGCCACATTGCAGGCTCAGCTGGGATCATTAAATCGAATTAAGCGGGCAATCAAGGTACTGGGGATGGTAAACGCCACACCCGAGTTCGGCGAACACCCCCAGGTGATTAATGGTTTCAGCCAGCTGCTGCTGGACGTTTTTGGCGAAAACAACGGACGGGCAGCCCGCTCCGCCGTCGGGATGGGATCACTTCCGGGAAACATTGCCGTTGAAGTCGAGGCCATTTTTGAACTTCATGAAGGCTAATTTATAGGTTTTCCCAGTGATTCGGGCCTGAAAAGGCCTCTGTTTATGGGGTTTCAGCAATTTCTGCTATTTTTAAAGTTTTTGTCAATCTAGCGAAGTTATCTGTTTATTGTGCTAGCCCCCTGTTATAATTGCAGGTGCGGATGATCACCCGGAAGCAGTTTATCGGGATTAAGCCGCACCTACTTTTTTTTCAGGAATTTGAGTTACGATGGCAGAAGGTACTATTAAGAAATTGACCGAAAAAGGTTTCGGCTTCATTAACACCGGCAATGGTTCAGATATGTTTTTCCACATGTCTAACCTTGAAGGGGTCAGTTTCGAAGAGCTCCAGGAAGGTCAGACCGTCACTTTCACAGAAGGACGTGGCCCTAAAGGTCCCAGAGCAGAAAACGTTAAGCCTGTTTAGTGCTCTGGCATAAAACAGCGAAGCCGACGATTTAATCGCCGGCTTTTTTTTATGCGCGGTGCTTTCTGGCAGGGTCGTTATTTTGAAAGCGATGGCTCCCCTGCAGGGCTGATCGAATCCCACGAAAGCAGTCAAGGTCTCGTCAGTAAGATAGCGCGCCGAGAGAAGCCCTCTCGGCTTTAAAGCAGTGCCAGTCTGCTCCGTTTTTTAGACGGAACAGAAAAACTCGCTTAATCTTCCTTGGCCACATCCAGAACAGACAGGAATGCTTTCTGGGGAATCTCTACCTGGCCGAACTGTTTCATTCGCTTTTTCCCCTCTTTCTGCTTCGCCCACAGTTTTCGCTTACGGGTAATGTCACCACCGTAACATTTCGCCGTGACGTTCTTGCGGAGTGCAGAGAGTGTCTCTCGAGCGATGACGCGGGCACCAATTGCCGCTTGCAGAGCAATCTCAAACTGGTGTTTGGAAATCTCTTTCTTTAATCGCTTGACCAGCGACCGTCCTCGACGTTCTGCTTCGGAGCGATGCACGATGGTGGCGAGAGCGTCGACCTTCACGCCTTTGACAAGGATGTCCATTTTGACGAGGTCGCTCTCTTTGAAACCGATGATCTCGTAGTCCATCGTTCCATAACCACGCGTCGCACTTTTCAGACGGTCGTGCATGTCATAGACAATTTCGCCGAGCGGCAGCTCATAAACAATCTGTGCCCGAAGCGGCCCCAGATACTCGGTGCTTTTGTAAATTCCTCGTCGATCTGCACATAGCTGCATAATCGTGCCGATATTTTCACCCGGAACGATGAAGGCTGTCTTCGCAATCGGTTCACGAAATTCCTGAATCTGCCCCGCATCGGGAACGTTCTCCGGATTATCAATCAGCTGCGTCTGTCCATTCGTCAGCAGCAACTCGTAAGTGACGTTCGGAGCGGTCTGGATCAGGTCAATTTCCTGTTCCTGCTCAAGACGCTGCTGGATGATTTCCATGTGCAGCATCCCCAGGAATCCACACCGGAATCCAAATCCGAGCGCGTCGCTCGACTCGGGAGCGAACGTGAACGAGGCATCGTTCAGGCTCAACTTATGCAGTTCGTCGCGTAACTTTTCAAAGTCGGTTGCGTCGATCGGGTACATCCCACAGAAAACCATCTGCTGTGGTTTTGCGTAACCGGGCAAAGCTTTCTCGGCCGGGTTCTCGGCTAATGTAACTGTATCACCGACATGAATGTCTCCCAGGGTTTTTACTCCCGAGACGATATAGCCTACCTGCCCGGGACCAAGTGAGTCACAGGAAACCATCTTTGGACAGAACTGGCCCACTTCGATGACATGAGACTTGGAACCATCGTTCATGAATTTGATGGTCTGGCCTTTATGAAGCGTCCCTTCCTTTACCCGGATATAGGTAATGACACCGCGATAGTTATCGTATTTACTATCGAAGACGAGGGCTCGCAAAGGGGCATCCGCTAGACCAGCGGGCGGAGGAATATGCTTGATGATTGCTTTGAAGACGTCATGAATACCAATCCCCTGCTTCGCGCTGACGCGGAGCGCTTCATCAGGCGGAAGTCCAATGATCGTTTCGACCTCTTCGAGAACTTCTTCGATGCGGGTGACGGGCAGGTCGATCTTATTGACGACGGTGATGATACTCAGATCGGCCTCAATCGCAGCGTAGGCATTCGCGACGGACTGAGCCTGTACACCTTGAAAGGCGTCGATCAGTAGTAGTGCCCCTTCACAGGCTGCCAGACTACGCGAGACCTCGTAATGAAAGTCAACATGGCCCGGAGTGTCAATCAGGTTCAGTTCGTAAACCTCGCCTTCATGTGTGTAATGAATCGTTACGGCGCGTGCTTTGACCGTAATTCCCCGTTCCTTTTCTACGTCCAGGTCGTCAAGAATCTGTTCTTTGAATTCCCGTTGGGTAATCGCCCCGCTCAAGAGCAGCAATTGATCGGCCAGCGTACTTTTGCCATGGTCGATGTGCGCTACAATCGAAAAGTTACGGATATATTTGGTGTCCATTGACGGTTTATTATCCAGTAAAATGTCTGGTGATGTACCAGGGGTATTTGGTGACGGGGCCGGCTTTCGGGCGATCCCGGTAGGTCGGCAGAGCAACGCGACTGATTCCGCTATCCGTTCACCGCGTTTCGTGAACGAGAATTCCTGCTACTGCTGACGCTGACTTCGATGGGCCAAACCTGATCCTGACGAAAAGGTGGTAGCCCTTAATGTTCTCCCGGGATGAGAATGGCTGTGATGGCTCTCGCCATGGCGGCTCAATTCTCCGGGCTTCCGGCGTTGATCCAATCGCGACGAGCACACCCTGCCGAGCCGATGTATCCGGCGTCGCCTCCCAGGGAGGCGAAATTAATCGTGGTATTTTCATACGGAGTCGGAAAGGCCCGCTGTTTGACTTCTTCCTTGATTCTGGCCAGAAAACGGCGGCCTAATTCCGTCTCATTTCCGCCGAACGTCATGGCTCCACCGAAGAGAACCATGTCCGGATCGATCGTATGCATCAAGCTGGTAGTCCCCACGCCCAGATATCGGGCAGTATCCATAATCAATTTAAGGGACAGATCATCCCCTTTTTCCGCCTCGCCAGCCACCAGGAGCGGGGTGATTGATTCTCCAGATTCCTGCACCTGTTGTAAAGATGATTCTGTTCCAGCATCCAATGCTTCGTAAGTTCGCTGAATCAATGCCTTGGCCGAGGCATACGCTTCCAGGGTTCCGGTCTGCCCCGTGTCCCACGGACGCCCCTCATTCATTTCAATAATGATATGCCCGCACTCGCCGCCGTGTGAGTTTTCTCCATTCAAAACGACATCATTGATGATAATCCCGCAGCCGATCCCCGTTCCCAATGTCCAGAAGACGAGAGAACTGGCGTTCCGGGCGGCTCCGGCCCAGTATTCTCCATAGGCCGCCGCATTGGCATCGTTATTCAGATAAGTCGGTCGTTCGAAAGCGTCGGCGAATTTCTGGCGGATCGGGTAATTCTGCCAGCCCGGCAGGTTCGTCGGGTTGATCAGCATTCCCTGTTTGATATTCATCGTTCCGGGAGAAACGACTCCAACCGCTTTCAGTTTCGGAAGCGAAGTGCCCGCCTCTTTGATGATTCCGGATGCCGCCTCTTTGATCTTCTGCAGGACGACGGCGGGGCCCAATTCGGGATCGGTCGGAATTTTGGTATTCGCCAACGACTCACCGGCATCGTTGATGACACCAATTTTGACGTTGGTCCCGCCAATATCGATCCCTAAAAAGAGCGATTGGTTCGGGTCGGAAGCAGCAGTAGAGTTTTGATCAGTCATCTTACGGAACAGAACGAATTCAAGTAGAGGGAAAGAAACGGGCGGGTCAAATCTGTGAAAACCACCCCAAACTCCAACTGTCCAGAATCAAGTGTTCAGCAACAGGAATGGGAGGGCTCGTGAACCAACCGGCGGGACATTCAGGCGGAAGGATTGACGTTGCGCGAGCGGAGCGAAGCGGGAACGAGTATAGGCAAACCAGCCCTGCCGTCGCAATTGATCCCTTGAGCGCAAGGCCGATTTCGCCGGGAGTTTCCCACTTTAGAAGGCGAATTAGCCCCTGTAGTCGTCTAGCCACCCTCATTAACCTCTGACCAATTGACCAGAAATGGAAAAACCGCTCCCGGAAAGATTCAGCCCCTTCGAGCGGGAATAAGCGGGTCTCATCTGTACCCTGCGTCTTTTAGCCCGTAAAATAGACCCGAATTCGCTGACAGATTACCTCTCCGCTACAAACTGTCCGAGCCATTCTGCTCGCCGTTTTCAGCGATATCGCCCGAAAATAGATGACTTGTGCCCCCTCAGGCGTAGCCTGACCGGTGCTTGTTTCACCCCACGTATAACTGTTTGACTATCGCCAGAAAATCGATGGCGCCCCCCTGCAGACCGGAGTCCGCTCATGAAGTTACCTCACTACGTCCGAACAATCTGTGTCCTGGGAATTGGAAGTCTCCTCCTGGCACCCGCAGCACTGCTGGCAGATCCTCCGGGAGAAGGAGCCATCGAACGAAAATCGAGAGGCGGCTTCCAGCTGGATATTGGTCGCTTCACCCCATATGCCCGTGGACTGAAGATTGAAATTGGTCCCGATCGCAATGGAGATCGATCTGTCGATGTTCAAGTCCGCCAGAATGGTACCATTCCCATCGATCTCGATGTGAGCGTCAACCCGGAACTGCGTGGCCCTGTCTACGCCGAACGTCCTGATCAACTTTTTGACGAGGCTTACACCGGAGCCCCCGGTGAAGACGTCCTTGGTGCCCCCAGTGAGCCCGACTTGTTGGGCACACCCGATGAGGACGGTCCTCAACTACTGGGACCTGAGTCTTCTCCCCGACTCGAGGCACCGCCGGAACCGACTCAACCTAAATCCAATGAACCGACCCCTGTAAAACCAATTGCCCCTCCCATTCCGTTGGAAGCTCCTCCGGAGCCGGGACAGGAACCTCTTTCAACACTGGAAGATTTCTCACCGAAAGCGGACGCTTCTTCTGTTGTCCAGGCAAATACGAATGAGCCACCACAGAAAGCTTATCTGGGCGTCAGCGTCAAACCCATCAGCGAGGCACTGGCAACTCAGTTCAAAGACATCATTCCCGCAGGCGCTGGCCTTCATCTGACACAAGTGGGTGATAACACTCCGGCGAGTAAAGCAGGGTTGATGAAGCATGACATCATCATCGCCGTCGATGGCCAGCCAGTCGGTTCCCTCAACAAACTAGTTGATATCGTCCACGCACATCAAACGGGCGACGAAGTTCAAGTCGTCCTCATTCGTGGCTCGCGTCTCGGTGAACTGACCGTTCAACTTGGTGACCGTGATATTCAAATGACGGCAGGCACATCCAATCCCTCTGATAATGCATCGGGAAAAGTACCGCCAACTCAACTTGAGTTCGACGCGGTGGCTCCTGGTCCCGAACCACGTAAAATGGTCGTCCCGCTACCAGGTGGACTTGGTTTCGTGGAAGTCGGCACCTACAAGCCTGGACCAGCTCCCGTCGTCGACCCTCGTACTCCGATCGAATTGCAGATGCAACCAGTCCTTGACCCGCGCGTTATCCCACAATCAGAAGCGCCCGAGTTCTATTCACCTCGTCGCTCTACACAGGTACTCGGTGCTCCTACTGAGGTAATCGAGCTTCCTTCTAACTAATTTACCTCGTATGATACTTTAAACGACACTAATTAAAGACACTTGAGAGTACTTTAGAATTCTTCCTGAAACCTGCTGTTGGAGCATCTTGGATCGGTATCAACCGGATCAGGAACAGCCACAACTGATTTTCAGGATGGGTTCTACTCTTGAACGCGACCCTTTCTGATCATGTCGATCAGACGCATGCTCGGCAACATGTTTTCAGGGTAAGCCTTAATCTGCAAATTATCACGGTGATGGTCCTTTCATGGACACGTCGCGCGTGGAGTTGCTGAACAAGGTACGCTCTGGGGGAGTTAATGATGAGAGTGTTAAAGAATATCTTTCAGAAGAACCGTGATTGGGCTCAAAGCGAAATTGATCGCGACCCTAATTTCTTTAAAAACTTAGAGGCCCAACAATCACCTGAAATCCTGTGGATTGGCTGTGCAGACAGTCGTGTCCCGGCGAATCAGATTATGGGAATGGCTCCGGGCGAAGTTTTCGTCCATCGCAATATCGCCAACGTGGTGGTTCATAGCGACTTCAATTGCTTATCCGTGCTGGAATACGCCGTCGCCGTCCTTAAAGTGAAACATGTGATCGTCTGTGGTCACTATGGTTGCGGCGGAGTCAAAGGGGCAATGCAGAACAACAAACTTGGACTGATTGATAACTGGCTACGCCATATCAAAGATGTGCGGTCCAAGCACGAACAACTGCTTTCCGAATGTGCTGACAACGAGTCGGAACTCGATACCCTCTGCGAGTTGAATGTCATCGAGCAGGTTCTAAACGTCTGCCATACAACGATTGTGCAGGAAGCTTGGGAGAATGGTCAGGAATTGGCCGTTCATGGTTGGATCTACCGCTTGAAAGATGGAATCCTCAAAGACCTGGGCAGTTGCATCACTCACCCCGATGAATTGTCCGACATCTATCGCCTTGCGGTAGACTCCACGATGCTGGCGGGTGCGAGTGGTTCTTCCAGTCAACCTACTGGGTAAGATAGAGTCGCTAAGGATCTTTTCCAAAGATACCGAAGCGACTTCAGACTCTTATCGAATCGAAGCCCGCATGCGATTGGTCATGCGGGCGAGATAAGGACCGTGCGGTTCCTGAGGTTCAGTACAGAGGATAATGCCAAACGAATTATTCTCGGGATCCATCCACAGTAGCGTGCCGGTCGAGCCCCAGTGCCCGAATGTATTGGGACTGTGCAGATCGCCAAAGTGCGCAGAATAACCGGGCCAGGTCAGCTTCCATCCCAACCCCCAGGGACGACATCGACGTTCCTTTTCCGGCATGTCGATCATTGCATTCAACTGGTTGGTGGTCGCAACACGCACGGTAGCGGGGCTTAATATTGTCGCGTCCTCAAAGTGGCCTTCATTCAACATCATGGCGGCGAACCGGGACAGATCTTCGGGAGTTGTCAGCAACCCACCCCACGGTGCTCCCAATGATTGCCAATACTTTTCATTCCAATTCCAATTGGCAGCGAGTTGCGTCTCGGGAAGACGTATTTCTGCGATGCGATTCGCCTTCGGTTTATCACCCTCGTACCAATTGTCTGGAGCACCGAGGGCGGTATCGTGCATCTGTAACGGAGCGAAGATCGACTGATGCAGGTAATCAGCACAGGGCAACGACGTGATTCGCTGAATCACTTCTCCAAGCAAGCAGAATCCCATACTCTGGTAGCTGACTGATTCTCCCGGCGTGAAGAGTAAATCAGCCTGACAGATTCCCTCGATGAAACGGCTTAAGGGGGCGTGCGCATTTCGCAGATCAAAATCGTTCGGAAGCATATCGGGCAAACCGGAACTGTGGGTGAGCAGATGCCGCAGGGTGATGCTATTTTTCCCGGTCCCTTTGAACTCGGGAATGAACTTGCGGACTTTGTCGTTTAGCATCAACTCGCCCTGCTCGAGCAATTGCAAAACAGCCGTACCCACGATCGGCTTGGTGATCGAGGCGACGAGAAAGATGCTGTCGGTTGCCAGAGGTTTATCCGAATTGACCTGTTGCCGCCCCAGCCGTACAACCTCCGTGGCATTGCTCTCTTTTCCCATCAAGTAAGAGATCGCCGGAATAGCATCCGCTGCGCACCAGGCCGCTGCCTGTTTAGAAATCCCGGTCCAGCGCTCGGGACAGAGTCCCACAACAGCAGGATCCTGGCTCGGTTTCAATTCTGCAAACGGCGGCATGGGAGTGCTTTCGAAAGTAAGACAGTGAAATTGAAGAGCAAAAAGATTTGGGGCACTAGAAAAGAACACAGATAGAAATGTGACACACAATTGGGATAGACACACCATCTGGTGCTGGCTTGTCGCTGCGCGACCCGGACACCACTTCGTGGTTGTCCGGGCTACCCATCTTGGGATGCTTTTTCGGACACGGATCGGCTTCTACATCCTCAGAGACTTACCGGTAAAATCACTCTTAAACGTAACAAACGCCGTGGGGAATCTCCACCACGGCGTTTGTCAGGTTTTGTTGAATCGGGGCTGGTTGCTGGTCCCTGCTTATGGAAGCAGATCTTTAACCGTGTCCCGTTCCTCTTTCAATTCGGCGACAGTCGCATCGACTTTGGCTTGTGCCCATTCGTTCTGCTTCACACCCTGCTTGATGGACCAGTTGGAACCATCGCTAGTGAGTGGGAAGCTGCAGATCAGACCTTCATCGATTCCGTAACTTCCATCACTGCAGATCGCAGCACTGAAGGATTCGCCAGCCGGAGTGGGAGTGATGATGTTTTTGACGGTATCGATACAGGCGTTGGCAGCGGAAGCGGCCGAAGAAGCTCCACGAGCCTGAATGACGGCGGCGCCTCGTTTCTGAACGGTTTCGATGAACGTATCCTGCAACCAGGATTCGTCACCAATAACGTCAGCAGCAGGTTTGCCACCAATCGTGGCGTTGTAGAAGTCCGGATACTGCGTCGCGGAGTGGTTACCCCAGATCGTCATGTTTTTGACATCGGCCACCGTCATGCCCGATTTTTTCGCGAGCTGAGAAACAGCACGGTTTTCGTCAAGCATCATCATCGCGTACCAACGATCCCGGGGGATATCGGGGGCGTTCGCCATGGCGATCAGGCAGTTCGTGTTACACGGGTTTCCAACGACGACAATACGGACGTCTTTCGCCGCAGCGGCTTGAATCGCTTTGCCAGTGTTGGTGAAGATCGGTCCATTGATACGGATCAGATCGCCCCGTTCCATACCCGCTTTACGGGGAACAGAACCAACGCACAGCACGAAGTTGCAATCAGCGAATCCGTCTTCGAGATGGTCACTGTCCGCTTTGACGACACCAGCCAGGGTCGGGAATGCGCAGTCATCAAGTTCCATTTCCACGCCATCGAGAGCACCCATTACCGGGGGAACCTCGACGAGATGGAGAATAACGGGCTGGTCTTTACCAAAGAGTTGACCCGATGCAATACGGAACAAGAGGGCGTAACCAATCTGACCGGCGGCGCCTGTGACGGCCACGCGAATCGGGGCTTTCATTCCTGGACTCCTGAAAGAAGCAAATAGATGTATGGAAAAGTGTATCTTAGAAAAAATCGGACGCCGATGTAACCGAACCAGTCATCAAACGAGGGTTGGGACGAAGAATCGACCAAGGACGAGCACGATTCAGGCGGCTTATCGCAAAATGACTAAAAGACTTACAGCACGCTCTTACAATATGTTCTTACAATACGACGGCGAGCTGTTTTTCAACTCCTTCTGCATCAATCAGTACGGCCGTGCCTGATTCGAGATATTCTCGGCGAACCATCGCCAGAGCCCGACCACTGGTTCCATCGGGGTGCAGGCAGGTCGAGGTGATGCGACCAATTTGCTTTTCCCCTGCAGTGGTAAAGAGGGCTGCTCCCGGAGAGAAAATGTGGGCTCCATCCCACGACACACTCCTTAGCTCTTGATTGGTGTGACCTAACGTTTCCAGGCGAGCAATTGGCTCCTGCCCGAGGTAACACCCTTTTGTAAATGAGATCGCTGAGCTTGTACGGGCCGCTTCATGAGCGAGGTTGTCTTCGGAGATATCGATTCCGCATAGCGGAAGACCGCTTTCAATTCGCAGCGTATGAAAGCAGTCAGCTCCTGCGGCGAGTATGCCGTTCTCAGTAAGATATTTCCAGTGTGTGGCAACGTCATTTTGAGGAATCATCAGAAGATAACCGGGCATATCAAACAGATCAATTCTTACTGATAAGAAAGGCTGTTCAAACTGATCAACCTCTGCAGTTTGCCATCGTTCCAGCGAGGTGCCGATAACCTCTTCCGCTTTCGCGCCAGCCCCGTTGCCCGTCATGTAAAAGAGTTCATACTGCTCGTTCAAGGGAGTGATTTGCACATCGTCCAGCAATACATACTTGCGAAAATGCTTAAGCAATTCTTCTTCATCACCACCTAATCCAATCAAAAGCAGGCTGTCAGTTTCACAGACGACAAACAGATGTCCCAGTACACGTCCTTTCACGGATGTCGAAAAGGTTTCACATCCCGAACCTGGTTGCAGTAGAACCATATTGTTCGTGCAGAAATTGTTCATAAACTTGATGCGATCCTTCCCCGTCATTCTCCAGCAGAACGACTGGTTCAAATCGAACAAGACAGTTTCTTCTTCAACGGCTTTCCATTCCGCGGCACTGTCACCGAACGACTTCAACCGGGGACCGGGCAATTCGGATAATGTCTCTGACTGACTGTGAGCACGGAGAAGCGACAAGGTATCTGCAGCGGTCATATATTTGTT
This sequence comes from Polystyrenella longa, assembly GCF_007750395.1. Taxonomy (GTDB): domain Bacteria; phylum Planctomycetota; class Planctomycetia; order Planctomycetales; family Planctomycetaceae; genus Polystyrenella; species Polystyrenella longa. Next base: position 510,174 of record NZ_CP036281.1, on the reverse strand, counting down.
CTGCTATGGAAAAGGAAAAAGTTCCAGATTGAAAGATATTAATAAATGAAGTCGTAAATCGTTCTATTCAGCAGGAGCAAGCTGCCAGGATTCGTCGAAGAAATCGAGATCGACTACCTTACCCGGAGCACGACTGTCGGCGGGAGTATTCAAATCGATAATTGCCCAGTCGGGAAGTTTGGGAACCTGCCGGGCATTATTGAGATAGTCGTATTCACGAAATGTGAACCCACTATTAAGCACCACATACTTTTGGGGGTTGAGCGGATTCGGATAAATCAGGATCAACGCATGGTGGCTCGCATCGTATTTTTTAGAACCGACCGAGATGGCCTCTGGCGTCCATTGAATGGGCAGTTGATCTGAGATTCTGGCCAAAACTTTGTTGCTTGCAGGATCTCCAAAGAGAATCAAGTTGGATGCGACAATCTGTTCATCGGTCAGTTCGGCATCACTCACGACTTGGGCGTCGCCTCGGAAATGTCGACGCCAGTGAACGATGGCGTGTTCCTGTTCGGACGCGGACCATTCCTGCACATGGCTATGTGGACTCGTGCCAGTCGGAGTCACCACGACGAATGAATCCATAAAGGCATCGTCAATTGGTCCCTGGAGATCATGCTGTTTCCGTAAGCTGGCAGCTTTAGCACCTGCCTGCAACTCAACTTCTGTTTCGGCAACAACCCATTGGTCGTTCTTCAACTGGAGCCTTGTCTTCCAGGACAAGTCAGACATAGGGCCAGGTAGTTCCAATGTCTGTCCGTCAATGTTCACCGTGATGGGTTGATCCATTTCGAAACGATAAGAACCCGCCGGAAATTCGAATGTAAGATCCCGGATATTTTTTGTCGTCGCGATCACCTCGTTGCCACGAGTCTCCGCTTTGATGCGGGCTTCTGTCCAATGCTTCTGGAGTCCATTCAATGTGATCCAGTGCATCTTGTTGTACTTGAGTGTGTAGGTCACAAACTCCAGACGTCGGGGCAGGAAGGGACGTCCAAACTTGGCAAGTTCGTTCAATTTCTGTTCGATAATCGTGCGGGAATCGACATGAATACTGTGTTTCGTTTCCGGGCCAATGATATGCATCAACCGGATATTTTCTTTTGCCAACGCTGTTTCCATAACATCGGCCGCCTGCTTTTGAATGTCGAGTTCGCCACTGTAAGCTATCGTCGGACAGGCTTTCAGGTTCACGGCGTAATCAGTGCAGTCGTAGAGATGCCACAAGGCACGTTCCTGCTCATTCGGGTTGAGTTTTTCTTTTTGAAAGAACTTGAGAAACTCGGGCGTTTCTGAAAAACCGGCTCCCGGATTCGCGGCAAACCAGCGATCGGGATAGTGCACGGCAAACTGCCACGCCGCCGCACCACCCATGGAGAAACCACGAGAGGCAATTAAGTCTTCGTTGATGCGGTACCGTTCTTGAGTCGACTCCAGAGCTTCGAGTACATCGACCTCACCGGCGAATTTGAATGCATTGCTATATCGCCCATAGGGATGCAAGACGATCGTGTTTTCCGGAGTCACATAACTGCCATACTTCATGCGCTGGTTGATGAAGTTGACTTCGCTTAATGTTTCACCGCGACCATGAAACCAAAGATCACAGCGGTACTCCCGAGTGTCGTCGAAGTTGTACCCATCCGGGATGAGCAAACCGTAAGGTTGAACGGTGTCATCAATTCGCGAACGATACCCACGAACCACCAGTCCCGTTTGACGAGTCCAGGGAGATTTACCTTCGGATAATTGTTGAGCCCGTTCCGATCCAGTCGCCACTAAAGCCTTGGCAACGGAGAATTCTTTTTGATCGAAGAACTCATTGTATTCGATTGCTACCCGTACGGCGCGATGAAAGATTTCCACATCCGGTAGCAGCGAAGAGACTTGTTCGTCTTTTTTTGTCCGCAGTTCGTTAATCTGCTTCTCGAGATGCTGCAAGCTCTCGGTAAGTTCGGCACGAACGTCGTCTGGAATTTCGACGCCCTCTTTGGGAATACGACGCACCTGGGTCGAATCATTATCCCGCTCGCCATCAGCGAAGACCGCTTTAGTTTCACAGACAAGAAGCGAAACTATAGCACAAACGAATAGAGTTTTCAGGCGGGACGGCATGCATCTACTTCCAGCTACTGTGAGGGAATCATCGGCGAACAGGAGACCATTCATCCTAACAGACCCACTCCCGAAGAACAGTCGCACCGCATGAAAAAAGGCTTCCCGTGGAAAAGGTGCGGGAAGCCTGTATCATGCTGATTTTCGATGAATTGCTTAAGTGACAATTCGTTTATATCGAACCCGCCTTGGGCGATCGGCGTCGTCACCCAGCCGCTCGCGTCGCTGGATCTCATACATCTTGTAGTTCCCTTCGAACCAGACGATATTGCTATCTCCTTCGAAGGCAAGAATGTGGGTCGCGATCCGGTCGAGGAACCAACGGTCGTGGCTCGTCACCATGGCACATCCGCCAAAGTTGGACAGGGCATCTTCCAGCGAGCGAAGTGTTTCCACGTCGAGGTCGTTTGTGGGTTCGTCGAGCAGCAGCAGGTTTCCACCAGAGCGAAGCAGTTTCGCCAAGTGGACCCGGTTGCGTTGTCCCCCGGAGAGTGTACCGACTTTCTGTTGTTGATCGGAACCCTTGAAGTTGAATCGACCGCAATAAGCCCGTGCGTGAATGCGGCTTCCACCGACTTCCATCAAGTCCAGACCACCGGAGATTTCTTCGTAAACAGATTTGTTTCCATCGAGCGCGTCGCGACTCTGATCAACATAAGCGAGTTCGACCGAGTCTCCAATTCGCAACGACCCGGAGGTCGGTTCTTCGGTTCCCATGATCATTTTGAACAGAGTCGTTTTACCGGCACCGTTCGGTCCGATCACACCGACGATTCCCCCGCGAGGCAGGTTGAATTCAAGATCTTCAAACAGAACTTTATCATCGAACGCTTTCGATAACCCTTCCGCCCGCACAACCAAGTCACCCAATGGTCGTGAAACAGGAATCTGGATATCGGCGGCGTCTTCTCGTTCATCGTATTGTTGTGCGGCTAAGGACTCGTACCGTTCCAGTCGAGCTTTGTTTTTAGTCGCACGAGCTTTGGGCGACATGCGCACCCACTCGAGTTCCTGCTTCAGCATCCGTTGCCGTTTGGATTCGCGGCGTTCCTCTTCTTTAAGCCGAGCCTGTTTCTGTTCCAGCCAGGAAGAATAGTTCCCTTCGTAAGGAATTCCCTGCCCGCGGTCGAGTTCCAGAATCCAACCGGCGGCATTGTCGAGGAAGTACCGGTCGTGGGTGACGGCAACGACAGTCCCCGGGAAATCTTTCAGGAAATGCTCCAACCAGGCGACAGATTCGGCGTCGAGGTGGTTCGTGGGTTCGTCGAGGAGCAGCATGTCCGGGTTTTCAAGGACCAGACGACAGAGAGCGACGCGGCGTTTTTCTCCCCCGGACAGCTTATCTATTTTCGCGTCACTGGGTGGCACGCGTAAAGCTTCCATCGCCAGTTCGACGGTTCGGTCGAGTTCCCATAAATTGGCAGCGTCGATCTTATCCTGCAGTTTCGCCTGCTCTTCGATCAGTCGCTCCATCTCCTCGGGCGTCATCTCTTCGGCGAACTTCATGTTCACTTCATTGTAACGATCAAGGATCGCTTGAGATCCCTGCACCGCTTCAAAGATGGCCTCTTCGACCGTCTGCTCCGGATCAAGTTGAGGCTCCTGCTCAAAATAACCAATGCTGATATTTTTGGCCGGACGAACGGTCCCCATGTAGTCCTGGTCTTTACCCGCCATAATGCGTAGCAGCGTACTCTTACCAGAACCATTGCCCCCCAGAACACCAATTTTGGCACCCGGCAGGAAAGCGATATTAATATTGCTCAGGACCTCTTTCTCGTCATAAATGCGAGTGAGGCCTTCGATCGACATAATGTATTGTTGCGACATGATTTCTGTCTGCTTACTGAATAAGTCTAAAAAGTTTAGAGGCCATTTCAAAACCCGGTTGTGGCTGTCCGAAACTCTACAAAAACTGGGGCAATGTGACCCAGCAGAGGGTTTTAAAACTACTTGTAAGGTGAATTCCTGGAGCCCGGACGTCTACCTTGAGGACGAAAACGGGCTTTCAAACTGATTCGAACATTGGGACTGCTTGATAATTCAGCGCAGACCGGTTGGCAAGGGTTAAAGTCACTGATTTCAAATCGGTCGGATCATGCCGACTAGATGCCCGACGGCTTGGTCGTAACGCTAATCGTCATGCGTATGAAAACCGAGACGCATCTGCGGGTCGGTTGTCTGCTCGAATTCGCGGTACAACAGGCTCGGCTGGATATCCCGATTGTTCTGATACTTATCGCTTTTGTATTCCTGCACTTCACCTTCCAGAGTGTGATAAAAGATCTGGCAGATTGGCAGGTTAGGATAAATCCGAACTGGTTGCACGGCAAACATTTCGAGCGTCCAGTAACCGCAGAAACCGACATCACCGAAACCGGCCGTGCAGTGGACGATCAACCCGAGTCGACCGACCGAAGAACGTCCTTCCAGCATCGGCACCAGGTTGTGCGTCTCGGTCCGCTCGACCGTTCGTGCCAGATACAGTTTATGCGGTTGCAGCACGAACCCCTCTTCAGGAATTTCGTAGCGGCGATACCGATTGGGCCGTTTCATATCCAGCACAATTTCTTCATAGACCAGAAGTTCATTGTGCAATGACAAGTTGTAACTGTTCGGGTTGAGCTGCGATTCTCGGAACGGATCAATTTCGATGTTGTTTCCCAACTGGGCTTTGATTTCCATTCCGGAAAGAATCATCAGCACAAGCCTGTCGTTTTAAAAACGGGTTTAACCAGACGCAGTCCACATTGGCGACAGCCAGTCCGACTGATCGCGACGAACATACTGCCACAGTAGGATTTTCGCATCGAGAATGCAACAGAATCCCGCATGAACACTCCCTTGATCAGGACGCGAGCAGACGGCGTTCCAGGGTATCCACCAAATCGCGAGCGGGCCATTCCTTGAGAGCGAGCTTGAAAACAGAACCCTGTTCGAGCGACTTGATCACTTTCCTCTCTGCCGACATGACCGTGCTGTGATTCCGTCCACCGAAGTGCTGGCCGATGTCTTTGTAGGCGGCTTCAGTCAGTTTGCGGGTCAGGTAAATGGCGATCATCCGGGGGAGACTGAACTTACGACTGCGACTCGCTGATTTGATTTCCTCAGGGGTAATCCCAAAGAACTCCGACACGATGGAATCGACATCTGCCATCCTCACAATTCGCACACAATCCCGTTCGAGGTCCGACAGGATTTTGCGAGCCGAATTCACAGACAAAGTCTGACTGGCCTCCATCAGGCGATGAGTTTCCAGACAGTTGAGCGCTCCTTCCAGTTCCCGCACATTCTGCTGAAACCGGGAGGCGATGAATCGGAGCACACTCTTACTGAGTGGGCTATTCATCTTTTGGGCTTTGTGCTGCACAATTTGTTCGCGAGTCGTTTTATCGGGAGACTCAATTTTACAAACTAAACCGGACAGAAAACGAGTCGACAATTCGGAAGAGGTCTTCGTCAGTAGACGAGGATGCCGGTCGGACGTCAGCACGATCTGGCATCCTTTGGAGTCAAGCTGACGGAAGGTGTGCAGAAATTCTTCCTGAATGACTTTTTTATCTTCCAGAAAATCGATGTCGTCGACGAGCAGAATGTCCACGTTCCGGAATTTATGCCGAAAACTGGGAAGAGTCCGATCGCGTAAGGCTAATGTAAAGTAATTCGCAAACGATTCAGCATTAATCAACATCACATTTAAGCTGGGGTGCAGTTGCCGCATCGACTTGTACATCCCTTCCAGCAGATGCGATTTCCCCAGACCGACGTTTCCATGCAGATAAAGCGGATTGAACCGCTCCCCTGGAAATTGACAGGCCTGTAGCGACGCCGTGTACGCGAGCTGGTTGGATTCTCCACTGATAAAATCAGCGAGACTTGCATACTTGCGACCCGTGCGGCGTGCGTGCCCCTGCTGAGGCACCGCTTTACGTGGTGCAGCTACAGTCGCCGAGTTCTCTTCGCGAGACTGGGCCGACGCCGAAGTATTGGTAATCGGCACGACCAGCGCAGGCTTGGTAGTTTGCTGTTTGTGCTCAGCGCGGCTTTGTTCCAGCATGGCCGCATCAACATGAAAGTTGACACGTGCAGAATCGCCGAGAAAATTTCGCGCGAGCTTGGTTAGCGGGGTGCGAAACTGCTTCTGCATCCAGTTCAGCAGAAAAGGGCTGCCCACGCCAACACTGAGTTCATCCTGTTCCGTTTTCAGGGAAACCTTGTTTTTAAACCAACTGTCATAATTTTTTGAGCCTATTTCGTCTTGAAGTAGTCCGAGGAAAGTTGATTCGCAAAAAGATTGCGGCTGCACCATCGCCAAGGATTGGGCCTGCATCTTGCATCCCTTTAGGGCTGTGTCTCAAAGCCAGTCATTGCGCGCAATTCCTCCATTCACATGAGCACTAAAAAACTCACAAAAGCAGAAGGGAAGGGTAGCATTCCGTTACCAAATTGACGCGAACACGAATCCTTGTAGTCAAAGAGAGGATTGATAAGACAGGAAAGATCGACAGCTTGCTTTGCACCATGCTTGCTGTCGAAAGGACGACTCGTTCACTGATAGAACGATGTTATCCTACAGCGCTCAACTGTCAAACCTCAGCGAGCCAATTTCTGAAAGAGATTTTTCGGGAACTGATCCGGCGGCGCTTCTTCTCCGAAAATTCATGCATCTTCACCGGACAGAACTTTTTCCCGCTACCGTCAAATCACGAATCGAGATGTTCAGAAGTTGTGGAATTTCCAAAATATCTTCAACTTTGCAAACGAACGTGTGATTGAATTTTGCGAAGCCCGTTCTCCCGATTGATAGCGCAAACTGTTTGCAGAATAGAGTTACGGACGAATCAGTACCTGCTTGACCGTCATTCGCTGAAATCCAATTCGTTCGTAGATCTCTAAAGCGAAGTGGTTTCGTGAATCGACTGCGAGAAAGACCACTGACCTTTGTAATGCACGAGCACGGTTAACGGCCTCCTGCAGCATGAAGGTCCCCAACCCCGTCCCCCGGTGTTCCGGAACCACGCCCATGTACGCGACTTCCCAGCGATCGTCCGCGTCGTAATTTCGCAGCAGAATCAACCCGGCTGGAGTATCGCCAACGTAATACAAAAACCAGAGAGCCGGATCGAAAGGGCCATTCAGACGATGACTTTCGAGCGACTCTTCACCAGACCGCATGAGATTAAATTGAGGAACATCCAACGTCTCCTCGTAGGTTCGTTCCAGAACCTCGCGAAACGGCCCTGTCTCCCCCAACTCTTCTAACGACGTTGACCGGCATTCTTTCCCAGCTCGTAATTGTGGGTGTGTGGTTTTCTGTCGATCTGGCTGGCATTCCATAAAATAAAGTTCTGCCAAAGGCTCGAAGCCATTTTTTTCCAGCAGGCTCCGTTCATCCAGAGCGTCGGGATCGAGCATCGCCTGAGCGTATAGCACCCCGACCACGTCCTGCTGTTTCTGAATTTCCTGCAGCAGTGCGGAACCGACCCGTTCCCAGTTGATCGCATCCAGGACGACGGGCGGCCAGACGAAAGCCGAGCGGTCTCGCTGAGTTAAGGTGAGGCAGGCCCCCACGTCCTCCCCCTGCTCTTCTGCCAGATAAAGCCCTTCCAGCTGCAAATCTCCCCGTTTGTTCGCTTCTTGAACAATATTGATCTGCGACTGCAGTTCCTCTGGCAACATATCGTGAAACAGCACCCTCAGCGCACGTTCCTGTTTCTCTCCGTTGGCGGCTGAAACGTGAATCGTCATGAAAATCACCTGACACCGCGGGAGCAACGAACCTGGAATGGTCGCGTGGGAAACGACCAGCCTACAACGCCGGTCAAGAAAAACAGGGTCACCGCATGGCACCCAGCAGGGAAAATGAGGTAAAAGTGATTCCCCTGACGCATCAATGTCTACATATGCTATTCATCAATACGTTTTATTTCACTTGATTGTAAAGGCGTTACAATTGACCTCTTACCGAATTTTCCGAAAGAGACGAGAGGAATTTCACATATGAGTGCCATCGAACAGACCATCCAACATTGGGAATTTGCCCGCGAACTCACTTTGGCGACGCTGGACACCATTGCGGAACTACCCGACCCCTCCGCCGTCCTGGGATGGCAATCGAACCCCGGTCGAGCCCATCTCTGTTGGCAATTAATGCACATCGCCATCACCGAGGAAATTTTTGCAACTGCCTTCCTGCAAAATTCCAAACCGGGCCTGCCCGATCTAATTCCTCGATTTATGAAAGACAGTGTGGCCGACGACCAGATTCATTCACCGGAAGAAATCCGGGAGACACTGGCACTGACTCGCGAGCATCTGCTGGAGTCGATTCGATCCTGGGAAGGAAAGGATCTCTCACAATTGACACCGGGGCGTCAGGAGCGAGAATGGACGGTCGAGAAACTGCTCATGATCTCCGCCTGGCATGAAGCGCATCACCAGGGACAAGCTCACTTCTGCCTGAACAGTTGGAAGGCCGCTCAGAAGTAAACTGTTCCTTGTTCTGAAACCCAGTTGTGACGATCTCGAATTCTGTTCCCCCGATTCGATAGGCCGCCACTGAAGACTTCAGAACACCCTCTACAATATTGTACGCAATTCATTCTGCTCGCCGTCAGGCGCAACGCTGGAGTTCATAGATGTCGACACCTCCCGGATTACTTACGATCCCTGAACTTAAAGAACTTGTTGAGCAACAGGAAATTGATACCGTCGCCGCTGTCTTTACCGATTTGTACGGTCGCATGGTGGGCAAGCGGTTTGACGCACAGTTCTTTCTGGATACCGTCATCGAAGACGGGACTCATGCCTGCAATTATCTGCTGACCGTCGACATGGAGATGGAACCGATTCCCGGTTATCAGTTTGCAAACTGGGAAAGTGGTTACGGCGACTTCCACCTGTTACCCGATCTGACCACTCTGCGTCACGCCGCCTGGCTCGACAAGACCGCACTGATTCAATGCAATCTTCAGAACGACGCGACCCATTCCCCTGTGCGGGAAGCTCCTCGCAGTCTGCTGAACGAGCAAATCATGCGGGCGCAAACTGCTGGTTTCGATGCTAAAGCGGGATCGGAACTGGAGTACTACCTGTTCGACGACAGCTACCGCGAAGCTAACGAAAAGAACTTTCATAATCTGCAACCCGCAGGGTGGTACATTGAAGACTACCACATGATGCAGGGAACGCGGGAAGAGTCGTTCAACGGCGCCGTGCGGCGATATCTCAGTAAGTCGGGAGTGATTGTTGAATCGACCAAAGGGGAATGGGGTAAAGGCCAGCATGAACTGAATGTTAAATACGACGACATTCTCAAAATGGCGGACAACCACGCCGTTTTTAAACAGTGCCTGAAAGAGACCGCCGACAAACAAGGCGTCAGTGTCACTTTTATGGCCAAGTTTGAAACAGACTGGGCCGGTTCGAGTAGCCACGTGCATCTTAGCTTATGGAAAGATGGTAAGAACGCGTTCGTCGGTCAGAACAAGTTCGGCTCCATCGCCTGCTCCGATACCTTCCGGCATTTTCTGGGAGGTTGGATTCGTTACGCGGGGGAAGTGACTCCCTTCTACGCGCCGACGGTTAATTCTTATAAACGATTTCGGGCAGGCTCCTGGGCGCCAACTCGTTTGGCGTGGAGTAACGACAACCGCACGGCCGGGTTCCGAATCGTGGGGAGTGGACCGAGCTTGCGGATTGAATGCCGTATTCCAGGAGCCGACTGTAACCCGTACCTCGCCTTCGCCGCTTCGCTCGCCTCGGGTTTGAACGGAATCGCAAACAAGATTGAACCTCCCGAATGTTTCTCGGGTGACATGTACAGCGCCGATGAGATTCCGGAAGTCCCTAAAACCCTCCATGAAGCGACGGATCGATTCGAACAATCCGAATTCGTGAAGGAAGCCTTCGGTGAAGATATTCAGCGTCATTACGTTCACTTCTTTCGGACGGAACAGGCTGCATATGATCGCGAAATCACCGACTGGGAGCGCCGCCGATACTTCGAACGTATCTGACCTGGTCCCTTTACCCGTCCCTCCCATGTCTGCTTGAGATCAGACTTCTATGAACCAACCTTTTATCGGAATCACGACGTATGGTCGTGATGAATCGAATCGATTTACATTACCGGGCGAATACGTCGACTCAGTTCGGCGCGCAGATGGAATTCCCGTATTGATCCCGCCGGGAGAAACGGAATTCGATCAGTTAATCGAACGCCTGGATGGTTTCATTCTCGCGGGAGGTGGAGACATCGACCCCCGTCGGTACCAGGGTGACATGCATGAAACGATCTACATGCTCGACGAAGAACGGGACTCGTCCGAAGCGGCGCTGACAGTACGCATTCTGGAATCGAACAAACCAGTCCTGGCAATTTGCCGAGGGCTACAGATGGTGAACGTCGTTAAAGGAGGTTCGCTCCATCCGCACCTGCCCGATGTCTATGGCGAATCGATCAATCATCGCATGCCTCCGCGCGAACCGACTCCGCATGAAGTCTCACTCGACGCGGCATCCGAACTCGCCCGGATCTTTGAGACGCACGAATTCAGTTCTTCATCCTGGCATCATCAGTCAGTGAACCAGGTTGGCGATGGATTGCAGGTAGTCGGCAGAGCGGCCGATGGCGTGATCGAAGCACTCGAATGCCCCAGCCATCATTGGTTATACGCCGTCCAGTGGCACCCGGAATTGACGTCGGCGATTGACCCAATTCAACAACGGTTATTCGACAAGTTCGTCGTCGCTTGCCGTGACAGCAAATAAAATCGGCAGCCCAGAGGTTCTTGTTTCAAAAAGATCATCAAGACTGCACAAAGATAAAAAGACATGACCAGGTTTCAAAGGTCTGTCCTCACCTATAACCTTTCCAAACAAACTCAGGAGAAATAACGATGCGGTTGCAGGATAAAGTGGCGTTGATTACGGGAGCTTCCAGTGGCATTGGTCGCGAAGCTTGTTTGTTGTTCGCCCAGGAAGGAGCCAAGATTGTCGGCGTGGATATGAACGTCGCTGGTGGAGAAGAAACCGTCGCGATGGTGAAAGAAGCGGGAGGCGAAGCGATCTTCGTGAAGGCCGATGTCTCCAGCGCCGCTGATAGTGAGAACATGGTGAAACAGGCCGAAGAAACTTTTGGCAAACTGAATGTGATGTTCAATAACGCAGGCATCATGGACGGCCGCGACGGGAATTCTCAGGATACCGAAGAAGATGTGTGGGATCTGACAATGAACGTCAACCTGAAAGGGGTTTTCCTTGGTTGCAAGTTTGGTATCCCCGCATTACAGCGTGCCGGAGGTGGCTCGATCATCAACACTGGCTCCTTCGTGGCCTTGATGGGTGCCGCAACTCCGCAGGTGGCCTATACCGCTAGCAAAGGGGGTGTCGTCGCCATGACGCGTGAACTCGCGGTGATTCACGCCAGGGAAAACATCCGCGTGAATGCCCTCTGTCCCGGACCTTTGCAAACAGAACTCCTGATGAAATTCTTAAACACCGAAGAGAAAAAACAGCGCCGCTTGGTTCACATTCCAATGGGCCGCTTTGGCTTGGCAAAAGAGATGGCCCAAGCCACCTTATTCCTGGCCTCCGACGAATCCTCCTACATGACCGGCACCGAGTTCGTCGTGGATGGTGGCATTACCGCCGCTTATGTGACGCCTGAATAATATTAAAGCAAGCCGGCCAATATCAGAGAGAGGCCCGTTCATAAACTGCCCTCTCTGATTTGCTGGTGCCGCCAGATTTCTCTCGAATAAAGCAGGATATCACGTCATGACTCAACAGCTGACCCAACAGGATTCATGGTTTCGCTTATTCGATTTGGAATTCTGGATGAAGCCTTTGCAGGAGTTGTCGTCCGGAAAACACAATAGCGACGATGGGTTCACGTTGGCCTTTGTCGTCATATTGGTTCTGGTTTGCACGTCCTCCGGAACTGAAGATAAGGAAGCCGAGCACGCAATACTGCAAGAAATTCAGAAAAAGACCGCCCTGGAATTATTGGGAACCTCGCTGCTGTACTTCGTCGTTGCCTTGGGAATTCTCTATGTTCTGTGGCTCTCCCTGTAGGCTACAACTGTTTTCCATTCGGTTTCAGCACGACGAATAGTGCAGCGAGGGAGAGCACAACCCAGGCGATGATGTAGATCATCCCGGAGAGGGTCTGCAGGCGCCAGCCTTCCAACCAGGAAAGCGGATTCCCAAGGAAGGTGGCGTTCAGGATGAAGTAGCAGGCGCTCGAGGCGAGGAGACCACACGCGCCGAAGTAGCTAGCGCGAACCCGGTCGTTCTCTGGCTTGGCCCAGGATAGGGCGAAGATGGTCAGCAGTAATAACGGGAAGGTCACAATCAGCAACCACCCCATGTCGGTTGGAACGCGTGGGGGTTGATCGTTATGAGCTATGGCAACCGCCCGGAATGTTTTTACGGCAATCGGCATGGCAACGATGGGGAAGGCGTAGAGATAGGGCCAGAAGCGCCCGCCCATCACCCCGACCAGCGGCAGAATGGCCATCACCAAACCGTATTCGTAGAACTGGCCGAACTGCGTGTCTTCCAGAAACCAGGCGACCAGCATCAGATAGAGATAAGCAACCAGCAGGCAAACTTCCCAACTGAGGGAGAGGACCACATTGTCCTCGGGTTCCGTCTGTGCGATGCGTCCCCGATGTAACCAGACCCCGAAACCTAATACGCCCCCCGCGACGAACCCAAATGTGCATTCCATCATGTTCCAGTTATTGATCCCGTACAGGATGGGAAAGTATTCCCGAAAAGAGGCGACATCGAAGGCCATTGCCGCCTGGAGCGATTGTCCAATTGGGAATCCCAGACCACCAACAAGGCCCCAAAACCCGAGCAATACCGGAAGCCGGTCTCGTTTGATGAATTGCAGATAAGCCATTGCCGCCAGAAAGGGTAACAACACGCCTCCCCAATTCTCTGGACGTGGATTGACAAATTCCGCCGGCTCCCAGCGCCAGTGATCGGAAAAGTAGATGCGCGGAAGAATTCTATTTTCTGGTTCGAAGGGGGTATTAAATAACCAGATCCCGACGATCAACAGCAGAACTCCCACGAGTATCAGGCCTAGTAGCTCCATCGGCGAATATGTTTTTCTGCCGAGTCCGACTCCCAGAAAGAGTCCTGCGAATCCGAGCCAGAGCCCTCCCTTGATCCCCAACCCCAGCATACCCCACCAGTAAGCTTCGTTGTTCCATTCCTTAACGTAGGTCTCTTCACCCGCCTCATCAATGACAAGAGTCTGGTGGACCGCGGTATCATGAGTTAGCCCCACGGTCTCCCCATAGGACATGGAACCGCCAATGCCGATGGCCATCGATAACAGCGCCACCACCCGGACACCTTTCAACGTATTCGCCTGAGGCAGGTAGAGCATCACTATACTGAAACCGACGAGCGGGCCGAAGATCATTGCTCCTGTCTCGTGGCCGTACTGCCCCCGAATGCCCCACGCCATCGCACCAGCCAGACTGCAAAGCAGCAGGGTAACCAACAGCAAAGGGACTGCGGACAATGTGTACGGTGGCGAAGTCGGATTTTCCGCGGACGAATCAAGAGACATGATCGTGAAACTCTTCGACAGAAACGAGATGAGAGAAAGACAAGATATGTTTTAGGCAAGACTGGACAAAGAAGTGAGTTTCCAGACATATCACCATGAAATGCAGCGACTTACCTTCAGCGAATTCCGGAGGCGTTCAATTTGGATTCAAATAAGACGATTGCCAGAATAGGCGACGGTATTATTGAGTATAATCTAATCTAACCGATATCAGTGCCTCCTTACCACTACTGCGAAGCGACAAACTTCCGGACGGCGGTCCAATCATTTGTGCAGTCTTGTACTTTTGCTTGGCCTCAGTTGACAGACAGGGGTTGCCGGAAAGATGATTGGCTGCCACCGCCCCTGTTCTTTTCGGAACAGTATTTGATCTGCTTAAAGAGACTGATATTCATGCGTAACTCGGAAATTGCTGCCTTCTTCAACGCCCTCGCCGATCTTCTGGAGATTGATGGCGCCAACTCCTTTCGTGTACGGGCTTATCGCAACGGGGCCCGGACGCTCGACTCCACCAATGCCGACCTGACACGGATGGTCGAAGACGAAGACAACCTGACCGAACTGGATGGCATTGGAAAGGACCTGGCCGAGAAGATCATCACGATTATTCAGACAGGCTCCTTACCTCAACTGTTGGAGATGCAAAAGAAGATTCCCGCCGGGGTTGTGGAGATGCTGCGAATTCCCGGCATTGGTCCGAAAAAAGTCGGTACGTTTTATCGCGACCTGAAAATCGAATCGCTGGAGCAACTGAAAGAAGCAGCAGAAAAAGGAGAGCTGGCGAAGCTTAAAGGGTTCGGCAAGAAGACGGAGGAAACGATCATCGAGGGCATCGATACACTCGACTTGACCAACAGGCGATTTTATCTCGCCGAAGCGAAAGGTTATGCCGACGAAATCCGCAACGATCTGCTGAAACTTGAATCAGTTAAACAGGCGGAAGTCGCAGGAAGTTGTCGACGTCGCAAAGAGACTGTCGGCGACCTGGATGTACTGGTGACCGCGTCGGACTCGGCAGAGGCGATGGATGCCCTGGCCGCACACGCATTGGTCGACAAGGTAATCGCCCGGGGAGATACCAAACAGCGTGTCCGCCTGAAGAACGGCATCGAACTCGACCTGCGAGTCGTCCCCGAAGAATCTTATGGTGCCGCACTCGTTTATTTCACCGGCTCGAAAGAACACAACATCGTCCTGCGCCGTCGGGCTCAAGAACGGGACTTAAAGCTCAACGAATACGGTTTGTTCAAAGAAGAGAAACTAGTCGCAGGTAAAACCGAAGAAGAAGTTTATCAGAAGCTTGACCTTGCCTGGGTTCCGCCGGAGCTACGCGAAAGTCGAATCGAGTTTGATCTCGCGGAAGCAGACAAGATCCCCGAGCTACTCGAACTGGAGGACATCAAAGGGGACCTCCATATGCATACCACCGCTTCAGACGGTAAGGCCTCCATTGCGGGAATGGCCGAAGCCGCGAAGCAGCAGGGCCTGAAATACATTGCCATTACTGACCACAGTAAACGAGTGATGATGGCGAACGGCCTCGATGGCAAGCGATTGTTGAAACATTGGGAAGAGATCGACCGGGTCAATGAAGAAACTAAAGGGATCGAGATCCTCAAGGGAATCGAATGCGACATTCTCGAAGATGGAACACTTGACCTGGAAGATGAAGTCCTGAAACAAGGAGACTGGGTCATCGCCGTTTTGCACTATGGTTTGAAGCAACCTCGCGCAAAGATTATGAAGCGGTTAATGACGGCCATCACGAATCCCTACGTCCATATGATCGGACACCCGACAGGCCGTTTGATTTTAAAACGCCCCGGGGCCGACATCGACATGGACGAATTTCTGAAGGCTTGCGCCGACCATGGAACGCTTCTGGAAATCAACGCTCATTTCAGTCGGCTCGATTTAAGCGAAGTCCATGCTGCAGCAGCGAAAGACTTGGGGATTCCGATCGTGATCAATACCGACGCTCACTCGCCGGAAGGGTACAATGTCCGGCAGTACGGTGTCTATCAAGCTCGCCGGGCCGGTTTAACCAAGGCGGACGTCGCCAATACCCGTAGCTGGGCTCAAATGAAGAAACTGATGAAGTAACGGCAATTGAGTTGGGATGTTGCTTCTGCTAGAACTGGCGGAAGCAGTTCCGCATGACGACATGCGGTAATGAATCCCGCAAATGAATCAAGTCGGTTTCTGTTCTCCAATACGGATGGCTACCACAACCGGATTTCAGGATGCGTTCTACGAAGGAGATTTCTGATGGCTGAAAAAACGATCTTCAAGAAAATCATCGACGGTGAAATCCCTGCGGACATCGTTTACGAGGACGATCAGTCTTTGGCGTTTCGCGATGTGAATCCGCAGGCACCAACCCACATCCTGATTATCCCTCGCAAAGAGATCGCGTCCATAGACCACCTTTCCGCCGAAGACGAACAAGTGATGGGGCACCTGTTTCTGGTCGCTCAAAAGATTGCTAAACAGGAAAACCTGACCGACGGTTATCGCACCATTATCAACTGCGGCGAAGGTGCGGGCCAGACCGTTTTTCATTTGCATGTCCACCTGATGGGCGGTCGAAATCTGACGTGGCCACCCGGTTAACTTCACAGAATATCACCAGTTGATTCAACTTGACAAAATATCGGCCAGATAAAACAACGGATTCCTTTTTTCCAAAGAGATACGATATGCCCGCTAACGGTTCTGCTTTAGATGCTCTGTATGCTGAACGGTTTCCGACTTCAGTGAAGCGTTATGAAAAAGCGTGTAAGCTCTTTCCCAGCGGGGTCACCCACGACAGCCGTTATCTGGCGCCATTTCCGGTTTATATCAAGAGCGCCAAAGCGGCTCACAAGACCGACGTCGACAATCATGATCTGATCGACTACTGGATGGGGCATGGTGCCCTGCTCCTCGGGCATTCTCATCCCACGCTGGTCGCTGCCGTGCAAGGTCAGGTTGAAGTAGGAACGCACTGGGGCGCCTGCCATGAGCTCGAACTCGAATGGGCCGAGTGGATCAACAAACTGGTTCCCTCTTCCGAAATGGTCCGCTTTACCAGCAGTGGAACAGAGTCAACCATGATGGCATTGCGGATTGCCCGACTTGTCACAGGAAAACAAAACGTCATCAAGTTCGCCGGCCATTTTCATGGCTGGCATGATTCCTTAATCCCTGCTGCCGAACCTCCTCACGATAACGGTGATTATTCGCAACCCGGAATAACTCAAGGGGTGATGTCGGACCTGATTATATCACCACCAAACGACTTGGAGGCGCTGAGCAAGCTGATCGACGAACACGATCCGGCCTGCGTAATCTGTGAAGCCACCGGCGGTCGCTGGGGTGTCGTTCCTCTTCGGAAAGAATTTCTGCTTGGGCTTCGTAAGCTGACAGAAGAGAAAGGAGTGCTGCTGGTGATGGATGAAGTTATCAGCGGTTTCCGCGTTCATCCGGGTGGCGTGCAGGGGTTGTATGACATCAAAGCGGACCTGACGACGCTCGCCAAGATTCTGGCTGGTGGGTTGCCGGGAGGCTGTGTCGCAGGACGGGCGGATTTAATGGAAGCCCTTTCCTTCACGAACCGCTACGGCAAGAAAATGAAACATCACGGTACATTCAACGCTAACCCTCTTTCGGCGGCCGCCGGTTGCGCAATGCTTGAACAGGTTGCCACGGGCAAACCGTGCAAGCGGGCGAGCGAAGTGGCGAAAGTGCTGCGAAGAGAATTCAACAATCTGTTCGCCGAAAAGAACATCAACTGGGCCGCCTATGGTGACTACGCGATGTTCAAGATTATTCCGAACTACGAAGGCCCTCGCCCGGAGAGTGAAGACTTCCTGCCCTACGAAAACGATTTCCAACAGGTAGATCGCCCAATCGAAAAGGAATTATCACACGCCTTCCGGAAAGCAATGCTGGTGAACGGGCTCGACTTCATGGGATGGGGGGCCATGACTTCCTCGGCGCACTCAGACAAAGATGTCGACCAGACGATCGAAAGCTTTAGCAAAGGGCTCGACCTGTTAAAAGAACATGGGTTCGTCTAACGGAGAGAGAGGGATAGCCTGCCAGAGGTTCGTGCACTCTTACTCATGCCGCAGGGCTTCGATCGGGTCGAGACGGGCAGCGGAGCGGGCAGGATAAAGTCCGAAGATGATTCCGATGCCGACTGAAATCCCAAACGCCAGTGGCAAAGACCAGACGGCAATCTGCGGTTCCATCTCAAAGAAAATACGCCCCGCTTCCGAGGATGAGTCGGCCCCTTCGAGCAGGAACTGTTTCAACACCGATCGGATGACACTAAAGGCCAGCGGAGTCGAAAGGCCGAGTAACACACCGATCACACCACCCGTTCCCGAGAGCACGATAGTCTCGGTCAGGAACTGCTCGGTAATGTCTCGTTGCCGAGCACCCAGCGCACGACGAACCCCAATTTCTCGAGTTCGCTCCGTGACGGTCGCCAGCATGATGTTCATAATACCGATCCCCCCTACAACCAGACTGATGGCCGCGATGGAACCCAGCACCGCATTGAAGAGCAACCGGATTTGCCGCGCCTGTTCCAGGAGTTCCAGAGGAACAACGACGGCGTAGTCTTTTTTGCGAGCGTGGGTTTTCTCCAGAGTTTCCCGCACCACTTCCGAAGTCGCGATGACTTGCTCGGGATCATCGACCTTGAGCGTGATCTGGTTCAGCTCTACCTGTTCTGCAGAGAAGGAACCTGTTTGTCGCGCGACGATCAAGTCTCCCAAACGAACGAAGAATGTTCGCAGGGGAATGTAGATATCTTTGTTGTAGTCTTGACCGGAAAGCGATCCACCGATGGCGGCCGAGGCGGTTCGATCTTTGGTAATGCCGACCACTTTGAAGTAGTTATCGTCGACCCGGATTGATTTTCCGATGGGGTCCGAAAGTGGGAAAAGCGTGTCGGCGACTTCTCGGGCGATGACCGCCACATTCAGCATGTTGACCTGGTCCTGTTCGGAAATGAACCGCCCCCGTTCAACTTCCAGGTGGTTCATGCCAATGTACTCTTCCGTGCAACCGACAAGACGGGAATTCATTTCTTTGTCGAGATACCGTACATGCTGCTGACTTTCCCGGATGGGAACCGCGCTGACGACAGTAGGAATGGTTTTGATCAAGAGATCGTAGTCAGATCGGAGGAGACCGTATTGAAGTACGCGGCTACTTGAATTCGATTGCTGCGTTTCGGCAGGGGGTTTCACCGAGATGATGATGATATTCGTCGCTCCCAGCTCCAACACCTGTTTTTGGGCCTGAAGACTGGCTCCTTCGCCGATGGCCAGCATGGCAATTACGGAAAACACCCCAAACACGATCCCCAGCATCGTTAAGCCGGAGCGCAACTTGTGCAGCATCAGGCTTTTTAATGCCGATCGAACTGTGCGGATTGTGTTATTAGCAATCATGATTTAATCAACGGGATAAGATATCGAATCGGCTATCGCGGATTCTCAGCTCAACCCGGAAAGACTCCTTCTCCGGCTACAAGACCGTCCTTCATAAAGATTTGTCGTTTGGCTTCCCGGGCGACGGCATCTTCATGGGTGACCATAATGATTGTCTTACCTTCTTTGTTAAGCTCACCCAGTAGTGCCATGATCTCCGCTTCCGTTGCCGAGTCGAGGTTTCCTGTCGGTTCATCGGCAAGGATGATTTCCGGTTCATTCACCAGGGCTCGCGCGATGGCGACGCGCTGTTGTTGCCCCCCGGAAAGTTGATAGGGGCGATGTCCCAGTCGATCACTCAATCCGACACGACCGGCCAATTCCTCGCAATGGGCGGTATCCTTAGCGTTGATGGCTGGATAACCAGGCCGATACGCCAGCGGCATCGCAATATTTTCCAGCACGGTATATTGCGGAATCAGATTGTACGATTGAAAGATAAATCCAATCATCTGGTTTCGTTTGAAGGAAAGATCATCATCCGATAGCTTCGCTACATCGGTACCACCAAGATAATATTCTCCATGTGTCGGACGGTCGAGCCCGCCCAGCAGGTTCAGCAGTGTACTTTTCCCACTACCGGACGATCCCATGATGGCGACGTAATCCCCACGCGGAAACGTCATCGATACACCCCTCAGCGCTTTCACCAGCACCGACCCCAGGTCGTAATGCTTTTCAATATTGATGAGTTCGGCTGCGTACTGCATGGAGGGCTTTGTCGGTGGGAATACTGGAAAGGAATAGCAGCAGGTTAGTTAGGCAATCATATCAGTAAAGATCGGGATTAATACGGGAATTATATTTACTCGGCACCGGCACCCGAAGTCATTTTTGCGAAGGCACTTTTTAGCTCGGATTGATCAATGAATCCATCGCTGTTGGCATCGATTTCAGTGAACTTATCGGCCATGCGCCCCGGAGCTTCTTCTTTAGAAATCTTCCCGTCACTATCTTTATCCATCTGGCTGAAGAATGCGTTTGTATCTCCTCCGCCAGGGCGACCTGATCCTGTATTTGCGGAAGCAGTATCCGATTCGCTTTCGCCCTTAGACTCTCCTTTGCCGCCCCCGTTCTTCTGGCGACCTTCGCCGCGGCGTTTTCCTTCTCCTTTACCCCCGGTATTACTTGCGGTCGAATTATTGTCGATGACTTCAATGACTTCGTCGACAGCCTCTGGTTCTTCAGCCCGTCGTTCCCGAGCTTTCAGTTCCTGAAAATCGCTGATCTCTTTTGCAAAGGCAGTTCTCGGATTAAGCACCACTGTCATGTTATCCGCGATGCCGTCCAGAACCTCGATCGCTTTTCCGTTCGTCTCTCCCGGGGAAATCTCTCGTCGTTCAGGTTTGCCATCCACGATTGTGTAGACGTAATAGTCACGACCGATAGAGACAGCGGCCTGGACTGGGATCTGCAGGACATCATTTTCCTGGGCGACGATAATCTCGATCTCTGCCGTCATCCCCGGTCGGAGCAAACGAATCTGCTCATCCGTTCCACTGATTTCGACTTCAGCGGCGTACTCTTTGAGGTTGGGCGACATCCAGCTGGAAGAGAGTGGAACGGAGGAAACGGTGCTGACTTTCCCTTTGAAGAGTTGGCCCGGCAACGCATCGACACGAATTTCCGCAGGGAGCCCGGCTCGCAGCATTCGGATGCGCGACTCATGAATTCGGGCTTCGACCTTCATTTTAGTCAAATCGGGAAGTTTGATAATGACCTGTCGCTCACGGACTGAAGTTCCTTCTTCAATTGATTCGCTCTCGTTGCGGCGACTGCTTGAGTTGTTGTAGATGACCTTACCTGCCTGCGGCGCTTTGATGATACAGGCCTCGATCTGCTCCTGATACTTTCTCAGTTTGTCCTCTTCGACCTTTAATGTCAGCTGTCGAGCTTCCAGTTCGGCCGTTGCCTGGCTTAACGCTGATTTGCCGGCACGTTCAACACGCACGCGTTCGCGTTCTGTCTCTTTGGCGTTCTCTTTGAGCTCTTTGATCGTCCGCTCATAAGTATATGTCTTCAGAACGTTCAGCTTACTTTTAGCGATGTCCAGTTTCAGCTGAGTATCGCTGACGGCAATGCGAGCGGTTTCGACTTCGTTTAACGTTTTATAACCTTTGCGCGACATCCGCTTCGCGAACTGATAGTCCTCTTCGGACTGCAACAGATTTTCTTCGGCCAACGTAATATTGCTTTGCAACTCGTTCAGCTCCTGGACGTAGTCTCCGTTTTCGTATTTGTCGAGGTCGAGTTCGGCCAGTTCGTAGTTGAGAAGTGCCTTTGATATATCACTCTCGTTCTGTGTCTCCTGGATCTCAACAGCTTCCTCAGCCTGATGCAGTTTAGACCGGGCATCGGTCAAGGTGATCTGCTGCTGTTGCTCTTTGTCGGCAATACTGGAGGAATCTAAAACACACACTACTTGACCCACTTCAACTTCGGTTCCTTCTGGAACGATGTCCAGAATGGTGGTTGTCCCTTCAACGTTGCTAGCCAGTTGGACGTTCGACTGCGACTCGAGTGTTCCCCGTTCGGCGATGGTAATCCGGAACGGTCCGCGACTCACCTGCTGAGTGATGAGCTCGCCATCCAGAGATTGGCTACTCTCGTTCCAGCCGCTGTAGGTCCAGACGCTGCCCCCCAGAATCAGAAGGACGATCACTGTGTAGCTCATTATTTTGATCATGTGTATTCTCACTCAACTCATGTGCCGCAGGAGTGGATTCGGAAGGGGAAGGATCCAGGAATGGGTTAGATTCAAAGGGCCTGACTTGAGTTGTCGCGTTTGGAGTCGTTTCATTATTTTCCGCAGTTTTGACATTCGCTGTAGGAAGCGATGTGTTCTTTAACTGCGAGGAGGCAGGTTGGGGTATGTCCAAATCAGAAACCAGTTTTACGTCAGCGGAGGATTCTTTTACCGAAGTCGTTTCCGAGTTTTGTTGAACCATTGGTGGTGGGAGTGGAGGCCCCTGAAGTAGATTCGGGGGAGAAGAACCAAGTCTGGTCGAATTACCCTGATAGAAGGGATCTTCCCAGACACCTCGTTCGTCTATTTCCATCATACCCATGTCACGGTAAATGTTAAGGCGATTCGTTTCGTAATTGATGAAGATTCCGATCAACTGGTTCTGCGCACCCAACACACTGTCGAGGGCGTTCAGGATATTTAACCCCTGATTCGGCGAAGGGTTCCGCGAATTCGCCAGTTCTACTGTAATATCGTACTGACGAGCGTTAATCCGCACTGACTGTCGGGCTGTTTCAAAGTTCTGCTGCAGCACCATCAGGTTTCGTTGGCTTTGTCTAACTTGTTGTTTGACACGATCTTCCAGCGACATGTAGTCTCGCTGAGCTTGTTGATAATTGATGAGTGATGCTCGGTAATTGTTACGTTCATTAATCTGATCCAAAGGTGCCGTAAATCCAAGCCCAATCCGGAAACTACTGAGGGAACCGCGGAAGTCGAATGGCCGAGTACCGACAGGTGTCCTAATGTCCCCCTCGGCCCTTACATTCAAAACTGCTTCCAGATTGTTCGCCGCGACTTCCATCTGCCGACGGGCATCCATCACTCGCGCCTTGGCATTCATCAGGTCAAGTCGGTTCGCTAAGGCATACGCAACGGCATTATTCATGGAAATGTCGAACGGCTCCAGCGAAATCAATTCGACCCGCAAACCAATCTGTAATACCTGGAGTGACTGCGAAATTCGAATCAGTTGTTGACGGATCTCTCCCAGTTGTTCGTAAATCAGTTCTAGAAGTTCTGGTGTCACTGAATCCTGTTCGCGATATTCAACCAACTGAACCTTCAGCTCTTTGAGTCGTTCCTTTTCAAGATCAAACGAACTTTTTTCATCTTCCAACAGTCTCAAGTCGCGTTCAACGTCCTGTTCCAAGCGGGGGAGATTCGTAACGGAGTTTGTAGAATTATTCGCTTCGGCGCGGCGAGTTTCAACTAGGGTCTTCACCTTATCTGCGTCAATCTCAACAAGGTCGATCGTTTGACGCTGCAATTCAAGAAAGACTTGCTCGAATCGATCCGCGACTTCGAGGTAATCGTCGATCGACGGACTTCCCTCCGGTTCCGGAATCATCGCGATCGAGTCCTTCAGTTCCTCGGTGGTGCCTGAAAGTGCTTCGTCGATCAGTTGGAACGGAATGATTAAGGATTTATCCAGTGTGATGCCAAAGTCCGTCGGTAAACCGAGCAACAGCTTGAACTGGTCCAGTGCTGTCTGGTAATTCTGTCTGGCCTGCCGGAGTGAGTTCTGAGAATTGACGAACCGGGACTCCAGCTGAATTAATTCGAGCGAAGTCTGCTCGGCCGTCTGTTGTTGAATCAGATCGGAAACAGCCGCTGCGAAGAGTGGGTTATCAGAGGTCTCTCTAAGAATCTTCATCTGCTCTGAAGTCATTTCGCCATTCCAGATCAGGATGAGCTGACGCTCGTCATACTCAATCTGATCAGCAACTTCAGGAGGATATACAATCCCCGGTTCAAGTTCCTTCAAGCGCGTGGTGAATCGATTATATTCACGGAGTTCTGAGGCAGCCCTTAATCGATCCAACTGATCTTCGAGAAGCTCGATGTTGTTCTCCAGGTTCGCGATGGTCTGTACCGTTTGCATCAAATCAAGATAACTTGAAACGATATCGGTAAAGAAAGTTTTTCGGAACCGGGCGAGGTCGCGTGTGCGATACAACACGATCCGCTCCTGCAACGTCAAGTTCTCCAGAACGACCTTCCGGCCTGCTCCACGTAACAGAGGCTGCACGAGTGAGTAAGAGAGTATCGAAGAGGTGTTCGTGGAGTTCTCACCGGAGAAGAGCCACAGCGTGTTATTCGCCAGTTCGACCACCCACTGCGCCCCGCTGGGCATCAGTTGGGATATACCAAATCGTGAGGTGGATCTCAGGCTATTCTGTCCATCTGGTATGGATTCATATTCGAGGTCGGTACTGGGTTCGCCGCCGAATCCAAGAAACCGAATATTAAATTGAAACCGTTCGAATGTAAGGTCGAGCGCGGCAAGGTAAAGGTTCTCGATTTCTGTTTGATATTCGCGTGAGTTGATCGTAGCCAGTTCAAGCGCATCGGTTAATGTCATGTTCGCAAGCACGGGAGGTGCTTCGCCCGGTTCCTCATCCGACGGACTTAGCTGATCCGGCGTGATTCCAAACTGATCGAGCCACTGCGGATTCTCCACTGTGAACGACTGTCCGAATTTATGCCAGCCTTCGTATCCGTGAATTTTGCCGTCATAGCTCATGTGCTCCATATAACGGTGTGCCGCAGGATCGTCCGGAGGCAGCGGCGGTTTGTCGGGATCGTAAGGTTCGTACAGACGGCTGTAAGGGCTGGGGGTGACGTCAATCCGTGGAAGCGTCCAACGGTAGTCTGTCATCTTGTTGACCAGCAATCGATACGATTCTTCATCGGCCTGCTTTCGCCAGAAGGAACGAGAGCACCCCGTATTGCATAAACTGATCAGGCAGATGACCAGCAGGCCATACAACACGGATTTTTCAGGAAAGTGTATGAATGCCTTCCCGTCTGGCCGCAGTACCTGATAATTCTGAAGATTGAACATGCCGATCCCGGTGATGAAAAGTTCCTGAGGTACACTGACCAATGCAGCGATTACCGCCTCAACAATCGCGACCTGATTGGTCAACCATTGGAGAGTGATTTGACGCTGCGAACAGTGCTGAAACCAGTTCGGCCGGTGAAGGCGACCGTAGAGATTGCCCGCTTAAACTTCATGGGTGGATCTAGAATTGATCTAAGCGGAAGCGTGAACATTGCCGGGCAACTTAAGCTGCCTGGGAAGATTCATTGCGGTCACTGGTAATCTGTTTGAACCAGGCTCCGGAAACACCTTCCAGTTTTTCATTCATTTCCTGGACGGCAGCGACCAATTCATGTCCATAGCTCAGTTGAAGTTTCTCCAACAGAACACGCATACGCATCGCGTGGCAGTCTTCGATCCGTTTGAGCAATTCACGACCATGATCTGTTAAGACCAGAATCCGTTTACGGCGATCCTGCTTGGAACGCAGTGGATAAATCAAGTCGCTGTTCTTCATGCGTTCGATCAAAGTACTGACCGAAGATTCTGATTGCTGAAGTTTGTCAGCCAGCTCCGCCTGGGAACACCCAGCCTCTTTTGTCTGGTTGATAAACTGAAGCACTGTATAACGCACTTCATTGAGATCAAATTCATTGTAATGCTGCTGTAACAAACCACGCAGTTTCTGGCTTATCTCCAGCAGATTATCGACAAGCCGAGCTGCCGATTCATCTCGGGGATCCTCCGGACGAGTCACCGGTTCGTGGGACACAATGTGTTCCAATACGGCCTCATGAGAGGTTGGCTGGTGTAACTGTACTTTCACCGGTGGATTGATCGGTGTTACAGAAGGAATCGAATCGTCGGCTGCAAAACGAAAATCGGTCATAGAACCTTACTCTCGCAAAACTTCAGGTATTACTTCTGGAGCGAAGGCCGCCCTCAAAAGCGTTAAAATCGTTACTCCTTAACTTTATATTCGGCCCTCAATCGTCTGCGCCTTAAGCAAATCTCATGATTGAATTTCGTTTTGAAGAAGTCCTTTCACACCTATGTTCTACGCGTGCCTTTGTATCGCGCATAAAAAACTCCAGGCTATATGAAACATACAGCCTGGAGTTTTTGTTGATTTAAAATGTATCGCTTAACGAGAATTAACCTGCTTTGCGAAGCGACGATTCCTGTTCGAGTTCGGCATGAATCAAGGCGCCACGAGAGACAACATACAGTGATTCCGAAACAACGCGAACGCGATTGATTTCAATGGGAAACGGTGTGGTCAGCAATGTTCGCTCAATCATTTCTCTAATACCTGGCAGCCGGGATGGTCCACCGGAAACAGCCATCGTCATTGGCTGAGGAGAATTCAACACGCGAGGAATCAGGCTGAAGTTTTCACCTGCCTGGGTGAATAACTCTTTGAGCATTTGTGTATAAACTTCTTTCAGAATCAACTCACCTTCTGTGCTCGGGTTAACGAAAGCACCGGTGTGTGATTCTTTCCAGTTACGAACGCGTTCCGTTTTCAGGTAACGATGCCCACGCGAATCGAAACCGATGTCTTCGTTCGCTTCAGCAAGTTGTTCATCAACCCAGTTCGCTCCCAGGGGCAATGTATACCGGGCAACCTCTTCGCCATGATGAGCGAGGCTCATTGTGCAGGAACCGGCGCCCAGGCTGAGTCCGATTCCGTTAAAGGATGTTTTTACCATCTCCGCCAGAATGATCGCCATGCCGGAGCTGATGATCAACGGTTGGTATCCTAAATCACGAATGGCGGCAGTGATTAATTTCCGGTTCACATTCGTCGCAGGCAATACGACGGCACAGGTTTCCTGAGCATACCGTGGTTTGTCCAGGATCGATTGAATCAATGCCTGCAACACCTCGGCGGAAAGAACCGCTTCGTCAGAGCGACTCTTGGCTTCGGTAAACAGAGAGAGTGAGGATGTCTGAAACATCTCTCCGTAGTGAGAAGCCGCATCGCCCATTAATACGATCTGCTCTTCTGCAGTCGAATAGGGAATCTTCAAGTTGTTCAATAATTCGCGACGCGTTTCGCTGCCATCCATGACGGCGAACAATCCACGACATTTTTTGGCGATCAATTGATTCCCCTGCCGTCGCAGCGACTTCAGGGTATCAGTTCCCACATCGAGAGAAATACTCATCTTGATCCAAGCTCCATGTCCAGTAGTGTAAGGGGGGGATTATTTACCGGATCCGAAATGACTGTCACCACCTTTGTGGATGGTATGATATGCCTGGTTAGCAGGCCGTCCGCTGGCAGGTCGAGAAGAATCGGGACGATCAGCGACCGGACGCGATTGTTCTGTACCTACGTTAGCTGTAACTTTCTCGGTCGACTTCCGGTTGACCTTAGCTGCCTGACGGAAGTGAGGCCCCTGTAATTCTGTGGAGGCCGGGTCGATTCGGAACGATTGTCCGATACCGGGTAGATTGAATGTCCGGGAGATCACCATTTCTTCTTCCTGAACAGGCAGGAAATCGTTGATCAAGGCATCAATCTGCAACTCTTCTTCGCGTCGTGTTGAAGCAGCGAACATTTTCTTTTTCTGTTCGACCTTCTGCCGGTACTGAGCCACTTTAGGGTCGTGAATATTGTCGAGCATATTAGGTCGTTTAACAGGTTGCCGCTGAGGAGCGAGCTTCTGTTTGGTTTTGGCCGTTTTGACCGGAGCTGTTGATCGCGTGTTGTACAAGTAGAACCCAAGTACAGAAGCAATCAGGATGACCAGCACCGAGATCACCCAGAGCGATGCCTGACTACGAGCCTTGGGAGCCGAAGCCTCTGCCAGTTCCAGGTCATTCTCTGCTAACAGAGAATTAACGGGTGCAGCAGGGGTGTCATCAAAGGCAGGAAGGCTGTTCCCATTGCGGGCCAGCATGGCTTCCACGTCAACCAGATTGGAACCTTCACCGTCGTACATACCTGCTCCTTCGGGAGGAGCAGCCAGCATTTCTACCGGAGCTTCGACCTGTGCAGTGACCATCGGTGCGGAAAACATTTCTTCTTCCGGGGCAGGAGTCGGCTGGTCAACGAAGTTGGGAGCGTTCATCATCGGCGGTGCAATTGTCGAAGCCGATTCTGCAAGACTGTTGGGATACGCAGATTCGTCCTGGTATTCTGTCATCAGGTTGCTTTGCGGTACGTCGGTACGACTTTCTTCATGGGGATTGGTTGCAACCCGAATTGGTTTATGAGTCTGTGTCAGTTGTTCAATCGATTCCGAATTCAACTGTTCCAGATGAACCAAAGTCGGATCGAACAGCAGAATGGTTCCCGAGGGCAATGGCTCCGTTGCGACCATGTGACCGGCGGCAGTTCCTTCCGGATTTTGACGGGAACGGAGTACTATAATCGCATTCTTTTCAACATTTTCCTGTGGGATCCCCAAGTGCTGAGCCAGGCTGAGAACGTTTGCCTGACTGGCATCGACTTCGGCATGAACCGGACGGCCGATCAAGTTGGCGAGGATCAATTTGACTTTGCCATTCGCAGCAGGTGCGGCAGGTTGATGAACTGTTTGTTGAATTGCAGGGCGGATGGACTGAAAGACGACCAAATCACCCGGATGGACGATTTCGTCCGGTGATTCAACAATGTGTGATGACTGAAGCAAAGGCAATGGTGGACTCTGAGCCGATGGGCGCTGCATCTGTGGTTCGATTTGATCCCGCGTTAATGGGCGTACAATCGCCGCGTTGGCAAGCCCTGCTTCACCCGCTTTATTAATTAAATCCTGGACAGTGACTGGCGAGTGCTCGAACTCGTAAACGCCAGGCTTCTGAACAGATCCGCTGACGGAGTAGTAGGCAAAGGACGGGCTTTTCGCTTTGGTAATCGGAGTCGAAGTTTGTTCCAGAGGGACAAATTGCGGACCGGAAGTGGCTTGCTCCTGAGCAATAATCCAGCTGCAGGGAGTTGCCATTACCAAAAAAGCGAGTAACAGTCGTCTCAGAATCATGACGAGGAATCCATTCATCGCGATCAATTCGGGGTCGAATCTCTTGATTTTGCTAAAACAGAAAAATCAGGAGAAATAGTAAAGTGCGAAAAGTCCATTCTTCATGCACCTGTGAGACTCCGGCACGCAGACAGAGCCACACAATACGACTATTCGGCATATTCGTACCAAAAAGATCAATCAAACTTGGTTTGATAACCAAATCGAATTCATTCCGATGTCAAAACAGCAAGACGGCATAAACAAGGAAGCTTAGTTAGAATGGGAAAAGAAGTATTGGTGACGCACCCAATGCGGTTTGATGTGCCCGATCGTCGCGTTACGTACCCGGAAGCTTTCTGGGTTAATTCTTTCTTCGAATTGAAAGAGCCGTTCCCGAGCAAGGTCGCTGGGACTACTTCTGGCAAACTGGGTAATTCTCGACTCGAATTCTACTTCAGTCAGTTCTCCTCCAACCTGGTAAAAATCGTAATGCAAGGCCCTGTAGATCGCCAGTTGGGCTTTAATGCTCAGTGGAAATGAGTCAGAGGCATTAGCCTGGAGATCCGTCATCAGATAAGAAAGTTCCGTGGATGCGGCTTTGGGCATTTCCACAGTGGCACAGTAGTGCTCGCGCACGGGTGATAAAAGACGTTGACGCTGTTCGGAAAGCACCAGGTCGTCAACATAAACTGGCTTGCTAATGAATTCTTCATCAATGAACCGTAATTCATCGATCCAGGTACGCAGTTCGACATCGATATCCTCCCCACGAGTCCGCTCTTGTTTTCCGATTTTTTCAGACTTGAAAAGTTCGGACAGAGAAATATATTCCTCTTGAGTTTCCAAGGTTCGCGCTCGTGCGACTTGAGCCGTCGCCTTTCGCTCCCTCCATCTCAACAGGTCTCCAGTCACATCACTATAGGTAGCAACATCTTTGGTAAAGGATTCCGATTTGGCTGCCAGTTCCTGCATTGCAGGTTCAATAGGAGCCACCAGTTCCTGGTCTTCAATCAGAGCGAGGAGCCCCGTTAGCGCCCCAAGGTACTCGCGGTACAATGTTTCGGCTTCGATTCCGGAAACTCGAACGGCGTCTTTCTGAATCGCCTGAGCAATTCCTTCAATGGCAGTCGCCATAAACTGCCGTTGGCTCTTCATCATTATTTCCAATGACGTTTTTATCTGGGGATTCGAAGAGAGGTGAGAAACCTGAATACCCACGTACTTGAGAGCCTCCACTTGAGCCTGCTTGATCCGTTCTGTAAACAGTTCGACCCATTCTGGGCCAGTGACTTCGCTGTTATCCCAGACAACTCGACCATTTTGTTCAATGTTTACCAGAGAGTCATTCATACTTTGAAGAACACTCGGAAAAGCCGGAGTATGCTGTTCGCTCAATTGGGTGAGGATCTCGTCCGCTTCCTGCCGGAACCACTCGTTAATTTCTTCATTGTACTCAGGTCTCAATTCGAATATTTGTTTGAGAACAGGATCTTCCACTTTTTCGTCCGGATACCAGCATAAGTAACGCCACACTTCGAGATAGATTCCGTGGATGGTCTCATCCAGATCTCTCCACTCCTGGCGTTTAATCATGGCCTGTAATTTCTTAACTTTACTAGCCTGCTCTTTCACAACTTTCTTCAGCCGGCTTTGCGTCTGCTCGCTGTAAAGCTGATCCTTCACATTAGGAATCTCAAGATAATCTCGAATGAACCTCAGGAGAGTTCCTTTGGCATCACTTGAAACCAAAAGAAAATGACGAGCACAGGGTTCTCCGAATTGTCCCAGCTTTCCTGCGCAGAAGGTAAGCTCCTCCACCATCACATACGCTTCACTCACCTCGCGGGGGGACACCACGGAGATATCACCAATCGCTCGTGCGTCTTCGATTTTCTTCGTGACCATCAGAATAATATCGATCGCGTCCCTGGATCGCTCCCAGTAATACTGGCTCATTTCTTCGTCACGGACTTCATAGAGCTGAGTAGGGTCCTGCGTCGAGGGGCCTGCAATTAGCGTCGAAGAACAGGTGAGCAATCCCAACAGTAGACCACTGTACAAGAGGCTCGATCGGTAATGGATTGAATGTATAAAGTTCATATCTGACCCACTGAAGGATAAATCCGGAATCGGAAGAGATCGGTAGATTTGATGAAGTTGGCCGCGCCCGGTGTGAATAAGGAGGGCTCAGAAACAGGCCAGACATAGAATATCATCATAATGGAGGTGATGGGAAAACGCAGGAACAAATTGGAAGAAATCAGCGACTCTTCGCAGAACAGGAGTTTCTCGCTCTCCCACTCAATCTGGGCGTTGTGGTTATTACAACCCGAACCCGCAGGCTCGTCCGAATTTCTGGTAACAGGCGACGTGACATTTGACGGTCGATTCCCGATAATCAACTCGACCGCAAATCTCCATCGCTCCCTTCCACCAGGCAACTCCTTCATGACGACCGATCTCGACCTGCAGAATTACATCAGAAATATTCCTGACTTTCCCAAACCGGGCATCCTCTTTCGAGATATCACCCCCATGCTCGCCAGTCCGGAGGCATTTCAACAAGCCATCGATCTTCTTGCAGAAGAGTATAAGGACCAAGGCGTCACCGCCATCGTCAGTGCGGAAGCACGCGGATTCATTTTTGCCGCCCCGTTGGCCCTGGCACTGAAAGCGAGATTCATCCCGGTTCGCAAACCAGGGAAGCTCCCTTTCGATACTCACTCCTTTCACTACGAGTTGGAATACGGCACCGACACGCTGGAAATGCATACGGACGCATTGGAACCGGGCGATCGTGTTTTGTTACTCGATGACCTGCTGGCAACGGGAGGAACCATGGGGGCTTGCATCCAAATGACGGAAAAGGCCGAAGCAACGGTCGTCGGTTGCGCCTTCGTTATTGAACTTTGCGGATTGAACGGTCGCCGAAACCTGCGGGGCAAAGATGTATTCACTTTGATTGAATATCCGTAGCACGTTCAACGGCAAAGAGATGTTCGATGCCCCATTTCGATCCGCGTCATGACGAATCTACCCAGAACCTAAATCAGAACAGGAACTGAAACAAACCGATGTGGTACTCCCCCCAGCTTACACCACCCCAAGTAGTAGAGCGTTGCCAGCAGGTGCTGACTCACGCCTGGATGGTCCGTACATTCATTAAACATGGTGAAGAAGTGGAGGACTTTCCGGAGTTGATGGTCATCGTACGCGGCGTCTTCGACCTCAGTCTGGCCCTCGAATCACGGATCGAGAACCCTAAAGATTACTTCCAGATGCTGAAGAAGAAGCTCAGTCGTTTTCGAAAAGCAGTGGCAGAATTTCGGGATGATGCCTTTAACGCCTCCACGCATACCAACTTCCATCAAGCAGTCGCTTCCATCGAAGTCTGTCTGGCGGATTTGGAAGAGCTGCTTCAAATTGGACAGAAAAGTCTGGCCAATTCGGAAACGGGTCCCTTATGATGTACGATTAACCCTCATTTCCCTCAGGAGCTTCAGGAATGGATTCCCCACGTACTTCGCGCTCGCAATCCCCTCGTTCTGCCAGACCTGCCTCAAACACGTCTTCATCGGGATCTTCACGACCGTCCCGTTCGATCGCATCGCACTCAGGCAGTTATGACCAAACCGATAATGCCACGCAGACAGCCGTTCGGCCACAGACTGCAAAACCACGAGCTTCGCGTTCTCGAACTTCCAGCAGTACGTCCCCAGGTGGTCGCTCCAATCAACCGGGACAAAGTGCGCGACAACACCGGCGACCGGTCCAACCTTATTTGGGTGACCCGCTCCCGTCGTTCGGACCTGCCCCCGCCTGGATTGCGATCTCCCGAGGAGTCGCCCTGTTCCTGGGAGCTTTTCTACTGCTCAATCTACTGGGAGAAGTCCTCTCGGGAATGACGGACTCCACTCGCTGGTGGATTCATATGCAACCGCTTCCACCACAGATGGCGAATGGCCTGCTAGCCGTCTGCGGTGTGAGCCTGCTCGCGTTTGCTTTCAAACCCGATCTCCCCCGTGGAATCCGCATACTCGCCAGCCTGGTCCTGCTCTGTTGGGCAGGCTTCTTAGGTTTCACGGCGTATCAGTATTATCTCGGTTTGAAACTAGAGCAGTTCCATTCCTCATTCCCAGTTGCGTTCTCGCTTCACCTGCTTGCGATGCTGGCCGTTGTGTTTGCCGGGCTATGGAAACGTCATCAGCACAAGGTGAATAAATCTCGTGATTTCTTCCTTGGAATTTTCACGGTTGCGATTTGCCTGATCAGCTTTCCGCTCGCTCAAATGTTCTGCTATGGCCACACAGACCACCGCCGTCCGGCGGACTACATTGCCGTGTTCGGTTGTCGTGCACTGGAAGATGGAACACCTTCCTCTTCGCTTCGTAACCGCATGCTGACCGGGATTGAACTTTATCAGGAAGGTTTGGCTCCGACATTGCTACTTTCAGGAGGTCCGGGCGAAGGTGAGTTTCACGAGACTGCCGTCATGCGGCAACTCGCCTTGGAAGCGGGCCTGCCAGAATCGGCGTTGGTCATTGATGAACAAGGTTGGGACACAGGCGACACCATTTTCAATGTGAAACAATTTCTCACTCAACAACAGGGAATGGCTGCTCCCGGAGCTGCCTCACCAAGCGTATTGGCCGTCAGCAATTTCTATCATTTGCCTCGTATTCAAATGGTGGCCGATCGCGCCGGAATGGAATGGTACACAGTACCTGCTAACGACTCGACTCTACTTGAGGACCGAACTCTCTCGTTGGGAAGAGAAGTCGCCGCCTATTGGTGGTATTTCGTGGAACCGATCCTGCCAGCGACCATGATTCAGTAGCTCCTCCGGGTAGAATTTCGTTCAGCGATTTGCGAGTCCCTCCGCGGTGGTTTATAAAAGATGAGGCGACCACTCGGATTTCGCGCCTTGGTTTTCTTATCTGGAACTCGACGGATTCTGTTCCCAGCTGATTCAATCTCACTGAACTTCCTCTTGGAAAGCAGCCTCATGCGATTATTACTACTGACGCTTTGTTGCGCGCTCTCGTTCTCCTCCGCCTCCCTTTTCGCTCAAGATCGAGACATCAAGAATGTCGTCGTCTTCCAACAGGAAGGCCGATTTGCAGGCTGGCCTGCGAACTTCGGTATCTGGTCCTGGGGCGATGAAATTCTCGTCGGGTTTACCGACGGTGTTTATCTGAAAAACCCCACAGGGGGACACGATGTGTCCCGCGATGAGCCCTCCATCACTCGGCAAGCTCGCAGTCTGGATGGTGGAGAAACCTGGACGGTTGAAGAAAAGAACTGGTTGCACGATCAGGAAAAGATGCATGAATTGACCGAAGCAATCGACTTCAGCAATCCGGAAGTCGCCCTTAACTTAAAGGGTGACAAAATCTATTACTCGAAAGACAAAGGAAAATCGTGGGCGGGCCCTTACCAGCTTCCTACTTTTGGTCGCCCCGACCTACTTTCGCGTACTGACTACATCATTGAGGGTCCGAAGCAGGTAACGGCATTCACAACGGCAACAAAACAAAATGGGAAAGAAGGCCAACCTCTCTGTATGCGAACTAACGATGGTGGCCTCACCTGGAAACTGGTCGGCTGGATTATGGAAGAACCGGCTCAAGACTATGGCTACGCCATCATGCCAGCAACGGTCAGCCTGAACGAGAACAGTTACCTCAGCATCATTCGACGCGGCGGTCGAATTGACGGCAAAAAACAGTGGTGGCTGGAAACCTTCCTTTCGCCCGACAAAGGAATGTCCTGGTACGAGCTCAAAGATGAAACGATAAACAACGCAGGAAATCCAGCAACGCTCACGCGTCTCGACGATAACCGCTTGGCAATGGTCTACGGTTTCCGCCGAGCCCCCTACGGAATTCGGGCGAAAATTTCCGAGGACAATGGCCAATCGTGGGGACGCGAAATGATCCTCCGGGGAGACTCGGCCAGTTGGGACATCGGTTACCCTCGCACAGTAAAACGACCTGATGGCAAACTGGTTTCGATCTACTATTACCACACCGAAGGACAAGCCTTTCGGTTTATTGGTTGCACCATCTGGGACCCAGAGAACGCCTGGTATTAATCGTTCGTGATACCTGAATCAGAGGCTTTCGGGACCACTTAATACAATTGATAACATAAAAAAACCTCCGCCGATCCAGACAGGGTCGACGGAGGTTTTTATTTTGCGTGAATTAAATTCACTTTATTTGATGACACCGAATTCTTTCAGGCGAGCATCAGCTTCGGGTTTGGCTTTTTCGATGACCGATTCCAAAGTGACTGGTTTGCCACCCTGACGTTTGGATTCATCAGCCGCTTCCATGAAGGCGTAGATTTCAATTGTTTCCTGATTAGGAATGGGTGAAATGCCAGTTTTGAAGAACTTGGCCATTTCGACAACCAGTGGGCGGTATCCGCCGTATTTACCAATCTCACGAATCTCTTTGGTTCCAAAAGCGAGCCCCCCGTATCCGCTGGCTCCCTTGCGAATACCACGGAATCGACCGATGCGGCCATTATCCCAAACGCCAGTGACGGCTTCAAAGTCTTCGGTCTGTGTACGCACGACTGATTTACAACCAGCGCCCATGCAGGTAAACAAAGTTTCGACACCATGAATACCGTACCAGTACAAATCGGGATGGGTGGTTTCCAGCGATGCGGGGCTGTAAGCGTCGCAACCGAGAACGTCGCCAATGGCGCCATTACGAATCGCCTGGGCACCCTCGGCAAAACGGAGCGATGATGAAGAAAATATTGGGGTGTCGTAAATTTCAGACGCTTTAAAGATAGCCAGAGTGTCGGCCAGGCTACCGGCGATCGGTTTGTCGATGAACGTAAGTTTGCCCGCTTTCAGGCAGGGGATCAGTTGTTCGAGGTGCGGACGACCATCGTTGGTTTCCAGCATGACGACGTCGACTTTTTCCACCAGTTCGTCGATCGACTGAACGATTTCCACGCCCATCTTTTTGACTTCTTCGATGTACTTGGGCACGCGGGAAACGGAAGACTCAATGTCTGGACTTCCTTTAGGGTAGGCGGCGACCACTCTGAAACCGGCGACATCGGCTTCGGAGTTATCGACATTAAACGACTTGGTGAAGTTCGGCACATGAGAGGTATCGAGTCCAATAATACCGACTTTGATTAGGTCCGGCTCTGCGGCCGTCAGGTCCTGGTTGGTCAGGTTGGCGAAAGCCAAAGTCCCAACGAGTGCGAAAACGAAAAACGTACGTGCAGCAGAGATCATGCGAAATTCCTCAATGGTGTTAATAGTGGGGTGTTGTTAGTAGCGTTAACGGTGTTATTCGGAAATGAGTCATTTTCAAAAGTGAATACATTTTTTGACCCGCTTCATTATGTCACAGGAGGAAGTGGTTGCAATCGTCAAAGAGAAGTCTGGCAGTCAAAAAACTCCGATTCCAGAATGGAACCTCGATCGTGAAACTAATGGATAGGAGCATCCTTTTTGGTACTCCAAGAAAGATTTTTGCTCTCCGATGGTCTATAGTGTCCTTTCCTCGCCCCTCCCTTACCGGAAATCAGGATTTGGCACATCTTCCGGCAATTGACTTCAACATTTCGGGGCGACACTCAAAAAGAGCTCAGGATCCGATAGAATGACTCCTCCAGTCCCCTTCTCCATTGTTCCCTCACGAACTCGCAGTTTTGTGCGAGTGTCCTGTTTGTTGATCGTTTGCAGCCTGATTGCAGGATGCGAACGCAAACCGACGCCGATTTCTGAAACTCCACCGCCGGAAGTGACAATTGCTCAGCCATTAGAGCAGACTTTTGCCGACTTCGCTGAATTCACTGGCACGACGGAAGCGGTTGAACATGTTGAAATTCAGGCGCGCGTTACCGGTTACCTCGACAAGATCAACTTTGATGAGGGAGAACTGGTTGAAGAAGGGGAAGTTCTGTTTGAAATCGATCCCCGCCCATACCAGGCCACACTCGACGCCACCAAAGCGAAAGTCCTCCAGTGGGAAGCATCATTAAAAAAATCCCAGGCCGATCTTGCCCGTAATAAAGAATTGGCTGACCGGGGAGCACTTACTCCAGAGCAACTGGAAGCCTCGATTGCCGATGAAGGAATTCAGAGCGCTAATCTTGAAGGGGCGAAGGCGGATCTTCGTCAAGCAGAGCTCGATTTAACCTTCACGAAAGTCCTATCTCCCGTAGCTGGCCGCGTGAGCAAATCCAACCTGACGAAGGGGAATCTCGTGTCGGCTGTGAATATCAGCGGGATACCACTGACGACCGTCGTCAGTATGGATCCGATCCACGTCTACTTTGACGTGGATGAGCGAACCATCCTGAAAGCTCAGGCCGAACATCGTAAACAATACGGTGGAGAAGATAAGCGGAAACTTTCCGAAGTCCAATGGCCTGTCTGGATTAAACTGGCGAATGAAAATTCATTCGAGCATCAAGGAGTACTCGACTTTGTCGATAATCAGGTCGATTCGGGAACGGGAACGATTCGCCTGCGTGCTAAGTTCGACAACACGAACAATTTTTTGCTGCCAGGTTTGTTCGTGACGGTAAAGATTCCTCTGGGTAAGGAACGGCCTCATGTCCTCGTTCCCTCGCGTGCGATTGGAACGGACCAGGGAAATAAATTCGTCCTGGTGATTGATGAAAACAAGATGGCGCAATACCGGCAAGTGACTCCCGGATTGCAAACAGACGATGGCATGCGAGAAATCGAAGCGGGACTTCAAGCGGACGAATGGATTGTGATCGATGGTCTCCAACGGGCGCAGCCCGGCACGACAGTGAATCCTGTTAAACAGGAACTTTCTGCAGAAGAATCCGAATCAGAAGAGTCGCCGGAAAAATCACCTGCTTCAGAACCGGCTCCGGCGCAGGAGACTCCAGAATCCAAACCGGCAGAACCCGCGAAATAAAGTCGACCCGTCCGCAAGACTTTATGCGGTGCCTCACATCCTTACTTCTCTCAGCTTCCTCTCCCGTCATTGATAAAAGAGCTGTTAAAGGTTTCTGACCATGTTTTCTCACTTCTTCATTAACCGGCCAATTTTTGCGACAGTCTTGTCGATCGTGATCGTGATTCTAGGCTCGGTGGCGTACCTCGTATTGCCAGTCGCTCAGTACCCGGAAGTGACCCCGCCGACGATCCAGGTCTCGACCATTTATCCGGGAGCGAACGCGGAATCGGTTGCCGACACGGTGGCGACACCGATCGAGCAGGAGATCAACGGCGTTGAAGACATGCTGTATCTCTCCTCCAGCAGTACCAACGACGGTCAGATGAATATCGATGTAACATTCAAAGTCGGTACCGATATCGACATGGCCCAGGTCAACGTACAAAACCGGGTGGCCATTGCCATGCCCAAATTGCCCGAAGAAGTCACGCGTCAAGGGGTCACGACGAAAAAACGATCTCCCAGTCTGCTGATGTGTGTCAATATTGTTTCACCGGACGACACCTACGACGAACTGTACCTCAGTAACTACGTCACGATCCGTATTCGCGACGCGCTGGCCCGCGTCGAAGGGGTCGGCGATCTGATTGTCTGGGGGGCACGTGACTACAGCATGCGTGTGTGGCTCGATCCAAGTCTTCTAGCAGCCAGGGACATGACTGCAGGCGATGTTTTACGGGCTGTTCGTGAACAGAATGTGCAGGTTGCAGCTGGCCAATTGGGACAACCTCCTGTCCCTACTGGAGAAGATTTTCAGTTTACCATTAATACCAAAGGTCGCCTGAAAGAAGTCTCCGAGTTTGAACAGATCGTCGTGAAGACAGGTTCGAATGGCGAAACGACACATCTCAAAGATGTCGCCCGCATTGAATTGGGCGCGAAAAACTACGACATCAGTAGTTTGATCGATGGTAAACCTACTGTCACATTGGGGCTGTTCCAGTTGCCCGGCTCGAACGCTTTAGACACCGCGACCCGCATTAGGGAGCAGATGGAAACATTAAAGAAAACATTCCCAACTGGTCTCGACTACAAAATCGTTTATGACACGACTGGTTTTATTGAACAATCCATCAACGATGTTTTCGTGACTTTGTTTCAGGCCCTCGGACTCGTCTTCCTGGTCGTCCTGATCTTTCTACAAAGCTGGCGTGCGACGATCATTCCGATGGTAGCCGTGCCTGTCTCGCTGATTGGTACATTTGCGGGGATGGCGTTTTTCGGGTTCTCTTTGAACAACCTCTCGCTGTTCGGGCTGGTGCTGGCAATCGGTGTGGTCGTGGACGACGCCATCGTGATTGTAGAAAGCGTGCAGACGCACCTGGCGAATGGGCTTTCCAGTAAGGAAGCCTCGCGACGTGCTATGACCGAATTATTCGGTCCTGTTATTGCGACATCTTTGGTATTGCTCGCCGTGTTCATTCCGACCGCCTTCATGTCGGGCATCACCGGTGCGTTCTTCAGTCAGTTCGCATTAACGATTGCGGCGGCTGTAACGATTTCTACCTTCAACGCATTGACGCTCAGCCCGGCTCTCTGTGCTTTGCTGCTCAAGCCGGAAACAGCAAAACAGGATCCACTTGAGAAAGTGATGGACTTCGCTTTCGGTTGGTTCTTCAAGTTCTTCAACAAAGGAATGAACCTCAGTCGTGATTCCTACGCCTGGATTGTGCGACTGGTTGTCCGTGGCAGCATGATCACCCTGTTCATCTATGGCGGTCTGCTTTATCTAACGTATATCGGTTACCAGAATGTCCCCCAAGGATTTATTCCTGCTCAGGACAAAGGGTACCTGATTATTAACGCTCAGTTACCTGATGCTGCGAGCAAGGAACGAACAAGTGAAGTCATCGACAACATTAACGATATCGTGCTGAATACCCCCGGTGTGGGACACACAATCAGCATGACCGGGTTCTCTCTGGTCTCCTCAAGTAACCTGTCGAATGCCGGGACCGTCATCGCCGTGCTCGACCCGTTCGAAGAACGCAAGGAAGATAAAAATCTATATTCAATGATGATCCTGCAAAAACTGATGGGGCAATTCTCTGACATCAAAAGTGCACAGGTCATCGGCTTCGGGCCTCCGCCGGTCGACGGCGTCGGTAGCACGGGTGGTTTCAAGTTGCAGATTCAGGATGTGAACGCACGAGGGGGTGAAGCACTTCAAGCGGCGGTCGAACAACTGGGACAAGCGGCAACGGCGCAGCCCGGTATCGCCTCGGCCTTCACCACTACCAGTGTCAATCAACCTCAACTTTTCCTCGACATTGATCGAGAAAAAGCAAAAACTCTGGGAGTCTCGCTGAACGATCTGTTCGAGACCTTGCAAATCAATCTGGGTTCGGCCTATGTGAACGACTTCAGTAACTTCGGACGCAACTGGCAAGTGATTGCTCAGGCGGAACCGAAGAGCCGTATTCGCAAGGATGATATTGGAAGACTGAAAGTACGGAACTCATCGGGAGACATGGTGCCTATCGCGACGATGGTCACCATTGCAGAGATCACTGGTCCTTCCAAAATTTCCCACTTCAACCTGTTCCGTACGGCCGAGTTGAATGGAAACCCCGAACCTGGATTCAGTTCGGGCGATTCGATTTCGATTATGGATCAACTGTTCCAGCAGAAGTTTCCCACTGGCGAAATGGGATTTGAATGGACCGAACTGACATTACAGGAAATCATCGCCGGAGTGGATCCGATTTCCAAACTGGTCTTTCCTATGGCAGTCATTTTCGTCTTCCTGGTGTTGGCCGCACAGTATGAAAGTTGGTCGCTCCCGCTGGCCGTCATTCTGATTGTCCCTATGTGTCTGCTCTGTTCCATCGCCGGGGTCTGGCTGGTCGGAATGGACAACAACGTCTTCACTCAGATTGGTCAGGTGCTACTCGTTGGTCTCTCGGCGAAGAACGCGATTCTGATTGTGGAGTTCGCCCGCGCCCGACAGGATGCCGGGATGTCCCGATTCGATGCCGTGGTCGATGCTTGCCGATTGAGACTGCGGCCGATTCTGATGACGGCGTTCTCGTCCGTACTCGGCTTTCTCCCACTCGTTCTGGCATCGGGCGCAGGGGCAGAAATGCGATTCGCATTGGGGATCGGGGTCGTCTCAGGGATGTTGGGGGTTACCTTCTTCGGCCTGTTCCTGACACCGGTCTTCTACTCGGTTATCATGAAATTCGCGGACCGCAAGAACCCTGAGAATCCGGAACCTCCTCTTCAACCCGAGCCTGCCCCTCAACCGACACCCAAACCGGCTCCAACTCCGGCAACCACTCCCGAACCCCCTGCTGCACCGGCCTAAGCTGTATAAATACAGGGCTTTCGTAAGTTTTGGAAAAATTCTCACCGAGTTTTGATCCGACGGTCCAGAATACACGTTGTGATTGCTGGTGATCTCTTCGACAATGAGAAGATCATTGGCAGCCACTGTATTTAACAACTTCGTCTTGTCTGTCTGAACGTCTCGCTAACCACGACTCAGGAAACATGACTCAAGATTCCGCGACATTATTATTGATCGAACGTATCCGCCACGGAGAAGAAGAGGCGTGGTCGGAGTTCATCAATTTGTACGAGGGACGCCTGCTCGCTTTTGCCCGCAGTCGAATTCGGAATAATGCAGCTGCGGAAGATATTGTGCAGGAAGCCTTTTTGGGATTCCTCACCAGCCTGCCGAATTACGACCCGGCAACCAAACTGGAAACGTATCTGTTTACGATAACGTCTTACAAACTGACCGACCATTTACGCCGGGAAGGACGCCGCCCCGCCCTGTCGCTTACGACGTCTTCCTCTTCCATCGGCAGTCATGACCCGGTAGGCCGCGCTCGCCGAGCATCGAGCCTGATGCAGTCTCGCGAGGGAAAACAGCAGGAAGGGATCGTCATCGCCGAATGCCTGGCCGGACTCATCGAGCAGTGGCAAGAACAGGGAGAGTACGAACGGCTCATGTGCATGGAGCTGCTGTTCGTCCTGGGTTGGCCCAATAAACGGGTCGCCGAAGAATTAGACATCACCGAACAAGCGGTTGCCAATCATAAACATTTCACGCTTTCCAAGCTGAAAGAAGCGGCAATGCGTTCCCGTGTACTCAACTTCGATCTGTCGCAGTTTGGGATCGAGTCTATCTAATTCATCGTTTTTGAATTCTCCTCCGTACGATTATTGCCTCTGCCATTCTATTTGTCCTGGTGATTCCTGCCGCAGCATCCGACGAGGGGCTTTCCTGTCAGCGTGACAATGCCTATAAATGCGAGACAGGTTCTGCTGGAACTGCGCTGTTGTCGATCTAATTCCGCCACCCATTCGTACAAAGATTCTGTTTCCTATGTCGACCTCTCAAGTACTCGCCACCGACCTGGATGGCACTCTCATTCCTTTAGACGGAAATCCTCAAAATGTCGCCGACTTGCAGGAACTGAATACAAAACTGCGCGAGGGGGACGTCACTCTGGTTTTCGTTACGGGTCGGCATCTGGACGCTATACAGGCCTTGATCGTTCAACATTCACTGCCCGTTCCTCAGTGGATCATTGGCGATGTCGGCACGTCCCTCTATCAGAATGTCGGCGACATGGATTTCTCGCCAGTCAATGGATATGTCGAACATCAAGCGGAGATCACGGCCGCTTATCCCATTAAAGACTTGCGGCATGCGTTCGAAGGAATCGTGGGGCTGGTTCCTCAGGAAGACGAAAAGCAGGGTCAGTTCAAACTCAGTTACTACACCGATGCCGAACGGCTCCGTGACCTGTCCGATCGACTTATAGAACTGGTCGAAGTGAACGAAGCTCCTTACTCGTTAATCCAATCCATCGATCCCTTCACTAAAGGGGGATTGATTGATCTCTTGCCGAAATCGATCTCCAAAGCGTACGCGCTCGATTGGTGGCATCGTCATCAGGATCTTGATCGGGAGCAGACTTTATTTGCGGGTGATTCGGGGAATGACCTGGCTGCACTCGTGGGGGGCTACCGTTCGATCATCGTCGGTAATGCCGATCCGCAATTAGTGGACGATGTCCAAACGGCGCATAACAAAGCGGGCTGGCACGATCGATTGCATAAAGCAACCGGGGTCGCCACCAGCGGCGTACTCGAAGGCTGTCATCAGTTTAGTCTGTTCGGCAAACCTGGTTAATTGCCCAGTACGTTAGCGGTTTAATCTAATCCGAAAGGATGAAGCTGTGAGCCACGAAGTTCGGTGGAAGAGATGTCGAGACAAAACTCCGCCACAGGAATGAACTCAAACAGAGATTTAGCAGCGGTAGGCAATTCGACGTTTCGTTCTTCCAGTAATGTTCCGCCTATCTGACGCGGCGCCACCAGAAACTGGCAGCCCCTTTCTCTGAGTTGTTCGAATGCGAATAACATGTCTGACTCGCTTCCGTAAAAACGAGGATTGACCACACGGATGGCAGTATCTGCCCCGATGATGAATGTCACTTCCGTCATCTCAACCGACTTCTCCTGAAAGGTCGCGGCAGTCGAAAGTAAAACCGGCTCATCGGCAAACTGCCGTAATCGCCGAAAGAGAGAGAGATAATCCAGCGGTGGTTTATCGGCGTTACGAATCGGCATCTCGTAATGCACAGGGCCCCTCAATCTTTTCTCGGCCAGTGACTTTAACTCACGGTGACCCGTGTGAAGAGGGTTGAATGATCCCGAGAGTAGCCCTACCGGCCTTGGTTCGTCGCTAAGGCTCTGCGATTGCTGAACCCAGGTTCGGGTCCGTTCGCCCAACCACAGCTGTTGCAGTTCAGCGGTTGCGACTTGTTCGTATAATTCGTCGGCAGCGCGCGGGGGTTGCTCTTCCGGTTGATGAAACCAGTGGACGAGTTGCCGGAGTTCATCTGCAGTTACCGATTCCCACACCCAGCAGGCCGTACGGCAGACTGACTGTTCAAGCAATAACAGTTGATACGCTTCGCCGTCTCTGCCAGCCAGTTGCAAAGAACGAGGAACGATCATCCTCAAAAGGCAACCTGGCTCCAGCACGGCATGAAACTGCTCCATCGCCCGTGCGAGCGATTGGTGGCCGTCACCGTCGATCGAAATCAAATCTGGAGATGTCGATTCGACCAGCAGCGAACGCAGTTCAGCCGAGGGCGAATTCGCCAGAAGTACCCATCGTATTCGCGGAGAGAAAGTTAGTGGCGTCATCGTGCTACTATCGATACGTCAGAAGATCGTTCACCACCAAGAGGGGTAAACTCATACTCTTCCAGCCGATCGCACGACCTATTCCACCTGCCGATCACGCCGCGCGGCGGATTGCTTCGGTAGATTCTGCTTTCTGCTGGGACGTCTGAAATGGTAACAAAGATTGTTTGCGAACACCATTTTCGGCCAGCTTCAACCAGCTTCCGCGCGATAGTTGCGGTCGAGGTGCCAGCAGTGAAACGGCCAGGTAACCATTTTCTTTGCCCCGGTGCTGCAGTTTGTTAAACGGCCACGGA
Source organism: Polystyrenella longa (assembly GCF_007750395.1). Taxonomy (GTDB): domain Bacteria; phylum Planctomycetota; class Planctomycetia; order Planctomycetales; family Planctomycetaceae; genus Polystyrenella; species Polystyrenella longa. The sequence goes on along the minus strand of NZ_CP036281.1, from coordinate 466,000 downwards.
GTAAAGCTGCCATCAGGAAACAGGGCAGTCTGAGTTGGTCCGGGGAAATTCGACAGCAGGTTCGTAAACGTGCAGGTCGGAAATCCGAACGACATTTCGTTCTGTTCGTATTCCTGGCGATTAATGAATACCAAGGGTGCCGATGACTTGAGGCTGGAAAGCAACATCGCCGTCGTTTCGAGGGATTCTCGCGATTCAATACTGTGGGCGAATGTATTTAGACCACACACCAGAATCAGATCGAATTCCTGTTCAGCAAAGTTGAGCGGACCATGATCGCGGTCCCAGTGCTCATAGCGGATATGGGGTGATAGCTTGCGGGCGGTTTCGATTTTTTCCAAGTCGTCATCAATCCCGATGACTTCGAAGCCGAGCATGTGCAGATAACGAGTCAGCTCCCCTTCTCCACAACCGGCAACCAGCCAACGGGTACCCAAATCAATCCGATGCGAAAAGATCAGGTGCCGCAACATGCGACGGGGAAGTGGTGGGGTCAGAATATCCTCATGGGTGGTCTCTCCACCCGGATTTGTGTTGTGCATTAGAATCATGATCCGGTTCCTTAGATCTTAGATGACGTCTTGTCTTTTCCAGTAACAACGCATTAGATGCGCGTCAACTGTTCTGCGAAAACTCGACTCAGACTGAGCGGCTGTGCCTCTTCGATTGAAAAGAGCGTGCCTGAGTTTTGTTGACGGCAGATTTATTTCCTCAACAAAAATTGTCCCAGTGACCCCAGAAAGCTCACAGACCTGACCCAGCCTGCCTTGGACTTTCCCACAGTGACAATTTTTGACGCGGAACGGCACTTTATTCCGATTCCCAGTAACCGTCAATCCCGGTTTAAGAATCGCGTCGAGTAAGGGCTTCCGTACGGTTTCTCCCCTACTCATCTCCCCTAAACTCCAGTAATATAGAGTTTCATCGAAAGACTCTTTTCTGTGGACGATATAAATATCCGTCTCGGAACACGTCGATTCAGTCTGCTACCACGGATGGAATCGATTTTCCCGTCCGCAAGCTTGCTGTTGAAGGAAACGTCCATGAAGAATCGAAACAGTTGGTCAAGTCTCGGATTAGTCGCCCTCTTTTGCCTTGGACTCAGCCTGCATCTGTCGGGCCTACCTGCCGGTGAGCAGAATACGGATAGGCAATCGGGAGCTTCCGCTCCTCCACGAGAACTACTGAGCGACGAAAGCGATCTTCCCGCCATGCTGCTATTAGCAGCGGAGGATTCGGACTCAACAGTTCCCATACCTCTCGATCAACCGAAAGAACTGAAATCAACGGTGCCCGAACCTCGCGATCAGGTGGGAAAGCCACGTATGACGCCAGAAGCCTTCGCAAATCCGGAGGAAGCTGTGCCTCTTCCCAATGGCTCCGTTCCACACGAAGCGCTCATTCGCAAATTTATCGAAGTCGATATGAAAGATTCCTCGAAGGAAGAACAGGAAATCTGGTTCCAACTGTTACGGAATGAATCTCCTGGCTTGGCTCGCAACCTGTTGAATCTGCGAAAAGACTTTGGGTCTTCCTTCACCCCGTCCGATCTCTCACTCGAAAACACAATCGGGCCCGCTCCACCAGAGATGGAAGTCGAAGAGCAAACCAACATCACGCCCTCACGGACGATTTCACCGAATATCGATTTGGAAAGCGCGGAGTTGACCGAGTTGAAAACGTTGTGGACTACGGTCCGTAACATGGCGATGTTCAATATCGGCCAGGCGCATATTTCGGGGTACAAACGATTCGAATTTATTTCTACAGATGAAATGCCAATTCCAGCGGATGAAGAACATGAAGAATTAACAACTGCTCCTACGGGTACCTATCGTCTGGATCTTTCACAGGGGAAATTGAGAGAGACAGGTCGTGAACTCGATCTGGCCCTAAAAGTATCTGGTTGGTTGGAAGTGGCCTCCCAAGAATCTGGCCTAAGCTACTATACCCGAAATGGTTGTTTTTCCTTGAGTGCGAACAGACAAATCGTCTTGAAAGTCGGTACTCATGAATTTGAATTGTCGCCTGCGATTAACATCCCATTGTCGGCGACCGACATCGAGATCAGTGACACTGGCCTGGTAACCGCACTGGTGGAAAATGATGTCACCGAGTTAGGCCAGTTGCAGATTTTCCGTTTCCCGAACGCGACTTCTTTGTATTACCTTGGTAAAGGAATCTACTATGGTTCCCGTAGTAGTGGTGCACCTGTGATGGCGGAACCTCTTCCAGGGATGATTCAGCAAGGATTTCTGGAAGACTCGAACGTCGAGGAAGAGGTCGAAATAACCAATCTCGACCGTTACTACAAACAGTGGCAAACTGGTTTAAAGTTGATAACCGAATACCCTCTACTGCCAACGGAGTAATGTTGGGGGGGTGTTCAGAATCGTTTTGGGGGAGAGCGTCAGTAGATCGTCAAGGTCTCTCCAGCCTGAGATTTAAACTTGGCCGCGGCATTGCCTCCATTCAGAGCAACTTCGAGAAACCCGTGCGATCCCCACAAAATCAGTCCTTGGCCTGGTAGAGAATCGGCGTAAGTCTCGCTGATGCCGGAGTCGATGAACCGCAGGCTGCCTTCACTTTCCAAACGGATAATCGGATCGACATCGCTCCCTTCCCATTGTTTCACGTGTTCGCGACGAATATTGCTGACCATGTTTCCGAAGTGATCGACGTACAGAATCGTCCCGACAACTTCCGACTCGGTCATGGTCGGTTCAGGAAGTGGAAGTGATATTGGAGAACCCGATAGAGGCTCCCCCATTTCATCGAGTGTCGCTCCCCTGCTCCAGTGTGCAATTGCAGGGGCCATGATATCCCGCCCGTGAAAGGTGGTTGAAATCTCATTACGCCAAAATCGGGAATTGGTGAGTTCGTAAACACGGGAATGGGTGGCTTGTTGCAGCAGCGGATCCAGCAGTCCGTTATCGGGAGCGATAAAATAATGACCATCTAATTCCGCCGCGAGGATTCTCCGTGCAGAACCGACCCCCGGATCGACCACGACCAGATGATAGGTCCCGGCCGGGAATGTCTGCAGAAGTTCAGGCAGCATCAACGCCGCACGAAAGACTGCCTGAGGCGGGATTTCATGGGTGACATCGATCAATCGGGTCCGTGAATTGACGCCCAGAATCACCCCTTTCATCTGCGCGACATAACTGTCTGCGGTTCCAAAATCAGAAGTAATTGTAATCAGAGGATCGTGAGCACTCATAGAACTGGCTGACCAGGTAAACTTGAAGGATTACAGGGCAATTGACTTACCTAACATGACAGATCGGCCGGGGTCTCTAAATCGCGAATTGATTATAGCCACATACTGTTTTAAACTGAAAGTGGTGAAACCACCAGTTGAATTCGGATAGGATATCGATACTTGCACCTCTTCCTCTTTATCAGGACGCAGCCATCATGACTTACTGGGGCAATATTAAAAACGGGAGTCCGATGGGGCTCTCTATCGCATTCAGTCTTTCGTTGGCGTTCTTTTATATGGCTACGCCGGTGTTTGCGGACGATGTCCCTTTCGAGGAAGCACGCACTTTCACAACAGAAGATGGCTGGACGCTGAAAGGAACGTATTACAACATGCGTTTCGATGATCCGAATGAAGGGGTGCAACGACCTGTCGTTTTACTCCTCCCGGGTGATCGCGGAAACCGATTGCATTGGGAAGGCCAGGCAGGTTTCGCGAGCACCTTGCGAAATAGCGGATACGCCGTGCTGACACTCGACCCGCGCAAATATGGCGAGAGTACTCCACCTGCCAATGTGAAAAACGTCGTTAAAGAGATGCGTCCTGCCGACTATGCCGATGTTCTTCGATACGATCTTGAAGCAGTGAAACTGTTTCTGTTCGAAGAACACCAACAGAAGAATCTGAATATGGCCAAGCTCGCCATCATCGCACCGGAATCTTTGGCACCGGTCGCCATGGGATTCACCGTTCGCGACTGGAAGAAAGTTCCTTACCGCGATGCCGCGACATTGGATTCCCGGACCCCCCGTGGTCAGGATGTCAAAGCGTTGGTGGTCATCTCTCCGGAAGTGAACTTACCGGGGATATCAGGAAAGAGTGCGCTGCTGCAGCTAAGGCGTCCCTTCTATGATGTCGCGATCATGACGGTCGCAGGCGACAACGATAAAACAGGGAAAGAGTCCTCCGACCTGATCTATACCTATCTGACTGGAAACAAGGAGTCCGACAAGGATGACATGCGAATGTTTTACAAAAAGATTTATCCGAAATATGGTGATCGAGGCACAGAGTTGATCAGCCGGAACCAGCAGATGGCAACCGATATTTTAGAATTCCTGAACAGTCATGTACTGAAGAAATCGATTCCCTGGCAGGACCGCCGCAGTCGATTCGAGCGATAAAGACTTTCAAGAAGATCAACGGGCAAGAAGATCAACGGGTTCGTTTTAGCTGATCGCAAGCAACGCTAAATTGAGCAAAGGTCTCGGTGGGAATCGTCCCCTGCTTGCAAGTGATGCCGGGCTGCACAAGAATGGATTGCGGTTCAAGCTGTTGAAGCATATTTACTCAAAGCCTCGGGCCGCACTCCCTTCTTTCTGCACATTCCTTTCACTGCACATTCCTTTCACTGCTCTAGGCTCATGCCATTGGCATATGAGTTTTGGATTTCATCAGCGTGTATTTACCGCCCAGACCGCATCAACTTCGCTTTCTCTCTGAAGGCGCCCATTCCCTCGAACGCCGATTCAAGCCGTGGAACTCGGCAGGGAGAACCGCCTGTTGGACGTTCGTGCTGATTGTCCTGTCTGGCTTCACGCTTCCAGTCTCGGCTCAGGAATCTAACGCCGAGCCAGCCTCCAATTCACAAACGGCCAGCGATGATGCAACGACTTCAACTCGCAAGCCAGTGTTGGCCCCACGTCCTGCGCCCACGGAAGAAACGACGGCTTCCGAGACTCGACCGGAGAGACCTATCGATCGATCCCAGAAGATAAGCCCACATCGTCATAATCATGGTCAGCCGAACGAACTGAGTTGGGTGATGCGGTTAATGTTAACCGCGATGCCTGTTCTGTTTTTCATGTGGGTGGGAGCCTCAATCGGTAGTTTTCTGAATGTCGTCATCTACCGAATGCCGGCGGGACTGAATCTGTCGAAACCCAAGTCCCGCTGCCCCAACTGCCTGACTCCCATTCGCATGCGGCACAACGTACCGATGTTCGGTTGGTTAATGCTGCGGGGGAAATGCTATGACTGCAAAACTCCGATATCAGCCCGCTACCCTTTAATCGAAGCAACGGTCGCCGGACTCTTCGTCCTTCTCTTCCTGTGGGAGTTTGCTTCTGGTGGAGCCAACATACCAGGCGCACCTCAAGTTCAAGCGAATGGATTAATTCGCCTGATGTCATCGCGACAAGCGGGCGGTTTAGCTGGTTGGTGTGCATGGCATACGCTGTTACTCACGTTGTTGCTGGCGATGGGAATGATGCACCTCGACCGGCAACTGATTCCCAGTCGGTTTCTAGGCTTTGCCATCAGCAGCGCGGGCTTACTCTCGCTTTGCTTCCCCTGGCTGTATCCCGTCCCATTGGGCATCAATTTGCCAGGACTAGCAGGTGTTACTCCCTCGCCGACATCAGCCGCGTTTCAAATTTCAGCAGTCGGCCCGCTCACCGGGGTCATCGGAGCTTTCACAGGAGCGATGTTACTGGGCTCGTTGAGTTTTGTGACGACACTCAGTGTATCTCCCAGAACAGGATTCGCGGGCGGACTTCATACCCTGTTCTGGATGGGATTTCTCTCGGGGTATTATCTTGGATGGCAAGCCGCTTGTTTAATCTCCGGGTTGTTTGTGATTGCCAGTCTCGCGCTCCTGTTAGTGAATCGATCCCGATATGATCGCGGGATGGGTCTACTCGTCCTGCTGGCGACGCTGGTCCAGATTTTATGGTGGCGGGAGCTGAATGGGCTGTGGAATTCGGAAGAAATGCTGTCCGAAAAGGTGAACGAATTACTAGTTCCGGTGCTTAGTCTGGTCGTTTCCTCCGGCCTCGTCGCTCTTTGCGTTCCGGGAGAATCGCAGCCCGAAGAGGAGCCATCAGAAGGGAATCTGGCTGAAAACAGCCTTTCCTCACCGGAAATTATCGCAGAATCCCCTGTTTCTGAATCGCCAAAAGAACCCTGATTTCCGTTATTTCCCTCAACAGAAGCCACCTGGACGACGTATCAAATCGAACACATCTGTTGATTTTGATCGGTTCGTGCGTGTAAACTGGATGCTTCTGTATTCAGTAATTTGACCATAACCGATTGTCGCCAGTCGGATGCGCTGAGACTACAGCGTGTCCCGGGATAATTCCTTGGCCTCTAAAAAGTAGAGAACGATTAACATGACGAAACAATCACGTCGCGAGTTTCTGGAAAACTCGATGTTCGCCACGGCAGCTGCTTACGCCGCCAGTTCCGCACTTTCTCAGCCCCTGATGGCTGCCAACAAACAGGAAAAAGGACCGAACGAAAAATATGCGGTCGCCGTAGTTGGTGTTAAAGGCCGAGGTCAGTCACACATCAGTGGCTTCACCGGTTCCCCCGACAGCGAAGTCGTCGCCCTTGTTGATCCAGATGAGAAATACTTGAATCAGCGTGCCGATGAAATTGCCAAGAAAACTGGCAAACGTCCCGCCGTCTACACTGACCTGCGAAAATGTTACGAAGATCAGGCAATCGATATCGTCAGTATCGCGACTCCTAACCACTGGCATGCCCTGGCAGCTATCTGGGCCGTTCAAGCTGGCAAACATGTTTATGTTGAAAAACCAGTCAGCCACAATGTGAGCGAAGGTCGTCGTATTGTCGATGCCGCCCGTAAGCATGGGAAGATCGTGCAGACCGGAACTCAGTCTCGCTCCATGAAAGGGACCCTCGATGTCATGGACTTCATGCATCAGGGTGGAGTCGGAACGATCAGCAAAGCCCGTGGCCTTTGCTACAAACGTCGTAAATCTATCGGTCCTAAAGGCAACTACGATGTGCCCGAAACCGTCGACTACGACCTGTGGACCGGCCCTGCTCCCATGGAGGAACTGACACGTCCTCAGTTCCACTACGATTGGCACTGGCAGTTCCTGTACGGTAACGGTGACCTGGGCAACCAGGGTATTCACCAGATGGACCTCGCTCGCTGGGGTCTGGGAGTCTCCGGTATTGGTGACAGCGTTCTCTCTTACGGTGGACGACTCGGTTACGAAGATGCCGGTGATGTCGCCAACACTCAGGTCAGTGTTCACAACTACGGTGACAAACAACTGATCTTCGAAGTCCGTGGACTCGAAACCGAATTGTACATGGACACCCGCGTCGGCGTGATCTACTACGGTTCAGAAGGTTATGTCGTTCAGCCGAGCTATAGCAGCGCGGTTGCTTACGATCTGGACGGTCAAGTCACTGAGAAGTTCACTGGTGGAGGTAACCACTTCCAGAACTTCATCGACGCCGTTCGCGCCAACGATCATACCATCCTGAACGCTGACATCGAAGAAGGTCACTACTCGAGTGCTCTCTGTCACCTTGGTAATATCTCTTACCGTCTCGGTGAGAAAATGACTGTTGCTGAAGTGGGTGAAAAACTCGGTGACAACGACGAATATCAGGAAACACTGGGTCGATTCACTCAGCACCTGAAAAACAATGGTCTCGAAGGCGAAAGCACTGAGATCTCTCTCGGACCGACACTCAAGCTGGAAGGCGAAGAGTTCACCGGCGAGATGGCTGAGCAAGCCAGCCCCATGCTGACCCGCGAATACCGTAAAGGATTCGAGGTTCCCAGCGCTGAGAATGTCTAAGCGATAAGTCTAGCTCTTATCGATGGGCGATCATTGCCGCTACCACGACTGCCGTGGTAACTGATACGACTAAAAAGAAAACCCGCCTCCCGTGCTTCGGGATGGCGGGTTTTTTATTTGCTGTTAAAGCCGGAAGCGATTCAGCCAGTAGTCTCTCTGCATTCACAGAAACTGACGCGGCTACTGCGGCGTCCCCGACTCCGATGGTTGTCCGGAGGTTAAGCGAATTGGAGACTTGCTTTGCAGGCGTTTATGCTGAGCCAATTCATACCGCTTTCGCAAACCGACATCATCTGGTTGATAAGTCAGGCACCAGCGAAGTTCCTTCTCGGACTCTTCCATCCGGTTCATCGTGTAGAGTAATTTTCCATAAGTTTCATGCAGTTGATACTCGTTGGGATAACGCTTCAACGCCGCAACCAGGCAACGCTCTGCATTCACTGATTGACCCAGTTCCTGATAAGCCACTGCCGCTTGCATCCAAGCCCGGACAGGTTCCGGGTTATTTTCTCTTCCAGCCTCCTGAATAGCACGTTCGGCATACAAGGGTAGAATTTCTTTTAGTGCGGACTCGTCTTTCAGTAATCGATATTGCTGCACAATACGTCTCAGTGCTTGCCAATCTGGTTCAAATATTTTCAGAAACTTCGCAGGGCCTAAAGGACCGGCAACCAGCCGAATGATTCTTTTCTGTGTTCGAATCTCTTGATGGAATGCCTGCTTCCAATATTCGAGAGCCTCATCGTACTGCATTTGACTCCATTCGAAACGGCCCAATTCAAACAGGACATCTGCGTCGTACGGTCGCACTTGTTGAGCTTGCTGCAAGCACCGTTCAACCGAATCAGGGCCGGCCCCATCAAGAAAAGCTAACTGTGAAAGTTGGAGATAGGCGTCCCCCTGAAGCGGACATAATTTAATTGCTGCTTTGGTATGTTGGAATGCGGCAAAGAGGAATTGTACATTGTTTCCAAATGCCCGCTTTAACCAGTCTTGCATGTCATCCACATTCTCAAATTCAGACGCAAAGACGGCATCTCGAATCTGCGGAGTACTCATCGGATTATCACTTTTCGACTGAAGTAGTTCGAAGTAGATCAGGTAACCTTCCGCGACTCGGTACCGAAGTTCCGCATCCTGTGGATTCTTCAGGGATGCATGAATCAAAAGGCTAACCTGCTCCACCACCTGTCGCTGTGCATAAGCCTGTCGTTCTTCAGGAGAGAAACCATTGTCTGTGTTTTCTGCACGGGCGTAACTCGATCCGACCGAAGCCCCCATCGAGTCATCGGCCTCCACGTTGATGAGAGCCTTACGCTGAAACGCTTGAAACTCCTGTTCTCCCCGCCATACGCCTACCGATTCCTGGACTAACCAGCCACACAACAGAGCTGCAAAGGAGGTTAAACCCCAGACAATCAATCTGGGAAAATGAACAACTGGTTCCTCTGCTTTGCGCGACTCGTGTCGTCGCCGTGTGATTTGGTACAGCCGGCAAGCACAAGCTGCCTGAATGAGGAGTAAGGTCATGCAGGCCGGAACCCACCAGACAAAGTCGACGATCGCATGTAAATAGTTAGCAACAAAGCTACCCATCAGCGCGGCAAACAGAATGACTTCCTGCCGAGTTTCCGAAAACTGCAAACCGCGTAAGCACCAGTAAAGCGGGAAGAGCATCGCTAGAGAAAGCAAACTCAGGCCGACGATTCCCGTTTCTGAGAGCACTTGAAGATAACCACTTTCCGCATGGGAAAAACGGGACTCAAATAGAGGTGTATTCAGATAGCTGCGATAACTCTGGAAATGGCTACCTAGTCCTGTTCCGAGGATCGGATAATCGTTGGCGATTTTCAGGTTCGCTTCCCAGATCAACCAACGATCGACTTCCCAGTCATTCAGGTTCGTGGAAACTTCTTCCAAGCCGTATAAGGAAAGCGCTCCGCCCGCCAGAACTCCACCGAGCGTAAGTCCCCCGAGTAATCTCGCGGAAATGAAACCACGGCTCCAACAGACCAATACACAAACTGAAAGTGAGATCGCGAGGGCCAATGCTCCACCGCGGGTGAGACCCATCAGGACTGCAAAAATCACGACCCCCATTCCAGCCATGAGTGTCCAAGCCAAAAAGGGGCGTTCATTTTGATATTGAAACTCTTTACGTCGGGAACGATGAGTGCGGGTTTCCGTTTCTGCCACCGACTCCTTCATGATCCACCAGAGTAGTGGTCCTGCTCCCAGCATTAGAAAGTGAGCGAAGTGGTTCCCGTTCGTAAAACTTCCCTTCGCCGAACCATCTGTAGTAATCGTAGGATGAGCGTACGACCATAGGAATCTACCGTTCCCGAAGAAGTATTGTGCCAGTCCAATAGTCGCCATTCCCAGAGAGGCCAGAGCCATCCAGCGGAAGACTTTTTCGATATCATCGACGTGACGCAATCGCTGCGTGGTCACAATAAACAACAAAGTATATGCGATCAGAAACAGCAGTCCCTGTCGAGTGGCAGCCGGGGTGAGCGAGATCGAAGACCAACCGCCCAGATCGTAAGTCGCCTCAGGATTTCCCTGCCAGAGAGAAAGTGTCTCACCAATATGCGGTGAGAGCATCGCGATCCAATCCGGAGGAAGAGCAGCACATTGGAACCAGAGCAGCAGCGCAGCCAGAATAAGAATAGGCTCGAATCGAGTAACGCGATATTTGGGTGATTCATCCAGCGACTGAAATGTTAACCAGCAGAGTGCCATGACACCCGCCGTTGAGAACAGAGCCAATTGCCCCGCTCCCAGTCGACCTCCCAGAAAGAGCGGAACGAGAAAAATCGCCGAGAGAATTCCCAGATCAGTTCCCTGCAACAGATGCTGTTGTAGAGGCGATTTCAACGTCCGTTTCTTTTTTATTTTCGGGGGGCTCGTGGAAGACATGAAACTCGTTTCCCTGTCAGCCTTTCGTGCGCCTCAGCCATGATGACTTCAGCGGGAGTATCTCTTGCGGGTGGATAAGACTTGAGTGGTTCGATCCTTCTGGCATTTCAAGCAGCCTGATACGGGTTGGTTTCGTAATCATCGTCTTCATACCCTGCGTCCTGACCACTGTCTGGACTGGTGTAACCCAAAATTGCCGGTTCTTTCTGGTAGTTTCCATCGCCGTAACCATCTTCGTCGTAGCCATCTTCGCCAGTAGACTCTTCATGGCCATAGTCTTCGCTGTACCCGTATCCGTAACCATAGCCGTAGTAGTCACTGCCCTGGTCCGGCGTCAGATGGTTCACGACGATACCGGAGATATGAATTCCAAACATCTGTAATGTTTCAACAGATCGATAGACTAATCCACGGCGATTTTTGTCCGGTCGCATCACCAGAACAAGTGTGTCAACGAGACGACCGACGATTCCAGCATCGGAAACAGCCAGAATCGGTGGCGCATCAATAATGATTTGATCGTAGACAGTCTCGGCCCAGGACAGAAAATCGGACAGACGATTCGACGATAACAGTTCCGAAGGATTGACTGGTCGGCTACCGGACGGAAGTATATCGAGGTTCGGTGAACCGCTAGGTTGGATCAGTTCCACCGCACATTGATCTACCGGCTCTTCGCTTCGAAGTAACTTGGAGAGGCCTTCCTCTTTCCGCAGTTCGAGCAGATTGGTCATCCCGGGACGCCGCATGTCGGTATCGACAATGAGTGTTTTCTTGTTGGACTGTGCGAAGGCAACCGCCAGATTAGCCATCACTGTTGTTTTACCGTCGGACTTTTCGGTACTGGTCACGAGCAGTCGCCGGCTTTCGTGCGAACTGAAGCTGATTGCCGTTCGCAACGTTCGGAATGCTTCCGACTCTACGCTGTTGGGATTCACATGCGTTTGAACGGCATCAATGGCGTATCCTGTAGTTTCTTCCATCTTCCGCACCATTGCGAGCACGGGAAGATTGAGGTGGTATTTAATTTCATCCGGCGATCGGAATCGATCGTCAAGCGCTTCCAAAACGACAATCACACCGATGCCCATTGCGATTCCCAGAATCAGGCTGAACATCGCCGTGCGAATTTTATTTGGCGAAATGGGATATCGTGAGATTTCCGGTTTTTTCACGGTCTTGGCGAGTACGCTTGCCCGGTCATCCAGGTCGACTTCTCGAATTTTCTGGAGCAATGTATCATGCTGAGCCATGATTCTCGTTTGATGAGTTTCAAGTTGTTTGATCTTCAACATGACTAATGTTGACTCACGGCCTTTTTCCTCTTCGGACAGGTAGCTCTCTTTCAGAGCTCTGTATCGTTCCTCGTACTGAACCAGTTTCTGCTCGGCGATTTCAAGCAAGCGTTGGGCCTGGCGTCGATTCTGCTGAACATGATAACTACTTTGATTACTCTGCAATCGTTGTTGAAGTGCATCTTCAGCCGACTGAATTCGGTTGGTGAGAACCATTACATCTGGATGGTTATAGTCGAGCGTAGTCAGTTTACTTTTCAACTCGGCCTGATCCACTTTAAGTTGATCCTGCAATCGACTGACAATCAGGCGATCCTGCAGCCCCATTTCCTGACTGAGCAGTTCGTTTCCGACAGGACCCGGGCCGAGAATTTCTTCGGCATACTGTTGAGCGTTACTTCCTTTTTCGATCGCTTGTTTCAACACCTTGATCAATGACTCCAACTTGATCATCTGGTTTTGCGCTTCCGTATAGGCGGTCTGTAGCGAAAGAATCCGCTGGCCGACTAAGCTGACCGTCTCGCTTCCACTATTCAGCAGCAAGTCGGATCGGCGTTGTAACTCAATCAGTTGATTGGCATTCTCCTGATATTGGTTTTCCATCTTAGTCTGGTCTTCGGTCAACAGTTTCAGGAGATTCTGCGTTCCGTTCTGGTGTGTCTCTTCCATAAATTTGAGATACGCCATGATGACCTGGTCAATGGTGTAAGCCGCAGTCTCGGGCGATTGCGATGTGAACCGAATATCAATCAGATTCGTCTGTGGTGATACGGACGTACTGAGTTGACTGCGCAGAATTTTGACCTGCATTTCCATTGGATTGCCGGAGACATCGACCTGATGTTCGGGAGGTAAATGAGACGCTGCAGTTTCCAATACGCGGTCGCTGGAGAGCAGCCGGGTGTACGTCGGCATCTGGTTTTTCAACAGGGACTGGCCACTGACATCATCTGTCTGGAATCCACCGTTACTCAGAATTAAGAGCTGGGCGGTAGACTGAAACATCGGTATCTGTGTCGAGTACCGATAGGCGCCCGCGACCGACGAGAGTATCACGCAGACGACGATGATTTTTTTTCGCAGCATAATGACACGTAAAAAACGCATCACACGGGCCATCATCGCCGAAGTAGAATTATCGTGATTGCTGCTCTCATTTGAATTGGACTGATCGAGATACGGGTTCATGAATGGCAATCCAAGGGGAGAAGGAATCAATCATACTGGCGGTTGACCGGGCCGGAGTTGGTGGCGACAGTCGAAGTGAGTCTCGTTACAAGAAGGTTCCCAGGGAGGCACTGACTCCGAAGGGCAGGACACGCAGAGCTTCAATTAATACAGTCGCGGGTGTTTGTTCGACACTCACAATATCACCAGGAGCAAGTTCAATGTTCCACTGGCCATCTCGTTTCGCACGAGCCATGCTGACCTGAATAACAGCTGGTTTTTCGCTACCTTCAAGCTGACGGATCACATAGATTTTGTCGGCGACCGGGTTGGAAATTCCGCCTGCAAGAGCAACTGCTTCCAAAGTTTTGATCGGTTTGGAAACGGGGTAGTCCTGTGGGCCGGGCTTGTGAACGAGTCCCATGACGTGGAACGGTTTCGGATCGCGTTTTTCAACCCGGACGACCGCTCCATCGCCCAATTTGTATTTCTGTGTTTCTTCGCGACTGGAGGAGACCAGATCGATAGTGAATTTTTCTGATTGCTGAGAGACTGGTTTGACGTGTCCAGCGGGAACTAGCCCTGCTTCAACGTCGCTGTTTTCAGCCAATAGCCGGGGAGGAGTCGCGGAAGGATCGGTGTCGCTGACATTCCGAATTTCAACCGTCGTTCCAGCATCCAGGGACAACCCGCCTGCCGCGACGAGAGCCGCGAGTAAGTCGGACTTGCCACGGGGCAACTTGTAATCGCCCTGATTGACGACGGCTCCGATGACAGTCACTTTGTTTTCACGCTGTTGCTTCATCGTGACGGTGATGTGGGGACTCTTGAAGATGCGACGCTGTATCGCCACAGCAGCGATTGCTGCTTCGGCATCGATCAATTCCATCCCAGCCACGGGTACCTGTCCGATAATGGGGATGTCCACATTTCCGCTTTCGTCGACACGCGAATTGATGTCCACGGTATCCGTTTTATCGAGTCCAGAAGCGATACTGACGGTAATAATATCGCCGGAATCAATCTGCTCACTGCTAACGGAGCCAACAGCGAATTCCGAAAGGTCGACGGTATGCGCGTTTTTCTGAGTGGGTGCGTGCAATGCTATCGGCATGTTATGGGGGCGATAGATTTTCTCGCCGGTAAACATGGGGAGAGTGCTACACCCTGCCATGCAAAATAGCAGAAAGCTACCAAGCAGCAACGACACCGCAGCCATCCCCCGGTTTGAACAGGCAACCAGGAGCGGATTAGAGTGGTTTATTTTTAGTCTCTGATCAGGTCGTATCATTAGGAAGAACGGCCGCTTCAGCTTGTTTCCGACGGGAGATTTTTATTATCAGACCAACTGATTAAATAGCTTCAGCAGTTCGCACGGACTGTTATTGCGATCCACCCGGATTGGGTACTGCGGAAGGCCCCCCTGTGAATAAATTTTACAATTTGGGCCGGAAAAGTAGGAAATAAGCTAAAGTGCGTCAATACCGCTTTACGGCAGGGAGCTCGCTCCTCCAAGAAGCAACCGGGTTCCGATTGACTGGACGTAAATCAAAGCGCATAAACAAGTTCGAAATCACCTGTTTTAAAGGCATGAGACGGCCGAAGTAGAGAAACAGCAGCCTTTTTCAACGTCTACATCGCAGGTTTGGGCGAACGCAGACCACCGAGCCTCCTGATCCTCCCAACCTACCGGGCTCGCCAGAAACATTCGTCGCTGATGCCGAGTTCACGTTGGAGATCGGCTACCTCTGTCTGAAAGCGACGGGCATCGGTCGGGTAACCTTTGGTCGGTTTGAGGTCGGGGCGATGGGTTTGCCAATAGCGGTTGAACACTTCCATTGAGACTTCCCGCACGTACTTGGAAATCATCGAGGCCAAGGCGACTGAAAAGTGCGACTCCGCCTTGGTTTGGAATCGGATGTCGGTCTGATCAATCCGATACTCGCTTCGCTGGGTCCCCTCTTCGCGACGGAGGATCATCGAATCCCCGGCGAGAGGCCCCAACAGATCGTCATATCGATTACGTCCGCCATGTTTGTCCCCCACGATCCAACAGGTCTCCTGCCGCACGGGTTCCCAAACTTTTTGGAGCAGGCTGATTGTCGCCTCTGAAAGGACGACTCCTTTACTCTGATGACGCTCAACTTCCTGGTTGAAACGGACAGTGCCGACGACATCGGAACGCATGAGGAGGGGTTCGAGCTGACATTCTTCACATAACGTTCGCCAACGATGGGCAGTCTGTTCAATTTCAACCGCTTCATTTTTCAGCGGCAGTTCGAGATCGCTGTTGGCGAACCAAGGTTCGAGGGCAAACTCATCGAGCGTATGCGGAGAGACGAATTCGATGAGTTGGCGAAACGAACTGGGAAATTGGCCAACCAGTCCCAAAAATGAGAGTACGGATCGTTCGAGTTGCTTCACTCCTCGCCCCGGTGTGTACACCGCTTTGGAGTCTCCCACATGCACGCGGGTCTCATTCCGTTTGAATTTCTGAGTGACGATGGGTTCAAACAGAGTCCAGAAGTCGGTCTCACGCGGTGAAGCCACGGATTTCCAACCGACGACCGAAATAACCAGAGGCCCCAAATTGGGCCCGTAGCCAGCTTCATCCATGCCAATGATGATACCCAAGGAACCTGGTCTCTCAATCTAAGAGGGAAACGACGGCTTAAATAAATGACTACGAATAAAGCAACGTTGATCAATACCGGACTGACTCTGTTGTATCCCGGCAGTGGCCCAGATTCAATTCCGAGATTACCCAGCGAGTAATTCCTAATTTTGATAACTCACCTTTAATGGTTTTTATGTATGCTGACTGTAACAGACAATCCGCGACAATGATAAAGCATACATTAGACTTTTCGTCCGATCGTTTTTGGCTGATAGGATTTTGCGGTTATGGAACTCGACCTGGTACTACTCTCCCGCATTCAGTTTGCGCTGACGATCATGTTCCATTACCTGTTTCCCCCGCTCACGATCGGGATGGGCGTGGTACTGGTGTATCTCGGCGGAATGTATCTGAAGACGCGCGATCCCGCCTATCGGCAGGCGCAAAAATTCTGGACGAGGATATTCGGACTCAACTTCGCGATCGGCGTCGCTTCGGGAATCGTCATGGAATTCCAGTTTGGCACGAACTGGGCGACTTATTCACGATTCGTGGGGGACGTCTTTGGATCAGCGCTTGCAGCTGAGGGCATTTTTGCCTTCTTCCTGGAATCGGGCTTTCTGGCCGTGCTCATCTTCGGCTGGAATCGGGTCGGTCCGAAGATGCACTTCTTCTCTACCTGTATGGTTTCGTTTGGGAGCATTTTCTCCAGTGTCTGGATCGTCATTGCGAATTCGTGGCAACAGACTCCCGCCGGAAGCCATATTGTCCCGATGACTCGCGAGGTCTTGAACGAGCACGGACAGCGTACCTTCGACGAGAACGGGGTCTTGATCACCAAACCCTGGATCATCGATGGTGTTCCCGTCATGCGGGCTGAAGTGACCGATTTCTGGGCGATGGTGTTGAATCCTTCCACCGGCTATCGGCTTTCCCATGTACTGCTCGGTTGCTTCATTATGGGTTCGTTTTTCATTCTGAGCATCTGCTCCTGGTATATTCTCAAAGGTAAGCACGTCGAGTTTGCCAAACGAAGTTTTGGTGGAGCGCTTTTTCTGGCGACGATCAGCAGTATTTTGATCGCTTTCAATGGACATCAACAGGCACAAAACGTCTACCACTATCAACCCGCCAAGCTGGCCACGTTCGAAGGACACTTTGAAAGCGAGGGGCCAGCAGACCTGACTCTGTTTGGGATACCGGATGCAGAAGCAGAGACGATTCATATGCGCATCGCCATCCCGGGCGCACTCAGTTTTATGGTGCATGACGACACCAGTTTCACTGAACCGGTGATCGGTCTGGACAAAATTCGACCCGAACATCGACCTCCGTTGTGGATCCCATTCATCTCGTGGCGACTCATGGTGGGGATCGGAACATTCTTTATTGCCTTGACTCTTTACAGTTATTATCTGTTGTGGCGAGGGACCTTATTTAAGAAACGCTGGGTAATGTGGGCCTATTGTGTGAGTGTCCTGCTGGCGGTGATTGCGAATCAGGTAGGCTGGGTCGCGGCGGAAGTTGGACGGCAACCGTGGATCGTTCATCCTCCGATTGTCACCGATACCGACAATCAACCTGTGTTCGACGAAGATGGATTTCTTCAATACGAAAAAGTATCCGCCGCCTTGCCGGACGGATCAATTTATGAACGGTACGCGGGTCTCAGCACGACCGACGGAGTCAGTAAAGCCGTTGCAGCAGAACAGGTGGCCGCCTCAATCGTAATGTTCCTGCTGATCTATTTACTGCTGGGATCTGTCTGGATATTCATCTTAAACAAGAAGATCCAACATGGTCCTGAACCTCCAGAAGATGGATTTGCCAAAAATCAATCCGAGAGCATATTCCAGGTCGGTGGAGAACATGATCGACTTGGTCTGGCGGATGCCGGCCTTTGGGACGACCCGACGGAATCGACCGACCGAGGAGAGCAACATGACTGATTTGTTATTCGATATCCCCCTGTTCGCCGAAGGGCTCTTTTCCTTCATCAGTCGGGAAGGCCTGGCATTCATCTGGTTTTTGCTGTTAGCCGTGCTGCTGACAGGTTATGCGATTCTGGATGGTTTCGACTTGGGTGTTGGAATTCTGCATCCATTTGTTGCCAAGACGGATAAAGAACGACGGCTTGTCATGAACAGCATCGGTCCAATCTGGGATGGGAATGAAGTCTGGCTGGTCACATTCGGAGGAGCTTTATTCGCCGCGTTCCCGGAAGCGTATGCGACAGTCTTCAGTGGATTTTATCTACCGCTGATGATGTTGCTGCTGGCCCTCATCCTGCGTGCCGTCAGTCTGGAATTCAGAGGGAAAGTCAAATCGCCTGCCTGGCGTCAGGTGTGGGATTTGGCGTTCTTTCTGGGATCGCTCCTCGCGACATTCCTCTTTGGCGTGGCCGTGGGCAACATGATGCTGGGCGTCCCGCTGGATGCTCATCACGAATACATCGGTACGTTCTGGATGCTGTTGAACCCGTACTCGCTGGCGGTGGGACTATTGGGGGTCTTCGCATTCGCATTGCACGGTTCAATCTTTTTATACCTGAAGACAGAGGGCGAACTTCAACAACGAATGCGGCGAGTGATGTGGCGGATGTTCTACGTGTTTGCCGTTTTGTTTGTCATCATGACAGTTTGGACTACGTTAACCGTTCCCCGCGCAGTGGAGACCTTACATGCCTACCCGCTGTTATGGGTCGTCCCGATTCTGAACGCCCTCGCCGTACTCAATATTCCCCGAGCGATCAGCAAAGGGAGTGAAGGCCATGCGTTTCTCAGCAGCAGTTGTGTCATCGCCGCCTTTGTGGTGCTGTTTATCACGGCGATCTTCCCGTTTCTGGTTCCTGCCAGTAACGATGCCTCCTACAGTTTGACCATTCTCAACGCAGCCAGCAGCGAGAAAACTTTAGGCATTATGCTGTTGATTGCCATCATCGGTATGCCGTGCGTTATGGCCTATAGCGCCGTTATTTACTGGACCTTCCATGGGAAAGTCAAACTGGAAGAGACGAGCTATTAAGAATTCAGGGAACCGAAGGATCACTTCGATTTCACATGCGTCCGCTTGGCCCAGGCCAGCCAGTCCTGGCTCATCTGTTCGACCCGGTCGGGGTGCTCAGCTGCCAGATCATGTAACTCCGTACGATCTTTCGTGATGTGATACAGTTCCCACTCTTTTATGCCTCGGTCCCAGGAAAGTTTCCAGTCGCCAGTTCGTATCGCCCGGCTGCCACTCCACTCCCAATATAACGTCCGATCGTTTAACTCCGACTGTGGTTGGTCCGACTGCATTGCCTTTAACAGACTGACTCCTTCGACTGGATCGATTTTCTCATCACGAAAAGTCTCGGGATAAGTCGTCCCGGCGAGTTCGACGCAGGTAGGGAGAAGGTCGATAATGTGCCCGACATTGCGGTTGTAGGTTCCTCCTTCAATGTGTCCGGGCCAATGCACGATGAAGGGTGTGGAGATGCCCCCTTCATGAACCCACTGTTTATACCGGCGAAAGGGTGTGTTAGAAGCGTAGGCCCAACCGGGGCCACAAGTAGTGTAGGTCTCGATAACCCCTGGTTTGGCGGTAGGGTCTTCACCTCCCGGAATCTCGGCACAACCCCCGTTGTCCGAGAGGAACATCACGATGGTATTCTCTTCGATCTTCTGTTCTTTTATCGTCGTCAATATGCGACCAATTCCACGGTCCATAATTTCAATCATCGCGGCGTATACAGCCATCCGGCGATCCTGCCAGTCGTGGTCAATCGCTTCCTCCCATGGAATCACTTCCCGGTTGGCTGCTGGGAGTTCCCAAGGTTCGGCCAGTAAACCCATATCTAACTGACGTTGATAGCGTTCCGCCCGCAACTGCTCCCAACCCTGTTTATATTTCCCAAGGTAGGGGATGACATCTTCTTCGGGTGCATGCAGTGGATAGTGAGGGGCCGTGTAACAGACATGCAGAAAGAAGGGATCAGGCTGCTGGGCACTCTCTTTGACGAACTCAACGGCATCGTCGGTGAAGGCGTTCGTCGTATAATACCCTTCCGGAAATTCCGTGATGATTTCATCATCCTCGGCGAAGACACGTCGACGACCTCCTTTGAAGGGGGGATCGGGATAATAGGGATCGAAGAAATTACAGGCGCCATCCAGTAAACCATAATAATGATCGAACCCACGATCCGAAGGACGATGAGGCTCTTTGCTTCCCAAGTGCCATTTACCGGAGAGGCCAGTCCGGTAACCCGCCGACTGGAGGACTTCTGCGATGGTGACCATATTCGGGTTTAACAGCGTCTTATTCCGCCGAGGGGTCAAGCCGGTGAGCAATGACGCACGCGTCGTGGTGCATTTGGCGTTGTTATAAAACTGCGTCCATCGAACACCCCGCTCCGCCAACTGATCGAGATGGGGCGTATTGATTTCGCCCCCATAACATCCGATGTCGGAGTACCCCATGTCGTCCGCCATAATCAAGATGATGTTCGGACGGGATTGATCGGCGGCCAACAGCGAAGAGGTCAGGGCGAAGAATCCGAAAGCAACGAGCCAGACAGTTTGACGGAGCATAACGTCATTCCTGTTGATAAAGAAAAGTGTAACATGATATGTTGATGCGACGATGGGTGATCAGTTCAGATGATGGCGATCATTCCCCTGCATTGTGCATCAGGCGAGACCCAATTGTCCACCGCGAATCAGAATCAATCGACAATTCTTTCCGGCCACTGATGACTTAACTCTATTCCTGAAGAGCAAGGTTGAGACAGCAGAGTTCTTTGTTGATGCGGACGAAGATATCAGTTCCGAGAAAAGCGGGATGAGCGTAGGTATCCGTTCGGTCGGTGGTCAATTCCAGGCGATCTACAGGTTCGGGACCGGACGCATTCGCATCAAACAGAATCAGTTCGCTTTTCACTGTCGTAGCGAGGACATGCTTTCCATCCGTGACGAGACTGACGTAATTGCTGAAGGAAGGTTCTTCATTTACCCACAATGGATTCAGGTCGTTTTTCCAGTCCAGGCAAAATAGCCCATCCCAGACACCAAACAAACGACCGTTGGCGATGACGGGAGTATGAGAATCAGGGGCGAGATCTTCAAACGTCATCAAAGGTTCAGGAACAATCTCGCCTGCGGGATCGAATTCATAAACACGCGCCCCGTTATTCTCTGTGGCAACGAACAATTTACTGTCGTAGTAAATTGGAGTTGGTACATTGAAGTCACCCTTGAAGGGAGGGATGAGAGACCAAAGTTGTTTTCCGGATTCAAAATCCCACCCGCATAGAGCTTTTTCTTCGTAACCGATGATCTGCTTTCGACCATGCACCTCGGCAACGATCAACGAAGAATATCCCGGTGGATTGCCAGCGGTTTCCCAAAGGACTTTTCCCGTCAGCGCATTAAGGGCAACCAGGGCGGAATCCGGACCTCCGGGATGAATAATGAGTCGGTCCTCGACAAGCAAGGGCGTACCGGCGTGCCCCCAGATCATGGGAGCCGCTTCAAACTCAAACTGCTGATGTTTCTTCCAGACGACTTCGCCATCGTTCAACCGGAGACAGGCGATGTGCCCGAAGGCACCGGCCACCCAGACATGATCTTCGGAAATCAGTGGAGTCGCCCGTGGGGTGTTGCCATAATCGACTTTCCCTGGGGCGAATTGGCGGAAGGCCCAGCGTTCTTCACCCGTCTCGGCCTCAAAACATTGGAAGAGATCGCTGTTGTCGGTGACATTGCGACCGCCGACAATCACTACTCCCTGGCTGGCAGCCAAGCCACCGATCCCTTTACTGGGTAAAGGAGCAGTCCAGCGAAATTGGGCTTCGTCGGGCAGACTGTCGGGGAGCCAAGTGAGCTCACCTCGCCTGTTGCCTCCCCGCCAACCTGGCCAATCATTCGTAACGGACTCAGCTTTAAGATCCGTTACTCTTTTTTTTTACTGCTTCCCAAAACAGCTTGCTGTTCTTCGATTTCCAGAAACCCGATACTGGTTTCGAGCGACCTCAAGAGTTCTGGATGATCGATCATATCGAACAGGGCCTGTTTGATTTGATCCTGTTCTGCGGTCGATAACTCTTGATTCACAAATGCGGTCACGAAAGGGACCGATTCTGATTCACCAACAACGCGCAGGTCTCCTTTTTTTACCGACCCGCACCCTTCCAGTAGCGGTTCCGCATAACTGGAGATAACGGCCGCCGCCTGAATGTCTTTATCGAGTTCAAGTAACGCTGTCGCTGCATCACTGCAAGCGGGATACGTTTCGATTTTCTCGGGGAGAGTTACATTGGCCGCCTGGAGTAACTTCATCGGTGCGGCGTATTTTTCTTCGTTCTCTTTCGGCCCGAAGAAGAGGCGATACCCCTTCAAGTCCCCCACCGACTGCGCCGCGTCTTTGGCGCGGACGACGATCAAACCGGACTGAGTCACACCGCCATCTTTACCCGCCAGACAGGCGACTGGCTGAACATCGATTTTCGCTTTCGCACTGTCATATCGAACGACGGAATCTTTACCAATGATGAGATCGGCCCCCGCCACCGTCTTTTCTTTTAACGCGATCTCCAGTGATGCTCCCCAGGATACATTCACGGGACGATCGAGTTCGGTCTCCAGGTGTTCGGCCAGTTTTTCGTACTTTCGCTGAGCGTATCCTTTCACACAATCACACGCCAACGGCGCTGCAAGCGGATCCATGACGATCAAGTTCAGCGGCTGCTTCTCGGTTTCTGCAGCACTCGAATGAAGAGGCAATAGAAACATCAAACCACACAGGACAAGTCCAGCATTCAGAAGACGTTGCATGAAGTCATTTCTTTCTGGAATGAAGGCACAGGATTTCCTCTCTGCCGTTCAATCTCTTTATAACGCAGGCTGTTTGTGAACAGAATTAATTAACCTGCTGCTGCGAATTTGCATTCGGTTCTACATTGAGAGTCACCTCGCTGGTGGGAGCGATGGAATGAAGAGCATGAATCGTGTGATTGGGAAGATCCATCATGTAATACCGATCGCGGGCTTCATCGTATTCGATGGCGACGTTTTTACATCCGCCTGTAACGGTCACATGTCCGATGTTCGCCAGCAGTTCTCCTTCGGGTGAAAATCGTTTGATGTTACCGACGCTCGATTCGGCCGTCAGAATATCGCCATTACTGCAACAGCGAACATTCATCGGATTACAACAACTTCCGAACCCTTCTTTAGAGGAGCGATCTGATT
Organism: Polystyrenella longa; assembly: GCF_007750395.1. Taxonomy (GTDB): domain Bacteria; phylum Planctomycetota; class Planctomycetia; order Planctomycetales; family Planctomycetaceae; genus Polystyrenella; species Polystyrenella longa. The sequence goes on along the minus strand of NZ_CP036281.1, from coordinate 442,943 downwards.
TCCCAAAGGAATTCAGGCGTTCGCCTTCTCGGTCAAAAGAAGCGACACGGAAACGACCATTTTCGGCGACGTAAATTTTGTCGTCCTTCGCCTGCACATCCATCTGACCACAACAGCCACGCAGGTCACTGATGATCATTTCCGGGTTCTGGAATTGGTGATCCACTCGCCAAACTTCAAATCCATACCCCTCCAGGCTGGGCACCGTGACGAAAATGTCTTTCTCTGTTACAGAAAGAGCAGGAACGCGTAATTTCATCTGCATCATCATCTCGAATTGCGGATCGACTCCTTTCTGGTCCTGCTTGAGATGCTGATTGATCAAGTTGATCTGTCCCTGTAGAGCCAACATGGTTCGTTTCTGACCACGGCTGCGATCTTCTTCTTTGGTTTTCTCGAGAATGTCCAACTGCTTCTGGATCGTGATGAGATCCTCTTTCAGGTATTCCATGACTTCCGCACGTTCTTTTTTCGCGGCTTCGGTCAGTTTCTCGCGATAAGAATCGATATCGTCGATCTGTGGTGAGCTTCCTGAATGAAGAACGTTGCCATCCCGATCAATCCGGGCCAGACGCCCTTCTCCACCGATCATCAGGGATGAATCATCAAAGGAAGTCAAAGCGGTTGCTTTGAACGGAAGCTTGATCGTTTTCTGCAATTTCATTTCGGGGGAATAGACGAGAATGACGCTGTTACTACTTTCGACAGAAGCATCGACCTTCGCATCCTCGCCTTCTTCATCGAGCAGTTTTTTCTCTTCCTCGGAAAGAACCAACTGCTGAACTTCGCCTCCGCAACTGAGCAGAATGTTGCCTTCGCGGTCGAGGCAGAAGGTATTTAGATTGATCGGTTTGTCGTTGTAAGTGGCGGTAATTTTGTCGACTGGTTTATGCGTTGCGGGCAAGCCTTCCGTATTCTTTTCTTCGGGAGTCGTCCCAATGACTTCTTCAACGATCGCACTCACATTCAACGGTTCGATTGGATCGGGAACGGCTTGTTCCTCTTCGGGCACGGACGCCACCACGGGAATCAGGTCGGAACTACCCCACATTCGGACCTGGGCTCCTACCGGGAATAAAAGACTGTATAAATTTTGTGTGTGTTCAAAGTCGTTCTGGAATTCAGAAACGGTCACATTCGCCTGCATCGCTTTCACTGTGAATGGACCGTCTTCGCCCGCTTTCATCTGGATTGTTTCCCACTTCGTCGGCACCCAACCTGTTTCCGTTTTCCTATATTGAATCTCTCCTGTAACGGATGGGACTCCGTTTTCGAGATGACGATACTTCACAATGTGATAATTGGTTTGGGGAGAGACCGTGTATTCCACCTGCTCTCTATCCTCTTCTTCCAATTGTACGACGAGGCAGGTTTCCTCTTTATATTCCTCTTCGCCGATGACCTGGAGTGAATTCCAGAAGTCGACGTGATCGTAGTCATCTGCGTTGCGTACCACTTTGTAAAACGGTTCAAGTTCAGCCGGCCAGTAGTTATTCAATTCACCAGGGGACCGCGCATCGACGGAACCGAGTGAGGGCGCCTGTTCTTCTTCGCGCACGGTAAGCGAATGAAGTTCCCGCAAACCGTCGTAAGTCACCTGAGTATCAAACCAGAACTCCTTGGGATGATGGCGGGTGATCTCGCGTTCTTTGCGGAATTGAAGCCCGTTTAACCAGACCGATTCGCGCCATTCTTTAATGGTGTAGTCTTCCGGTTTTACTGAAGCCAGACGTTCCTGCAGTTCCGCTTCGTCCTCGGCCTCTTCGTAAATGGGCGGGCTGATATATTCGACCTCCAGCACCGCTTTGATCTCGTTATATTTCTCTGCGTTATGCTGCCAGGCCGCTTTTATTGCTTCCAGCTCTGCTGTGTAGGGTTCGGTTATTTCCGGTTCCTCTTTTGCCGGTACTGCCGCATCCTCAGTAGCGGTGGATGCGGGAAGGATGGTCGCTTCGGTCTGGCTGGTTGTTTCTTCAACCGGCTCGACCTCGCGTACAGGCTCATCGCATCCAGAGAACATCAGACAAAGAAAGCAGGCCCAGAGAGAACAGACAACGAGAGAACTAACTCCGAGAGGGAAAATCTTTCGAAACATTATTGCAGACTCCTGAATTGCAATCTTCCGGGACGGTCAGACTAATAGAAGGCTGGCCACCATGAGATCGAGGGTTGCCCCTTTGCTTCCATACAAGACGGATCACGCCTGATTTCGGACCGTTTTTTTTGAGATGGATGAACTATATTAACCCTAATTCGATCCCCTCAGACTGTGATCAACGGGCGAAGTCCTAGCGCCCGCTCAACAGATTCCGGGCGTAATATAGATCACCTATGTTCATCGTATCGCGATACGTTCCAGACCTACAAGCAGAATCTGTAAAGAAATTGGCATTTCAGGTGATTGCAGCAACCTGACGCAAATGCCCATGCTTAACCCGGTTCACGAAGCGGGCTGTTGATTGCGGTCGAGGTAGATGAAGCTTTTCCCTAGGCGACCATTGTAGTTACCCGCTGAGATTTTCACCAAACCGGGCGTATCGTGGCAGGCATCCATGGCGGCGTAGGTCGCTTCGGCAACAGCATCCAGGTCTCGACCGTTGATGATGATTTCCTGGATCGAAGTCACTCCTTCCGGCACCAGCGACTTCTCTCCCAGCTTCTCTTTTAAGGTCGGGCAGTACTCGGCGAAGGTGCTGGCGAAGAGAAACTTATATTTGCTGCCCGCTTTGGAAGCGCTGGCGGCGACACCACCTGGAAACGTGGTAATGGTTCCCGGTGTTTTTTCGACTCCTTCGACAGCCCGTTCTGCCGCAGTGATGGCCGCCTCTTCGGACGTGCCCATAAACCAGAGATTGCCCCCCATGATCCCATCGGAATATCCAAAGCGGCGATCGATACTGAACTCGCCCCCCATGGTCGGAATGACCCACATTTTGCGACCGTGGCGGTCGTCCAGAAATTCGTGACCATCGCCAAAATAGGAGACTTTGCGTCCGAGACGGTAGTAATCTTCTGACTCCAGCATGTTGAAGCAGGCAGTGGTCGGACAGGTCAGTACGTTTTGACTCACTCGGGAGAGCAACGCTTTTTCGAGCGCTGGTACACGATCTTTCCGAAAGCGAGGAACATGCAACTGCACAATCGCCCCCGGACGGCCATCGGGCGTGGCAAACGATTCATCGCCACCCGGACCAACGTAACGGTCCAGTCCAGCTTCACAGTCACACATAATCGTACTGGAGGCATGACCGGTGGCGGCATACAACGCATGGTTGAGCCATTTACGATCGCGGGCGGTAATCAGGAACTCGGCATACAGACTGCGAAACGCTTCGGCATAAGTATCCTCGACTTCACACTGGTACTGTTCGAACATGAGCTCCCTCTCGATCGCGGTGGCTGGTGGTTCCTGATTGATCCTCTATTATTCCGAGAGAACATTCCTTATCCGCGACCACGGCCGGGATAAACTTTGTCTTCGGTGATGACTTTGTCCATGAAGATGTCATGGTCCTGCATCGGAATTTCGGGGAACATCTGGCATTCAAAGGAGAGAGCCACCAGCGGTGTTTCCGCTTTGGCGTTCTCGAGAAGTTTGTCATAGTACCCGAACCCGTGGCCTGTACGACCGCCTCGCGCATCGAAGGCAACGCCGGGAACCATGATCAGATCGAGTTCGGAGACGTCGACTTTTTTCGCAGCGACATCTCGCAGGTCGGCTTTGGGTTCTAGAATTTTGTACATCCCGATTTCGAGTTCGTCCATCGATTCCAGCAGGAAGAGTTCGAGCTCGTCATCAACGCAGTAAGGGACGACAATCCGCTTGCCACTGTTAAGTGCTTTCTCCAGATCGTGTCGGGTGCGGACTTCACTTCTCACGTCGACATAAAACATGACTGTCTGAGCCGCTTCATATTCGGGCAGTCCCATAAAGGTTGCCACGATCTTGCTGCTGACGCCGTCTTTGTCCTCTTGGTTTTTCCGGTTCTCGTGTGCCTGTTCCCGGATTTGGTTTTTCAGGACTTGTAAATCGCTCAGGTCTGATTCAGACATGTCTGGTTTTTCGCTCCCACATGTGGTGGACAATCCGTTGGATGGATCTCCGGAAAGGGCGGTGGAGACCCCTGTTACAAACCGACGCGATTGATTTTTCGCAGACCGGTCCCTGTGTTTAAAATAGATATTCACAAGGTACCGGTCACAGGCCGGAAGTGCAAACAATCCACGACTTTGGAAGCGTCAAAGTTGGAAAGCGGTTCCCAGCTCCGCGTCCTGATTCCGCCCGCACAGACCGAGTGCGGCACAGGAGGGACCTACATCTCAAAATAATACACCCGCAATTTCCAGTTTGAAACTATTCTGAGGGCTTCCCTACCTCACTTTGTGTCTCAACAAACAGAGGTATATTGAACACTAATAGCTTATGGATGGGGGAGGGATGCAGTGAGTGAACGGAATTTACCGCAAATCCTTCGACCCCATCCTGAAATTCGCAAATTAGTGAATAGTTTGGCCTGCTGATTGCATTGTGATGTCTCCTGAAAGGAGACTTAACAATGGAGATGACGCTGGAATGGTATCCCTCACTCGAACGATACACAACAGCGTCCAGGACGGACTGTATTACGGAACTCACTGATGAGCAATGGCTTTTGATCGAAGACCTCTTTCCCTGGGAGGGTCCCTCCCGAGTTGAGAGGCGGCCACAGGCACCACCACGAGAGTGCTTTGAAGTCATTCTTTGGGTCCTGCGAACAGGCGCCCGATGGAAAGAAGCAAGGTGATTTCGCCGAGTGGATAACGAGGAATAAGAAATGACCGCGGTAGCTTTTCCATTTCCCTCTTTTACAACGTGTTGGAGGCGATTCAAATTATGGACAGAGTCGGGAGTCTTTCGACTCGCTTGGGAACGACTCGAAGAAAAGCTCCAACAGGAGGTGAAACTCGACTGGTCTGTTCACTATACTTAAGAGGTTTTGAAACTCCCTCTAGATTCGCAGGCCATGGTGTCAACCAAAATTTAATGACGAATCCTGATAACCCTTTTATTGTATGGCTAGCGGAATGGTTAAATGATGGGATGCAAAAGTTTTGTTTTAAAAGTATGTTCTTTAGTACGTATTGATATCCATCTTGTGTGGATGTATGTAGCTATAGGATTGATATGTTTTATAAGTATTGTGTTGAAGCCAATGAGTCACCAATCGTATTCCCTTCAACGCGAGATGTCGTATTGGCTTGTTATTCATCCGGTTTTAAGCTGGGTCATTACCATATTTGCAATCCCTTATTGGCCGTTCGAGGAGGGTCTAAAGATACTTTTTGTATATATCTTATCTAATATTATTACTGGGGCGATTATTCTATTGGGATTTTTATCAACTTCATTAGTTCTTGCTTATCTCATAAGTTGCATCAAGGGTACATTATGAAGGAGTTCTACCCAACCTGATGGCCGTATCGTAAAAGTATTCAACCGACATCAAAACCGAGTGATTCCAAGCGGTTGTGTTGCTGAAGAGCGAAGGATCTCGAACGAGATTCATTTCTCGACCTGAAGATTGTGATCGGATTCGACCCAGAAAATGTAGAATCGCGATTAGTGGTGGCGAAGTCTCGGTCACATCGTATACCAGCTAAGTTTTGTCGGATTGTAGGCCATTCAGTAAGGTATCACAGAGGCCAGAACCCAATGCGCTAACGGGATAGGCAATCATCATGAATAACTGAGACAAGTGATCAGTCTGCGTTGACGGATTCCTTGGGGGCCTGCAAGCCATCCGTCAGCAGCAGTCCATCAATGGCAATCTGGCTCTGCCAGAGGACATTCTTTGTTCTCACGAAATCGATGTTGGTCTCCGTGAACGTTCGCTGAGCTGTAAGAAGTTGCAAGTAGTTCAACTGCCCCGCTTCAAACGCTTTCTGACTGAGTTCCAATGTTTCCGCGGAAGCAGGAATCAGTTCTCCGCGATACAGTTCGAGCTGTGCCCGGCTGGCGACATATTTTTTGAACTCTTCCGCCAGATTACGGGCCAGTTGCAACTTGAGCCGTTCGACTTCTCGACAAGACCGAATCCATTCGCCATGGGCAGTGCGGATGTTGCCCTGGTTCTTATTGAAGATCGGAATGGGCATTCCAACCTGAACACGACCAAAAGCATCTTCCGTTCCGTAGTCGTAGCCGGCCCCTGCCTGAACGGTCACGTTCGGAGTCGGCTCAACCACGGCACGGTTATACTTCGCCATGGCCGAGGCAGCCCGGGCTTGCGCCTGTTGCACTTGTGGGCTCAGTGACAACAGCCGATCACGAGTCGTTTCCCATTCGAGCTCAGGTGTACCCATCTCGATATCTTCGTCCAGCGGCTGCGGTGCTAACCCGTTCCAACCAATCACGGCCTGCATTCGATTCCAGGCCGCATCGTATTCCGCTTGGGCATTGCGGTTTAGTACCAGAGCTTTTTGCAGTTCGATTTTCGCCTGCAATTGATCGATTTTCGAAGACTCTCCTTGCCGAACGCGGTCCTGGGCTGTCTTTAAACTGCTTTCCGCGATCTGTCGAACTTCCATCGACAATTGAAGCAGTCGTTCCGCTACGATGATCTGAAAGTATTCGGCACGCACATTATTCTCGACTCGATAGATCTGAGCCGTTCGCTCCCAGTTCGCACCGCGTTGTCGCAAGGCGTAAATTTGGGAAGCCAGATATAACTTTCCGCCCGTAACGAATTCCTGCGAGACATAGGCCCCATGCAAACCTGCCGCACCTTCGTTCCCGATTTCGTCACCGGTGTAATAAATGTTCGGGTTCGGTTTGAGCCCCGCCTGCACAAATTGGCCGTTGGCTTTCCAGGTTTCGGCACGGGCCTGCGCCAACGTCGGATTATGCTCCATCGCCAGCTGTTGTAAATGTTGCAAACTCAGCCGGACGGAACTGGAACGATCTCCTTCACCCACACCCGGGGGTGCGTCTGGAATTCGTAATTCCTGAGGAGCGGGATCCTGAGCCAGGGCAGAGTTAAGAAATAACCCGGCGAACAGGCAAACAACAAAGCTATTAGTTAATCTCAGAATCATCATCGGTCTCATGATCGTAAGGATAGCTGGATTCCATGGCTCTCACCTCATGCGTCCAACGTGAACAATCCTCTTCATCGGCACGCCAGGAGCAACTACGCAAACAGGAAGACGAAAGGCCGGTTCATCGCTACAACCCGACCAACCCAATCCCGAGCTATCCTTCTCTGACACTGAGAGTTACGGTCGTAACGACTGTAAGGAGCCGTCCTCCAGTTAGTGGCGAGCAATGTCTCTGAGATTTCAGTTCGTTTACTAAAATGGACGGACGAATCGGGATCTGTCATTGACCTCATCCCTTTTTCGTACTAATAATCCAGTTCAGACATATATCGTTCACCTTATGTTCAGTGGAAATGCGGCCCCAATCCAATGGGTACATCAACTTCAATCATCTCTATCGTCAATGTGGTGGCCATGCTGGTTCACCTCTGGGGTGGTTGTTGCGCGCATTTGAATCATGCCTGTGCCGACCATCAACATGATGAACTGGCAACACACCAACATACTCATGGTCACACTTCTGCAATCGATCACCATCCTTGCGAAGCACCTTCCGACTCAACCAATCCAGAAGAACAACCACTTGACCTCTGTGAACATGGTGGATGCGATTTCAATGTCAGTGCGACCGTACAGGTTCCAGCACCCGAACTATCACTGCTCTCCGGTCTGATCGAGATCCAGCTCGTTACACACTCGTCGCTGGAAACTTCGCTTTCACTGCTAAGACCATCGCGTTTTTCGAACGCTTCGGGTGCGCGCCTGCACCAACCGCTGCAGATCTGGCTGATCTGATTCTCTCTCGTCGCACCGAGTTCTACGCCGGATGCTTTTCGCTTGGCGTTCTCTGCACCGTGCATCATTGACGACATCTGCAAACTTGATCCGTCGATCGGTCTCCATTTTATTGGTATTTTCTGATCCGCGATCCCTCCTGTTTGCTTATCGCTCCGTTTCCATTTCGTTTTCTATCGCCCCGTCTCTGGACTGAGTCTGTAACTATGACTTCATCAACGAATAAATTGCGCTGGTTCAAAACTGGCTTGGTTGTACTAGTCCTCGTATTGATCGTCGCGGTCCTGGCCGTTCCCGATTGGCGGAATAACGCGCTAGCCCAATTAAATCGGCTATCCACCTCCCCATCGAAGAACGCTGCAGCCTCCAAAGCCGACCCTCATGCCGGACATGATCATGGCGAAGGGGGACATGACGAAGAGAAGGATGAAAACCTGCTGACACTCTCTCGAGAGGCGCGTCGCAACATCCAGTTGAAAGTCGGCAAAGTTGAACTGCAGGATTACACCCGATCGATTTCACTCCCGGGAATCGTTACCGAAATTCCGGGTAAATCCCGAATGGAGATCTCTGCACCTTTGACGGGCATTGTAACCGGGATCGAAATCATTGCGGGGGAAACTGTGACTTCGGGCGATCTTGTTTTTCGTCTTCGATTAACTCACGAAGACCTCGTTTCGGCCCAAACTGAATTCCTGCGTACGCTGGGGCAGCTGGACGTCGAATTGAAGGAAGTCAAACGGCTTAAAAAGATCTCCGAAAGTGGAGCGGTCGCAGGACGAGTCCTGCTGGAGAAGGAATACGAGGTTGAAAAACTCGAATCGATGCTACACGCCTTCCGGGAAACCTTACTGCTACACGGGCTTAGTAAAGAACAAGTTAATCTGATTGACGAACATCGTAGCCTCTTACGCGAGGTCACCATTTCCGTCCCATTCCTGCATCAGGACAACTCGATTCACGACGCGATGGAAACCTTTCACCGTGACCCATCCATCCGTCGGCTTTCCCATTCGCAATCAACCGCGAACCCGTCGCAGGACCACGCCGGTTCTACTGACGACGAATACCACCTGCGGCAAGCCTGGTTCTCAGTGAAAGAAGTCGTTGTCCACAAAGGGGAAGCGGTCCAGGCAGGGGCGACTTTGGGCGTTCTCACCAACTACGAAGATCTCTATCTGGAAGGTCATGCCTACGAGCAGGACATGCCCGAACTGAGCAGCATTGTCGCACAAAATAAAGAGATCACCCTCGTCTTTCAAAACAGTGCCCAAAATCCGGAACGGTTACCGGGAATGAAGATCAAATACCTGTCGAATGAAGTGAATCCCAACACGCGGACGTATCACTTTTATGTCGAGCTTAAAAATAATCTGATGCAACCAGAAGACTCGGTCGAGAACGATCAATTCCTGAACTGGAAATACAAACCGGGTCAGCGAGCTTATGTGGAACTTCCTGTCGAAACCTGGACGGACAGAATTGTGCTACCGCGCGATGCTGTTGTGGATGAATCGGCGAGCGCTTTTGTGTTTATCAAAGAAGGCTCGAACGAGTATCGCCGGGTAGAAGTCGAAGTACTTTATCGTGACCGTCAGAATGCGGTGCTCGTTCCGAATGCTCAACTGAAACCAGGAGTCATCATCGCGATGCGAGGGACCCGCCAGATGTATATGGCGCTCGAACGCAACGCAGGTGGAGGCGGGGACGACCACCATGGCCACGCCCATTAATCCCAACGAACTTGTCGACGTGTTCTCTTAACTATCACTGCCTTCTGAACTTTCACAGTCTCCTGAAAAGCGGTCCCGATGTTTGATCAAATACTCAAATTCTCATTGAAGAATCGTGTCCCGGTCATCGCCTTCTCCCTGTTTCTGACAGTCTACGGGCTGTATCACATTCAGAAGCTGAGCATCGATGTCTTTCCCAACCTGAACCGTCCACGTGTCGTCATCCTGACAGAAGCACACGGTTGGTCTCCGGAAGAAGTCGAAGCACGAATCACCTTACCGATCGAAACCGCCCTCAACGGTGCGAGCAATGTCCTCGCCGTCCGTTCCGATTCGGGCGTCGGCCTGTCGATTGTCTACGTCGAATTCGACTGGGACTCGGACATCTACATCGACCGACAGATTGTGAACGAGCGACTTCAGTTGGTTCAGGAAAACCTGCCGGAATCAGTTACTCCCACATTAACGCCGATCTCGTCTATCATGGGTCAGATCCAGATGATCGGTGTCTGGAGCGAAAACGAAGATGTCGATCCGCTCGAACTACGCACGCTGGCCGACTGGGTCATTCGGCAACGGTTATTAACCATCCCCGGTATCTCTCAAGTCTTTGTCATGGGGGGCGAACGGAAGCAATTCCAGGTACTGGTCGATCCCGATGCGATGCGTAAATACGGCGTCACGTTGCAACAAGTCGACCAGGCTGTCGCAGAGAGTAACCGAAATGCCGTCGGAGGGTATCTCGACGAACAGGGCGCCAACGAGTTGCTTGTTCGTACTCTGGGACGTGTTCAGAAAATTGAAGACCTTGAAAAGCTGGTCATCGCTAATCATGAAGACCAACCGATTCTGTTAAAGCAGGTCGCGAGAATCGTCGAAGCGGGCCAGATCAAACGAGGAGACAGCTCCGCCTTTGCACGCAATGAAGAGGGTGTGCTCGATGGAGGCGATGCCATCATCCTGACCGTTAATAAACAACCCGATGCCGATACCCGCCGGATTACCGAAGATGTGATTAAAGCACTGGACGAACTCGAAGCAGGCCTTCCGGACGGAGTTCATATTGAACCCTTACTCTACTCTCAAAAACAGTTCATCGATCGGGCGATTGAAAACGTTATCGAAGCGTTGCGGGACGGAGCCGTGCTGGTCACCGTCATTCTGTTCATCTTCCTACTGAACTTCCGAACCACACTCATCACATTGACAGCAATTCCGCTGTCGATCGTAATCACCTCGCTGGTATTTGCCTTCTTCGGATTGAGCATCAACACGATGACGCTCGGTGGCCTGGCGGTCGCCATTGGAGAACTCGTCGACGACGCCATCGTCGATGTGGAAAATATCTTTCGGCGACTGGGAGAAAATAAACAGAAAAAGAAACCCGACAGCCCTTTGCTGGTCGTTTATCGAGCGAGCTTGGAGATTCGTAACTCCATTGTCTTCGGCACAATGATTGTCATCCTCGTTTTCCTGCCCCTCTTCGCCCTCTCCGGGTTGGAAGGTCGCCTGTTCGCTCCGCTGGGTATCGCCTACATCGTCTCCATCCTTTCCTCATTGGTTGTCTCGTTAACGGTCACTCCTATTCTCTCTTACTGGCTGCTGCCTCAAAGTAAATTGCAGGCAGATCACGACAGCTTCTTTCTGCGATTTCTCAAAAAAGTGGGAGGCGGAATGATTCGTTTCAGCCTGACCGTCCCCCGGTTAATACTGGGCGTCGCCAGCCTGGCGGTCGTGTTATCGGGACTCGCGTTAACGCAACTCGAAAGCGACTTTCTGCCCGAGTTCAACGAAGGTTCATTCCAAGTCAACATCGGGCTTCCCCCGGGAACGTCGCTGGCAGAATCGCGTAAAGTCGCGCACCAGGTTGAAGATCGACTCGCCAAAATTGAAGACGTCGACAGCTTTGTTGTTCGTACAGGTCGTGCCGAGCTCGACGAACACGCAATGGATGTGAATACGAGCGAAATCATCATCGAGTTTAATCCCGAAACGACCCGGACTCGCGAAGAGATTCTCGCCGAGATCCGTAGCGAAATGCAAGATATTCCCGGCATCATCGCGTCGTCTGACCAACCCCTGGCTCACTTGATCTCCCATATGCTCTCTGGAGTGAAGGCCGATGTCGGTATCAAAATTTACGGTGACGACCTTACCACTCTCCGCCGGTTGGCGGGACAGATGAAAGCGGAGATTGCCTCGATCGAAGGGGTCACGGATCTCTTCGTCGAACAACAGGCGGCGATTCCGCAATTGCGAATCGAACTCGACCGGGACCAACTCGCCCTGTACGGTTTGCGACCAGAGGAAGTGAATCAATTCGTCGAAACGGCGATGCAGGGACGAGTCGTTTCTCAAGTTCTGGATGGGCAACGGATCTTCGACTTGGTCGTGCGGATGCAGGAAGAGTACCGGGAAGATCTACAGAAACTGCGACGACTCGCCATCAACTTGCCCGATGGAGGAGTCATTCCGCTGGAAGCGGTGGCCGACATTTACGAAGCAACCGGCCCGAACATTATCCGCAGAGAGCAAGTCCGCCGCCGTATCATTCTGCAATGTAACGTCGCGGGCCGCGGGGTCGTCGACGTGGTCAATGAAATTAAAGAAAGGCTTGAACCGGTCGAAGCCGAACTGCCTACAGGATACTTCGTCGAATACAGCGGTCAGTTTGAAAGTCAGGAATCGGCCAGTCGGTTAATCATGGCCTTCTTCGCGCTGTCGCTCATCGGCATCCTGATCGTGCTCTACACCATGTTCGGATCCTTCAACTTCTCCCTCCAAGTGCTCGCGGCCGTACCAATGGCCTTCATTGGTTGCGTGATCGCCCTGCTCTACACCGGCCAGACGCTCACCATCGCCAGCATGGTCGGTTTCATTTCGCTGGGTGGGATCGCCTCGCGAAACGGAATTTTATTACTCAATCACTACCTACATCTCGTTGAATTCGAAGGGGAAACCTGGTCGAAAGAGATGATCGTACGAGCGGGACAAGAACGTCTAGCGCCGGTCCTCATGACGGCTCTCACCTCCGGGATCGGCCTTGTCCCGCTCGCTTTTTCTGCAGGTGAATCGGGCCGGGAGATATTATACCCCGTCGCCACCGTCATCATAGGGGGGCTGATTTCCAGCACCATCCTGGAATTCCTCGTCCGCCCTGCCCTCTTCTGGCTCTACGGTATGAAAGCAGGACAACGGCTCATGGAAACGAAAGAAGACGAGAGCGAAACGCTGGATTAATAAAGATCGCGATGTCGGTCGCTCGCTTATAACCCTATCGCAGCTTTATCTGCTTCACAAAAAAAGCCCGTCTCACTCTGCTGAGGAGACGGGCTTTGCATTTACAGGGTTCATGCACCGTTAAACTTTTGGTGCGGCGTCCAGTACTGCTTTCGAGACGCCGTCGGCATATTTCTCGAAGTTCTTATTGAATGACGTGGCCAGTTTAGCGGCGGTCTTGTCGTAAGCGGCGGGGTCTTTCCAGGTGTTTCGCGGAATGAGCATTTCACTCGGCACGTTGGGACATTCGGTGACAATCTCGAAACCGAAGACCGGGTCTTTCTGAGTCTTCGCGTTGGCCAAAGCGCCCGAATGAATGCCATCGATAATCGCTCGAGTGTGCGGAAGGCTGATTCGCTCACCCACTCCAGGAGGGCCACCGTTCCAGCCCGTATTCACGAGCCAGACGTTCGCGTTATGTTTCTGGATTTTACTGGCGAGCAGGTCAGCGTATTTCCCCGGATGCCAGACCAGGAATGGCCCACCAAAACAGGGAGAGAACGTTGTTTGTGGTTCCGTTACACCGACCTCAGTTCCGGCCACCTTCGCCGTGTATCCGCTGATGAAGTGGTACATCGCCTGCTCGGGCGTCAGCTTGGAAACAGGAGGCAATACACCGAAAGCATCACAGGTCAGGAAGATGACATCGGAAGGATGTTCGGCAATACATGGAATTTTTGCACTCGGCATAAACTCGATCGGGTAAGCTCCGCGCGTATTCTGCGTGATGGTCGTGTCGTCGAAATCGACATGATGATGGGCTTCATCATAAACAACATTTTCGAGCACTGCCCCAAAACGAAGAGCCTGAAAGATTTCCGGTTCCCGTTCCAGCGACAGATAAATCGCCTTCGCGTAACAGCCCCCTTCAATATTGAAGATACCGTTATCGGACCAGCAATGTTCGTCGTCACCAATGAGGTACCGTTTGGGATCGGCCGAGAGTGTCGTTTTCCCGGTTCCCGATAATCCGAACAGAACGGAAGAGCGACCTGTATCACGATCCGCCGTCGCCGAGCAGTGCATCGACAGAATGTCTCGTGCCGGCATGAGGTAGTTCATGACAGTGAAGACCCCCTTCTTCATCTCGCCAGCGTACTCTGTTCCCAGAATGACGATCTTGCCTTCTTCGATACAAAGATCGACCGAAGTTTTGGACGTCATTCCCGTGGTGTATCTGTTAGCGGGGAAGGTACCGGCGTTGAAGATCACATATTCTGGTTCACCGAAGGTTTCCAATTCGGCATCGGTCGGGCGGATCAACATATTGTGCATGAAGAGTGCATGGTAAGGACGCGAGCAAATCACCCGAACTTTAATCCGGCAATCTGGATCCCAACCAGCAAAAGCATCGATCACGTATAACGTCGGACAGAGATTTAGATAGTCGATCGCCCGTTCATAGTTCGTATGGAACGAATCGAGATCGAGAGGATAATTCACATCACCCCACCAGATATTCTCTTCCGATTCCGAATTCTTGACGACCCGTTTATCTTTGGGAGACCGTCCTGTTTTCTCTCCTGAATAAGCCAGCAGCGCGCCGGTATCGGAGATCGACGTCCCCGGTTCATGACGAATGGCCTCTTCATACAGCGCGGAAGGGGCCGGGTTTCGCAGCACCCGATTGACGGAAATTCCGTAGGCTGAAAGGTCAAAACTCTCCATGAGGACGTCTCCTAAATCCATAATTCGCAATAAATCAGATAAAAACTGAGACCGAAATCCAATGACAAGTCTCGCAGGTCGTGTTCTAACTTCAATTTAGGAAAAAGGGAACCGGAGTATAAGAGACAAACAGGACATTTTCGTCCTGTTCTAGATATTGGGAAGCAAAAGGCGAATCATCAAAGGACTTACTTGTTTGATGCTGGCTCAAACAAACTTGGCAAATCGGTCCCCGGTGCATAAATGTTGAACAAAAACTTTCCATCACTCGACGATATCTCCCTGCCCGTATCCGTCTTCGTATAAGTAAGCACTGCCCCGGTCGCGTCCGGGGTGCGGGGGAGTTCGTCGATGTAGTCGGGGATCAGGTCTTTCAACTTCTCTGGGAAGTCGCCCCGCTCGCGGTAGTAGATATGCAAACCGAGCTGAACGAGTGCCATTTGTTGATAGAGACGGTCTGAATTCATGCTGCGGTAACAGGACTTCAGTGCAGGGATGAATTGATTCAGGTAGCGTTGGCTGTACGAAGGTTTGTGAAAGGCGGCGAGTAAATCTTCACTCGTGGTGCCATCGTCAAAATAATCCCAGCGGCAAGCTGAGTCATTCTGATTTAACAATGACTGTATCTGGCTAGTGGCACACTGATGTTCAACAAAGGGAGGAGCCTCCCAGGGAGGTTTGGCACAATGAGCGAGCCAGTTTCGATAGAAGAGACTAAGGACTCGCTGAAAGACTTCCGGCTCATTCGATAGATAGTTGGACCAACTATGTTGAGCCAGTTTAGGTGCCAGCGTACGTCGCATTCCGAGGTACTCGAACTTGATGGCAACCTCAGGCCCGGGGAACTGTTGCTGCAAGCGGGTCAGGTCGTCACGGAACTGACGCAGTTCTTCCAAGGTGATTTCCTCTTGAGCAAGGAAACGCTCAAACTGCGAAAGCCAGTTTTTGTGCATGGCATAACATACCAGTTGAGTAATCAGACAACCATTTCGAATATGCCGTTCGATCCGCATCAGCAGACGATACCGATCCCACACTGCTTTACGATCACCCTCGTGCATCAAGCGGGCTGTATCTAACAGGATAATTCGACTGATATCTCGTGATTCTTGTGTCACTTCCAACAGAGACTCGAAACTAATTTCACGGGGGTCGATTTCAAACCCTTGGGCTATTTGACTCCCTTCTTCCCACGGCCCTATGAGAGGTCGCATTTCCTCCAGATATTCGACGGTCGCTTCGTTCGCATTTTCCCAGGAATCGTAAGCGATGTTGTAATTCACATTCGCGGACAGGTTCTGTTGATGGATCAGATCGCGAACTTTCAACCATCTTGAATACGTATTAAACGCGTTCGGTTCATCCAGAGGATACTTTTCCTCAAAGGCCGCCACGTCGAAGGGTTCTCCCAGATCAGGAATCGACCGGACTCGCCAATCACGCCAAGCGAAAAATGCCGTCGTCATCACCAGCAGGCCGATCGCCAGTAATAACAGCCGCTTTTTGCGAATCGAGTAAGCAGCCATAAGAGAACCTGTTCATGTGGAGATGAATTATTAAAAACCATCATCCTTGATTTTAGGATCAGCCACACCTGATTGCTACATTTCCAACACAACTTCACCGTAATAAGAAACAAAAAAGGGATGCCCGTCTGAACAGGACACCCCTTTGGGAATTACGATTATTACTTAACGGTTCTATTCCGCAGGTTGCCCCGTGAAGTAGTCGGGCACACTGTCCGATTTCCATTTGATGTTACAACCGATGCTCGGTTTCTGAATCGAATCAACCGGACGTCCATCCAGTAGGCTGTCACAAGCTCCGCGTAAATCCTGTCCTGTCACAGGCAGATCATTCCCGGGTCGGCTGGAATCGAACTGACCGCGGTAGACCAGTTTCAAGTCACTGTCAAACAGAAAGAAGTCGGGGGTGCAGGCAGCCCGATAGGTTTTGGCAACGTCCTGAGTTTCATCGTACAGATAGGGGAAGCTGTACCCCCGCTCCGCCGCTTCTTTGATCATCAGTTCGGGACTGTCATCCGGATGAGTCCCGACATCGTTCGAGCTGATCCCGACGACTCCCAATCCTTTCTCCTGGTACTCTTTGCCAAACTCTGCAATCGCGGATGCCAGATGAATCACGAAGGGGCAGTGATTACACATGAAGATGACAACCAGCCCTTTTTTACCTTTGAAATCACTGAGCGAAACCGTGTTGCCATCAACATTCGGTAGTGAAAAATCAGGCGCAGCCTGACCAAGCGGCATCATGGTGGAAGCAGTTTTAACCATCAGGAGAAATCCTTATCTGAAAAGTTCAGGAGAATGCAAAGTCACAGCGGAGGAGTTTTCATTCTATTCAAACCCCACTTACGAAAAAAGGACTGTACCTCCGGAAAGTGGTGATCATGCCTATTCACAAGGTTCCGAGTTTCATAAAACACCGAAAAAAGGGGCCCGTACAATCGTGCCAGCCTAAACCTTAAGCTGCCTTTTTCGCCTGCCGGGTAGTTTCCTGATCGATTTCCGTTTGCATCGTATGGGGATCAACTCCATCTCTCCGGGCGACTTCGGCCCGGCTGAGAATTTGATGATCGACCATATGGGTATCTGCCAACCGTTCGCGCGATCGATCCCGATTGACGAGTTGGGGAAAGTTCCAACTGGGGCGATACCGATCGAGAAAGTCGTCGGGCAGTAACTGTTGTGATATCGCTTCTCGCATAACCCAGCGCCAGATCCTGGTGAACTCATTGGCAAAGAAGTTCTGCTCCGACTGGAACATTTTCACAGCCGGTCCTTCGGCCACCATCGTTGATGAATAGTTGGCATTCGCTGCGTCCGACGTCAGCATAAACTCAGGCAGCCCCGCTCCGGCCGCCGTACACAACAGCAGTAATCGTCCCAGCGGAACGGCGTCACCGAAGTTTGTATTCGGCGAGAGGTACTGCAAGTCCGTTCCAGCAGAAGTCGTTAGAATCGTTCCCGGAGCAAAGCGTTCCCGCCGCACACTGTCTCCTCCGTATCGCGTCGAAGATGTCTGGGCGCTCTCCGCCAGGTTCGTCGCTGCCGAGGCGGACCCCTGCACCTTTCGCCACAACACAATGGAGGCCTGTAACTTTCGCGCGAGCAGTTCGGTCTCGACCCATCTGTTAAAAGACGACAGGCAGGCGAGTATCGGAGCGAACAGGCTCTCCCCTCGCTTCTGGTTGGAATCTACATTGATTCTTGTATGAAAAACTTCCGCCGCCGGAATCTGTTCCAGCAGTTCACCCGTGTTCGCATCGACTTGCAAATAATAAATCGGCGTCTCGACATCGTGTCGCTGAGTAATGATTCCCTCGCTGTCTGGTAACTCCGCTGTCGCCCCAATCTGTTCCGGATCAATAAACCGTACTGTCGGTGGCCAGACCTCGGTATCAAACTGACGAAGAAAGGTTTCTCCATCGCGCCATGTCCGCTTCGCATATTCCCGGTAACTGAAATGTCGTTGGTTCTCGGACAGAAAGTCCTTCCAAAGGGTGGTCGCCGAGCGCGTCAGTTCCCGGTCTTCCTGCTCTCCCTCCCGTAACTGCGGTTGATGACTCAACTGCAATTCTGGTCCAACCACATAAACTTCCATCAATCTTAGAATGTTCCGCGCGTGAGGATTCTCGTGAACCATCTTCCGCACCTGATCCCGGGTCGCCGCCTGCTCCGATTCAGTTGCTCCTGTTTTCGATTTACCCACCTGCATCCATTCCCCCGAATCGTCAGCCACTGGTCGAGAATGATTCGCTTCGACCAGCTCCAACAGATTCTCCTGCACTCGCCGCTGGTACTCCGCTTTCAACTGCGCAATCCGCCACCGGTCTTTAATGAAACTCAACATCAATCGCTACTCCCTGTTAATTATTAAATTCGTAGATCTAAGTTTGTTGCGTCTGGCTGTTTCCACACGCTCTTACCGCTTCAGGTTACAACTGAAATCCTCTTTCATCAGGTAAGGTCATCTCCAACCAGTCGGACGAAGCGGTCCCTTTGACGGCGTATAGACAAGCCGCCCCCAATGCGAAGGCCCGGTCGTCGTGATAGCCGAGACGAGACTGATGATCGATGCGAATGCGTCCCCGTCCCAACTGCTTCAACAACAATGAAGCGAGTTCAGTCTCCAAGTCATCCTGTCTCTCTCCTCCCGAAATTTGTCCACAACCGGAGTACCACCGAACCCGTCGCCCGACTATCAATTGCCGTAGCAACATCGCCAGTTCATGATTGCCACGACTGCCGGCGAACTCGAATCGTTGAATAGGATACTCGTTCTCCAGTCGCTGGATCGTGCCCAGCAATTGATACTCGTCGATGATGAATCGCTGCACGGAGAACGACGACGCAATTTCGTGCATCCATTCCTCCACCCACGCCACAGGCGTCGGTTCATTGGCAGAAGGCACGACAACATCCATCCGATCCACAATCAATCGTTCCCCTTCGCAATGCAGGACGATGCCAACGGTGTAATCCCGCTTTTCGGCATAGTCGATCGCGGCGATATATTCATACTGAGGTTCGCCCCGGTCACAGTAAACGAGTGAGTCCAATCGGCAAGCTTCTGCTTCCGCCAAGGTGACGAATTCCCCATCCGAATGCTGCCATCTATTGAGCCATAACCGCTCGTACACTGGGAGTGGAAGCAATTGCCGTTGCTCTTCCAGGCTCTCCTGCTGAATCCAACTCGCATGGGGTCCATCAAGCGAGGCGAAGTACCACCGGTGATGTCGTCTAGCGTTCTCCCGCACTTCCCACTGCCAGTCCCGCCCAACGCCTGCGTTTGTTAATACGATCAGCAAACAATGCCGCCGTTTGGATGCGGAGGACAACAGCGAGTACCACAAATCGGCCTTCTCCCAATGGCACAGTTCATCACACACCACAAAGTCAGGCAGGATTCCCCACGAACTTTGAACGTCGGACGAGATCAATTCCAGCCGACTTCCTGTCAGTTGATTCTCGACGTACTCTTTTCTCACAACGAGGTCGCGGCAGAGTTGGGGGTTCAGCTGAATTAACTTTCGGATTGCGTTCAGAATCAACCCCGCCTGATCCCGGTCTGCAGCCGCCGCGACTCCACGTAGATTCTGTTTGGCATACTGCAAGATCCATGCTATCTGCACCGCCATGTCGGACGTCTTACTATGTCCGCGTGGGCGTTCGATGTAAGCCCGTCGAATTAACCTGCCTTGTCTGGAAGGCTTTCGATCCTCCGCCAGCCATCGCCACGCCGGATCGAGTGCCGCGAAGTCGTCCTGCTGCCAGGGTTCCAGAATTTCTCGTAATGGCTGATGACCTTCCGATTCAATTCGGAGTTGGTTCCGAAAATATTCGGGCGACTGGGCCAACAATCGATCATGAGCCGTTTTTCTCAATTGCAGTTGGCACTTCAATCTCCATCGCTCGAGCCAGGTTAAGAAGTTCGTCATCCGATAAGTCATCCAGAGTTTCGTCAAAACTAAAAAGAGGAACATGCTCAATCGCAGGCACACCATCCCATCCCGGTGGTGGCATCGCTTTTAGCCAGTTTGTCTGAGCACTCACGCTGCCTTCCATTGCCTGCCGGTACAATGCCATCAATACGTTCTGGCTCAGTAATGTCATCACAGCGTAGTATTCATCGCGAAAGCTCTCCTTCTCGGTGAAGGTTCGTAGAAAGGAACCTGTCGTCTGTCCCATCTGTTGGCAGGCCCCCATAGGCGACGCCCCCTTCTGCACCAACTGCAGGACATCTCGTTGTTCGGTATTCGTCAACAGTCTGTTTCTCATACCGTTTGGCTTGCTCTTACTTTTCGAAGTGCTCCCGATTGTCGAGGAGGTAATAGATCGGGCGCGCGTAGCGACTTTTTTCGAAGGTGCTTTTCGTGAGCGTCCTTTTTTTGCCATGCCGTTTCCTTGTTCCGTAAAGTGCTGAATGTTGTTGCAGTCCGGCGCGACCTTTTCCACAAACACCGATCCTCTGAAATCCCGCTCGCTCCAGAAATGAATTAAACCTCCCCATCTCTGACAGGCATTCAATCCACGGCCACGAAGTCGTGTGGCAGGATTCCCGTACAAACCGATGCGCCAAACCGAGTCCGCGATAGTCCGGATGCAATACAATCCGGGAAAGCATCACCACTTGTCGATCCACCTGTTGCATCTGAACGCGGTTCCAGGTTCCCTTGCGGTTGAAGAACCGATTTCTTGGTCGCAGCGATAACGGAGCCGAGGTGAACGCGGCGATCCCAACTGGTCTCGAGTCATTCCACAGTAATGTCACCCGGCGAACGCAGCCTAGGCGATGACTTCGATAATTCCACCGAGCGAAGTACGGCCAGTCGGCAGAGTTTCCTTCGCTGATCCAGAACCGACGGAAGAAGTCGTCTCTTTTTTTTTACCGTCGTCTGTATTCACTTCCACAACACCCTCTCCCAGACATTGCACATGCACATCGGATTGCAGACTTTCGACAATGTCTTCGTGTGTCGTGGCCAGCAACAAACCCACCCCGAATCGCTCGGCCAGTCGTCGCATATTGCCGGCCACCAAATGCGCCAGTTTCCGGTCGAGCGTCGCCGTGAATTCATCGCAGAGAATCCACTTTGGTCCTGCTGCAAACCCAAGAGCCAAGCGGAAGCGAAACCGTTGTCCATCGCTCAGTTCCCCCGGTGACCTCAACGCCAAACGGGCTTCCCCCAACCCGCAGGCAGCCAACAGAGAAAGAGAGTCTTCTACTGGCAATTTAAATAAATCGACCAGCGGCTTCTCTTCCCACGTAAGCCGTTCAACATCCAGAACCCCCTCCAGTTGTGTGGCCACGTTCTGTAATAAACTCGACTTTCCCGATCCTGATGGGCCCGTAAAACAGACAACCTGACCAGACTCGATCGGTAACTCCATCTCGGGAATGATCTCCTGTGCCTCGCGCTGAAGATCGATCCCAAAGTGGTCCATCACCATCGATGTGTTAATGGAAGGTGACTTCGGTTGAAATTGATGAATGACAGAAACTTTCATAGTTAAGATTCATTTCCTGATTTGTTTTGAACCACGAAGACTCGAAGGTACTAAGAGAATTAATGACTTGATTAGCTGGGTAATTGCACGTGCACAGGTACTCGCCAGCGTCTGATTATTTCGTTCAGGTCCTGTTGGATTTCCGTCCAGTGTTCGGGCGGCACTTCCAATGTCACTAAAACATGATTTTGCTCCGCCTCCTCTTCTTCGGGTTCAAAGTTGGGATCGGGAGTAAACAGGAAGTCGTTCAGGTCCCTCTCATCAAAACCGGTAAGAGTCGCGTCAAAATCAGGAAGATCGACGAGGTCCGTCATCAATGTGGCTAACGCATTTTGATCCCAATCGCTTCCGACTTGCCGGTTGTTCAATGTCACATTGAGAGCCTTCTCCCGTTCCGTGGACAGCGAAACCACTAGTACGGGGATGTCGGTCTCTCCCCGGTCCTTCAATATTTCCACCCGTTGATGGCCGGAGACGATATGCCCCGTTTGATCATTCCAGACAATGGGTTGCACCAGGCTGAATTCCTGGAGCGAACGTTCCAACCGACGATAAGCGGGAGTCCCTGGTTCCAACGGAATGCGAGGATTGTATGGAGCCGGCTTGAGTTCCGTGATCGGCATCCTGCGTAAGGGAAACGATATTCCCCCCTTCCCCTCAACTTGGGGATTAATTTCTGCGAACATACTTACCCTTTTCATTCTTACGAAAGTTATTTATCGAAAGCGGAACGACCTGCCCGTTGCGCAACACCCGGGCCCGCAGGATTACTGTGGTCGCTGGATTGCTGCATTTCGGGTTCGTTTTCGAAAAACGGATCATTGAAATGTTCACGCAATTCTGTTTTCACTTTTTCAATACATCGCGATACATGACCGGGACTGTGCCCCATCACAATTGCGATGCGGTCAATCGGCCAGTTCCCCAACTCGGCCAGCGTCAGCATGGCGAAGTGCTTCCACTTCACCTGGTTGAGAGCGGCGTAATGGTTTTTCATGTCCTCCCAGAGGTGATCCACGCCTAACCGGGGTAGGACAACCTTGGTTCCGTTTGATTTCGTCACCGACATCGTTATGCTCATTCCTCTCGATGAAGATTTGCGATTCATTTTCTGCTGTTTCTGATCAGCCTGCTGTGTGCGTCAAATTATGACACTGGTAAACTGTCTCAGGTGTAGCAAAAATGAAGTCAGCCTGCCGTTTGGCTGTTTGAGATATCCCCGTTTATAAAACAGAAATAATCCGAGAAATGCTTCCTTCGGACCGCTATCAGAAACAACTGCTTTTCGCCGACTGGGACGCCGCTGCACAACAGAAGCTACAGGACTCGACTGTCCTGCTCTGTGGATGTGGAGCACTCGGAACTGTTATCGCCGAGACACTCGTCCGCGCCGGTGTCGGGACATTACGCATCGTCGACCGAGACTTTGTGGAACTGAGCAACCTGCAGCGGCAGGTCCTCTTCGATGAAGCGGACATCGAGTCCCAATTTCCCAAAGCGATCGCTGCTACGGAGAAATTGCGCAAGATCAATTCCTCCGTGACCATCGAACCGCACGTCGCCGATATCGATCACACCAACATCGCTCAGTTTGCAGAAGGGGTCGACCTGATTCTGGACGGAACGGATAATTTCGAAATCAGGTTCCTCATAAACGACTACTCGTTGGAATCAAACATTCCGTGGATCTATGGCGGTGTCATCGGATCACACGGTCAGACGATGACGATCTTCCCGCACGAGACTGCCTGTCTGCGCTGCCTGATAGAGAGAGTCCCCGAACCTGGCTCGGTTGAGACGTGCGACACGGCGGGCGTTCTTGGACCGGCAGTGAACGTGGTCTCTTCTCTGGAATGCGTTGCGGCGATGAAAGTTCTCAGCGGCAAACGGGACGCCATTGAACCGGTTCTCACCATCGTCGACGTATGGGATCTTTCCCTGCGGAAGATGAACATGAAGACGCTGCGGGAACGGGGCGACTGCCCTGCCTGCCACAAGGGGGAACGATTGTGGCTCGATGGACGCGAAGGTTCGCAAACCGTCATTCTCTGCGGTCGCAACGCGGTACAAGTTTCGCCCCCGGCCGGATTCAAGATGAACCTGGATGAGTTGAACCGCAAGTTACAGAACTCGGCCACGGTCACTCAGAACCGCTTTTTATTAAAAGCGAAACTGAACGAATCCGAACACGAACTCACCCTCTTCCCTGACGGTCGCGCCATCATCAAGGGGACCGACGACATCAGCGAAGCCCGAACGCTCTACGCCCGCTATATCGGCAGTTGAGGGTAGATTACTTTTCGCGGGAGCGTTTCCAGAACAGAACCCGGTCGCAGGAGAGGGTGCCTGCACCCACGAGAAAGAGGAAGATCGAACCGAGCAGCATACAGAAGTCGGTGCGAGCGGCGTGGGCCATTGCCCAGAATCCGTCTTCCGCCAGCATGGGGATCTTTGTGGTGGAGATCGCGACGAGCATGATGATGATCGTCGGAATAACAGCCAGACGAACAAAGAGACCGATGACGATCAGTAATCCGCAGGCAATTTCAAAACTGCCGACGAAGTAACCGAGAAAGTCGGGCATAGGGAGACTGATTTCTTCGAATCGGCCCGCCCCCCTCGTAACCGGATAAAGAAACTTCTGGATCCCTTCCGAGAGAAAGACAAGTCCGACCATTGCTCGAATAAGCAAGACTGAAAAACCACCGCTGGTTTGCATCAGTTTCGTAAACAGTTTATTCATCAGTCAGACTTTCCAGAGTTGAGTAATTGGTGCCGCACAAACCGGTACACCAGACCAAGTAATACAATGCCCGTACCGGTTATCCAGATACGAGTCTCGACCCAGAAGGCAAGCGACAGGCAGAGAATCAGGCCGGCCCAGGGAATCCAGTGAGGATACAATCTCTCTGCTTCACTTAGCCGAATCGCTGCGAGGTTGGTGATAGCGTAATAGATCAACACGGTGAAGGCACTGAATGACCAGGTCGTTTTCACATTACCAATCAATGTTAAAAGCAAAATCACGCCCCCCACCAGCAGAATCGCATTCGTGGGGTTCGAGTTCTTCTCAGTAACCTTCCCTAGATAAATGGGGATATCACTCCGCCGCCCCATGGCGAAGGCGACGCGGGAAAGACCGAGTACCAAATTAAGGAGGACACCCAGCATCGCCGTAACGGCACCCACAGCAATCAACCGCTGAGCCAAGGGAGAGAATTCGAGACTCCTCGCAATCTGTTCAAGCGGGGCACTCTGACTGTAACTCGAATCCATTAAGTCGGTAGACGAAACTGCTGCGACGGAAACAAAACCGACAAGCATATACACGACCGAAGAGACGATCAAAGTGACAATAATGGCACGGGGTATCGTCCGTCGAGGTTCGTGGACCTCTTCGCCCAAGGTGGCGATGCGACCGTAACCGGTAAAGGCGACGAACATCAGCGCACACGCTTCCAGAAAACTGGCGACAGGCGTATCGCCGGTTTCGGGTTGAAAGAAGGGAACCAGATTCTCGCCGGCATTACTTAGCGAAGCAGACAATCCAAGTAAGACGAAACAGGCCAGCGAAATCAACGTAATCGAAACGATGATGATGTTCATCGCGTTCGATCTTTTGATGCCCGAGAGAACGAGTAACGTTACCAGCACGACCGTGATCACCGAAATCGGCACGACCCAGTCGGGGCGTTCTATACCGAGAAAGCTGAGTGAGTAACCGGTGAAACCGAGAGCGGCGGTTGCGGCGGATGCACTTTTGGCACATAGAAACAGGAACCCGGCCACGAACCCGAGCGTGGGTGTCAACCAGCGATAACCGTACTCATAGGTGCCGCCGCTGACAGGATGATTTGCAGCCAACTGCGCGCTGCTGAGTCCGTTCAAGGTGGCCACGAGGGCTGCTACAGCAATCGCCAACACCACGGCCGGGCCGGTGACTTCAGTAGCGATATTCACACTCACGAAAACCCCGGTTCCCAGAATCGAACCAAGCCCCATCATCATCGCCCCGATGAGGCCAACTTCCCGCTGTAATGTACTCACTATCGAATTCCCGTCGTGCCGCAGTTTTCTTTGCCCAGAGATCCAACCAGTCTGGCCGATTCAAGTCACCGTACCAGACTGTTGCGGGAGATACCAATCCAAGACGTCGTTGAACTTTGAAGGAATGGGCTATTGCTATGCCTTACACTCACTTGGATTAGGATCACTTGGATTAAAAGCTGAGGGCTCGGTGCAGGCCAATGCCAGTTCGATTTATTTCTCTGTTTTATTTCGCTGCAGTTCCCCTTTCATGAACATCACCCATTCTCCATCTTCTTCCATCACTTCCGAAGTGGCGATGATTTTGTCGTTCGATTTGAATTCGTAACTGTCGCGGTATTTCGCCGTTTTCTCCGGATCGAAGAAGGAAGGGCCTTCAGCGAGGAGTGTTAGTTTTTTTCCGGAATCGTCGACGGTTCCTTCGTAGTGCCAGAGTTGATTCATCATCGTGTCGACCCAGGTACCGACGTATTTGTTTTTTGAACCGTCATAACCAATTGTCTGAATCGCCTGGAACGTTTCTCCATTTGCGTCCCCTTCCATCCGGTTGACGACCCAGAAGTCCCCCAGCATCTGAGAGCTCATTTTCCCCGAGCACTCCACAGAGGGTTGATCGGGATTACCAATCGATTGCGAAGTCGATGTCCACTCGCCCGTGAATTGCTTCAGCCAGACATGCTCTTCCTGAGCTTGCGGGAACTCCGGTTCCGCCGATAGGAGCGATGTGTTGAGCAGAACGAAACAACTGAGTGCGATAAGTATACGATTCATAATACCAATTCCTGACTGAGTGTTAAGCTGGTGAAAGTGTCATCATAGTTCGTCGGGCATCGTATCCAAAGGACGTATTTCGACAGTCCCCTTCTTGGCCGGGGGAATGCGACTGGCGATCTCGATTGCTTCGTCCAGGTTGTCGACGTCAATGATATAATAACCACCAAGTTGTTCGGTTGTCTCGGCGAAGGGGCCATCTGTCACTTGCTGGTTTCCTTCCCGAACACGCACGCTGGTCGCCGTTGAGATGGAACGCAGAGGCGAGGAAGCAATCCACTTCCCTTCCGCTTCGAGTTCCTGACAGATCGCCATCGAGTCGCGCATGCAGGTCTCGCGTTCCTCTGGCGTCCAACTGTTTTCATCACCGTAGATGAGTAACATGTATTTCATAATAAGATCCTAATAAGGAATACGAAATTGTCTGATTCAATATTTTCACAATGTTTGTAACGGGAACGTATCGAAGTTTAGTGTTTACGCTTCGGGTTGGCTCCAGTCGGGAGCGTCCAGTTTATCCGGATCGTCGATGGTCCAGGCTGTATTGTTAAGTGGGTTAAAGGGAATGGAGGCATGCTCGTGGATTACTTTCCATTTCCCTTCAATCTTACGATACGCCACAGTGATTCGCATCCAAGTCATTCCACAGGGGTGCTGGGGATCATCGGGGATGAAGTGATGTAATCCATACATGAAGGCGGTGTTCCCTTCGACATGGATTTCAAGATCACGATGCTCCGAGCGAAATGATTCCGGGAAATGAGGCAGACAGTTGGCCCAGACATTGCGGATATTTTCGACTCCGACCGTCTTGTAAGGCGGAATGGCGTCGAACAAAATGGCGTCCTGAACGTAGTCGGCCGTCAGTCCATCCAGATCTTTCGCTTCGAGCGCTCGGGACCATTTGTCGATCATCTCCCGAATCATGTTTTCGTCTGCGGTGTTGTTTTGATAAGTGGTCATTTTTATTCTCCTGATTTGCGTCTTGTTTTTGAACTAAGTGATAGTGATCGAGAGACGACGACCTACCCCGGTTCGCCCGGCACCATGACCATCCACCCCACCCCGAATTGATCTGTTAATTGACCGTAGCAGGGAGAGAAAAATGTTTTTTCCAGCGGCATGTCGACCTGTCCCCCTTTGGCGAGCGCGTTGAAGGTCCGTTCGGCGTCCGCCTGGGTGGCGACAGAAAGTGCCAGACGAAAACCGGAGAAGGGAGCGGTATCGTTGCAGCCGTCCGATCCCATCAGGCTCATCTGGCCGACGCGGAACTGGGCGTGCATCACTTTGTTTTCAAAGCCCTCCTGCAGCATTCCTTCGGGAAAAGGGTCGGGACATTCACTGAATCGCATCAGACAATCTACGGTCGCTCCGACAGCTTGTTTGTAAAACTCGAGGGCTTCTTCGCAGGTCCCTCCGAAGAAGAGATAAGGTTGAACCGTTGCGGACCGCAGGGAATTCCTCGCGGCGAGGGCCTCTTCCTGTTCGCGCAGTTCCGGAGTAAATTCGTCGCCGAAGTCCTCTGCCTCGAAGACAGGGCGTAACTCCAGTTCCCCTTCTTGAAACGGACTTTGTTTGGCCCAGTCGAGTGCCTCTTCCATCGACTCGACTTGCCACATCCAGAAACCGGCGAGCAGTTCTTTGGTCTCGGCGAATGGACCATCCGTCACGATGCGTTTCTGTCCTTCACACGCGACCCGCTTCCCTTTGGAAGTCGGATGGAGCCCTTCGCCCGCCAGCATGACTCCCGCCTGAGAAAGCTTTTCATTAAACGCCCCCATTTCCGTCAGGATTTCTTCACTGGGCATGTTGCCCGCTTCGGAATCAGCATTCGCTTTCACCAGCACCATGACTTTCATCGGTCTTCCCCTTCAAAGTGGCACTTCAATGTGGCCTGAGTGGTCTATCTATTGTTCGCCTTGAAATGACTCCAAGGCCCTGTTTAGGTAATAGTCGAATGGGAGCTTCGGAAATCGACAACCACGGTAACAATTCTCAAAAGAAAGTCTTTATTGAGTTCTTACCGATCCGCTTTACTCTGTGACCTGTAAAACAGAGCGGTTCTAAACAGAAGGGAATAAAGGAGTTAATGACATTGCCTTCTCGGACGACTGTCTATTCTGCTGAATCAAGTTCCTGCAATTTACGGCGGAGAAAGCGACGTTCCGGTTCCTGTCGGGTCAGGTTCAATGCTTCCAGAAAGGCAGTTCGGGATTCTTCGATGCGGCCCACCCGGCGAAGTAGTTCCCCCCGAGCAGAATGAGCAAGGTGATAGTCGATCAAGTCCCCCCGATCCAGAATAGCCTGAATGAGATCCAGCCCTGCCTGCACACCATCCCGCATGGCGACCGCCACCGCCCGATTCAATTCGACGATGGGAGAATTCTCCGCCTGTCGGAGAGTGTCATATAGTTCGACGATCTGACTCCAGTTGGTTTCCTCTGGCCGCTGCGCCGAGGCATGCACTGCCGAGATGGCGGCCTGAAGGGAATAAACCCCGATCTGTCCAGAAGAAAAGGCACGTCCAACAAGTTGTTGCCCTTCTGTGATCAAGTGTTGATCCCAGAGCGTTCGATCCTGATCGTCCAGTAGGATGATATCTCCGTCCGCCGACTGACGAGCGGTGCGGCGCGACTCGTGTAGCAGCATTAACGCCAACAGCCCCATCACTTCCGGATCAGGAAGGAGATCGAGCATCAACCGGCCGAGTCGGATCGCTTCGGTGGACAGCGCGGGCCGCAAATGCGATTCCCCACCCGAGGCCGAATAGCCTTCATTGAACACGAGATAGATAACCGACAGCACCGCATCGAGTCGCTGTGGCAAATCGGCTTCGGAAGGAATGATGTAGGGAATACCGGCGTCACGGATTTTCGATTTACCACGCACAATCCGCTGAGCCATCGTCGCGGGGGCCGTTAGAAAAGCGCTGGCGATTTCGTCGGTCGTCAGTCCGCAGACTTCGCGAAGCGTTAAGGGAATCTGAACGCGAGGGTCAATGGCCGGGTGACAACAGGTGAAGATCAGTCGGAGTTGGTCATCTTGAATATCGTGATCGGCCAGATCCGCATTATGATGGACGATCTCTTCGACACGGGCGGTGAGCTCGGGCTGGATTTTCCGGAAGTGCGTCCGTCGACGAATGAGGTCGACAGCCCGGAAGCGGCCCGTTGAGATCAACCAGGCGCGAGGGTGCTTAGGCACACCTTCTTCAGCCCACTGCTCAGCCGCCGCAGTGAACGCCTCTTGCATCGCTTCTTCGGCCAGGTCAAAGTCGCCCAGCAACCGAATCAACGTCGCCAGAACTCGACGCGATTCTGTCTGATACAGAATCGTAATCTGATTTTCCAGTTCCGTCTGCTGCCGGCTTGTCATCGAGGTACCACAAACTCAAGTCGAAGAAGATTCTATTTCCAGACAAAGATTTTCCCGCGTCAGCATTTCCTTCTTCAAACAAGGAAGGAACCGTTTTGGGGAATTCATCGCAACGCGTCCCATTTGCCTCTTCTAGTCCGAAGATCGTCAGGAATTCGTCTCAGCCGGCTCGCTCTTAGCCGAGAAACAGGTCCGCCGGTTTCTAAACAACGCTCTAAAACCCTTGAGCGAAGTTCCAGAGATAGGCAAAGAAGAAATTGGACATTTACTTTGGGGTGAAAAGGACTCATCCTTAGAGGAGGCACGAGCGGATTGACCAATTTTGCCACATAGGATACGACTTTTTAGGCTTAGTTGACTGAGGATGCCATCAATGAAACTTGACGATGTCTATGAAGAGCTCTTGAGCATTGTATCAAATTGTGGAGCACAAATAGATGTACCAATTGAAAGCGAACGTTTTTTTGAGAACCTCGTAGATGGATTCCAAGGTAATCAAGTAGAATTCGTTTCGTTTGCTCGTGAGAACGTTGGAGGATGGTTCCGCTCAATTCCAATTGACGGCCCGAATTGGATTCAAGAAGCTGAATGGCAATTCCACAATAACAAACCAATGGTATTTGTTGGGGAGGTATCAATCCCGAAGTCTACTGGACTTTACCATGATGATGCATGTCTGTTTGCCTTCATTTCAGAAGATGGTGTAACCAAAAGTGTGATCCAAGTAGCCTGAGTGTTAGATGGCAAGACCTTTGGGAATAGCCTGGCAGCCCGTTAAAATGACGGTTTTCAACGTGCTCTTATCGTAATTCTTTATAATTGTTACAGCGTCCTTCGCTAAACGATTTCTTGCCGTGAGATGATACATCATGATGGAACACAAGGCATTCATATTTGATTACCAGAAGTTTGAGCAGGAGCTATTACCCGTACTGCAAGACTCTCTTGCAACAGGTGAATGTAGTGCTTTGATTTCATTCATCCAACAAAACTTCAAGTCACTCACCGATCCTTACGAAGGTGAACCACTGGAAGATGACTGGGAAGGGATGATTGAGACAGAGGATGCCCACCAGTACGGAGACTTTGCACAGACAAAATACTACGATCCAACCGATGACATCGGGCTTGGCTCAGCTTGGGAATCAGTCCAGGAAATAGTTCCTGACGACCGGAGAAGCTCACCGATCTTGGGTTTGATTGTCGGAAGTGACAACAATTCTTTCGATCCCGGCAAAATGGGTTCGTATTTCCAAAGCAATGGACAGGTGAGCGAGAGTCTTGGTTTTTTGCAGCAACTTGCACAAGAGCATTCATCAGAAGAAGTAACTGAGGCTGTTGAATTCTTACAGCGAGCTACTCAGTCACAAAAGGGGCTTTACGTTACGTTTTAGCGGGTTGGGTCGGCTGATCTGCCCCCCTTAACCGAGACCAGAGTCTTATATCCAATTCCGGATTCTGGATCAGAAAAAGAGGCAATTAGGTCCGTTATAGCCACATCAGTATAGATTCTGGAACAATTACTTTGGCAACTAAGTTTGTAGGCAGATGGGATGCCGTTAGTGAGTGTTCTCTTTTCTTCCAGTGGCTACAATACCAGAGACGGTGCGCGATCCTTCTCTCGGCGGCTGTCGGTTTCGGTCTGGACATGAATGTTGCCCGGGCCTGTTTATCACCACTGCCTGTTCCCTCTCTCCCTGTCGGTTCCCAGCATCTATGAATTTGAGTACGCGTCAACAAGTCGAAGAACTGATGGATCAACCCGGACTGGATGAACGGGAACACCAGCAGGCGCTTGCCGGGTTGAAGCGGGTCAACTGGATCAGTGGGAGCAGCAGCATGCTCTGGCCTCCGCTGCGGCAACTGGCGCAGGAACACCCGGACCGGCCTCTCAAAGTGCTCGACGTGGCCAGCGGCGGGGGTGATGTCGTCATCAACCTGGCGCAGCGAGCGAAGCAGGAACAAATCCCGATGGAGTTCTCCGGCTCCGACATCAGTCCGGTTGCCGTGGATTACGCCACTCGTCAGGCGACCGAACGTGATCTGTCGATTCCGTTTCACCGTTGGGATGTGCTAAAAGAACCCGTTCCGGGGGAATACGACGTCATTATGTGTTCCCTGTTCCTGCATCATCTCCGTTCCGAAGAGGCGATTTTTTTCCTGAACAAGATATCCTATGCGGCCCGGCAGTTGGTGCTGGTGAACGATCTTCGTCGTTCCCGTTTCGGGTACTGCCTTGCTCAGATTGGCTGTCGATTACTCAGTCGATCACCGATTGTGCATGTGGATGGTCCCCTGTCCGTGCGGTCGGCCTTCACGATCAAGGAAGCGATTGAGCACGCTCTGAAAGCGGGTATGGAATCGGTTACCGTGACCCGTCACTGGCCGGAACGGTTCCTGCTCTCGTGGAGGAATCGCACGTGACGATTAAAAACACTCTGGATATCTCCGAGGCCGCGTCGACGAATTGGGACGTGCTGATCATCGGCGCCGGACCGGCCGGGGCACTCGCCGCGCTGCAACTGGGCAAAGCGGGCTTGAAGACATTGCTGATCGACCGGAAGTCGTTTCCTCGATACAAAGTGTGTGGAGGTTGCCTCAATGAGCGGACGCTGAGTGTCGTCGAGCAAGCAGGTTTGATGCCACTGCTGAAAGACGCGGGCGCGATTCCAATCCAGGAGTTGCAAATCAATAGCCCACGGCGGGAAGTCTCTGTACCGCTACCTCACGGTGTCGCTTTCAGTCGGACTCGCTTTGATGAAATTCTGGTGACGGAAGCAATCACCAAGGGAACTGAGTTCCTTTCCGAAGTCACAGCTCGCCTGGAGGAACTGACGCCTCTCGGCGATCAACGTCGGGTAGAATTGCAATCGACAGATCGCAAGACAGTCATCGCAACCGCTCGCATCGTTTTAGTTGCCGATGGTCTGGCGAATTCGTCGCTCAAAAAATATCCTCAACATAAGAGCCTTTCAACTACGGCATCGCGGCTGGGATTGGGGGGCATCCTGATGGAACCTCCTACAGGTTACGACGCAGGCAGTATTCATATGGCGGTTTCTCCTGCGGGATATGTCGGTCTGACTCAGCTGGAGGATGGCAGCCTGAATCTGGCCGCCGCGCTGAACGCCCCCGTGCTGAAACAGGCGAACTCGACTTCCGGTTTGATACAGCAAATCATTCAAGAGGCTCATCTCCCCGAAATTAATAATCTGGACTCCGTCGACTGGTCTGGGACAATTGCTCTGACCCGTACGACTACCGTCAAAGCCCTACCTCGTACGCTGCGATGTGGCGATGCCGCTGGGTATGTGGAACCTTTCACGGGAGAAGGAATCGCCAGTGCTCTCTGCAGTGGCTACCTCGCTTCTACTCTGGTAGCGTCTAGAATAGATTCATGGGGGACTGCCGACGAAGAGGAGTGGAGCCGATTGCACCGAACTGAAGTGCAACAGCGGTATCAATACTGTCGCTGGATCGCTCGACTCTCTCGTTATCCCCGCGCCGTGGAACTCGCCCTCTCCACCATTAACTGGTTTCCCGGCCTGACCCGTCCCATCATCAAACACTTAAACGAACCCCTCGCTCCTGTGCTGGTCGATGCTCCGTCCTGAGGACGAAGTGTGGAAGCGATCAATTCTCTTCGTTGACTGGCACATCTTTTTATACTGGCATATCGCCTTAACCAAATAGAGCATTAAATGAGTTTTGAAATACTGGGGGTCGGTACGGCTAATCCCGAACACGCGGTTCAACAAAAAGACGCGGCGGAGATTGCCAAACATCTGGGTCGAGTCGACGAAAAAAAACAGAGGCAAATCGTCGCGCTCTATCGTCGATCAGGAGTTCAGCAACGGTATAGCGTGCTGTTAAACTCGTCCGAAGACGGAGCGGAAAATCGTCAATCGTTCTACACCCCAGGGGAAGAACCGGGAAATTCCGGTCCCGACACGGCGGCGCGAATGGAACAGTATGTTCTGCACGCAGCCCCACTCGCTATAAAAGCAGCGAACAAAGCGCTGCTGGATTCGGGGAAGGCTCCGGGGGAGATCACTCACCTCGTTACGGTTTCCTGTAGTGGCTTTTCCGCACCGGGGTTTGATATAGAATTGATTCGCGAACTTGGATTGCCCGAAGAGACAGCCCGGACGCATGTCGGCTTCATG
The DNA here is from genome assembly GCF_007750395.1 of Polystyrenella longa. Taxonomy (GTDB): domain Bacteria; phylum Planctomycetota; class Planctomycetia; order Planctomycetales; family Planctomycetaceae; genus Polystyrenella; species Polystyrenella longa. The sequence goes on along the minus strand of NZ_CP036281.1, from coordinate 409,001 downwards.
GGGTGTCATGGTGCCATGAATGGTTTGCGAGTCGCCAAAGCGTATGCCGACGCCGACCCGAAAGCTTGTGTGCTCGTTTGCGCCGTGGAATTATGCAGCGTGCATCATCACTACGGTTGGAATCCACAGCGGATCGTGGCGAACTCTCTCTTCGCTGATGGAGCCGCCGCAGTCGTTGGATGTCATCGAGAGACTCCTACCGGGGAGGATTGGACAATCGTCGCCAATGGTTCCCGGCTGCTGCCCGATTCCCGCGAGATGATGAGCTGGGAAATTGGAAACAACGGTTTCGAAATGGGCCTGTCCCCCGAAGTGCCCAATGTGATCCAGCAGTACCTACCCGAATGGATGGAAGCCTGGCTGGGCCGCCATCAATTGACGACGAAAGAGATCGCTTCCTGGGCCATTCATCCGGGGGGCCCTCGTATCTTGCAGGCCACGGCCGAAGCCCTTGGCCTCGACGATCAACAGATGGAACCTTCCCGCCGTGTACTGGAAGAATACGGCAATATGTCTTCGCCCACCGTCCTCTTCATCATTGAACGTCTTCGCCAAGCAGAAGCTAAACGCCCTTGCGTCATCCTTGGTTTCGGTCCGGGATTAGTGGCTGAGGCCGCGTTGATTTTGTAAAGGACAAATTTAAATCAAGAGACCGGTTCGCATGGAGAGTCCCGTCAGGTACCACTGAGCAACTCGAACCATTAAAGTATAAGTGGGAAAATTGAAGGACTGCTGTCCTGCCCCGTGATTGTTTTCCACCAGCATGAGGAAATCCTGACATGAGTATTGCTGAACATATTAAGAAGTCTCTCGTCACACCGACCCAGCTTGTCAATGTTTACCTGTCTGATTTGTCCGATGACGATTTGCTGCTGAAACCGGCTGAGGGGATTAACCCGATTAACTGGCAGGTGGGGCATTTGATTGCTTCGGAACATCAACTGATCGAAGCGATTGCTCCGGGGTCCATGCCCGCGTTACCCGAAGGCTTCACCGAGATTTATGACCGCAAGAATTCCAGTGGAGACGACACGTCAGCCTTTCTTCCTAAAGAAGAACTGGTGAAGCTGATGAATGAACAACGCGAAGGCACGCTCGCCGTCCTCGCCAAGATGTCTGATGAAGACTTGATGAAACCGGGTCCGGAGCAATTGCAGCAGATTGGCGAAACCGTGGGGTCGATCTTTGCGATGCAAGGCACCCACTGGACAATGCACGCCGGTCAATGGGTGATCGTTCGTCGTCAACAGGGCAAACCCGTTCTGATCTGAAAACGAGGCGGATTAACGAGCACGGTCGCGATGGCTGCGCATCATCGCACCGTGTTGGAATCGGGTTTTTCCGTCCTTCATTACGCGATTACTCGCTTAAATAAATCCGTACAGTCATCAAGCGAGAAATTATTGTCGCAGTTACATATCGACTGCAAACGATTATTGATTAAGTAGTTACAAACGGCCGACGGCTGTCTGCCTCCTGTTTGGACGGTCTTCAGTAAGCTCTGAACAGGATTCCCCCACTGGAAACGACCACGAAGTCTGTTACGATTACGTAAGGACTTCCTGTCCAGAGAGTTTCCGGGGCTGTGGTTTCTGTACCGCGTCCGGATTCAATTTCCCTCCCCAAACCTTCCTGCCGCGATGAGTTTCTCCGGCGCCCTGCGAACCACGTGATAAGTTTTAATTACTTTGCCCGTGGATTTCATTCACCAAAGTCTTTACTGCAATACGCAGTGAAAACAATTGAATTGATGAACCCTCCTGCTCTGTTGTGCCCAAGCTCGTTTTGCTCTGTATTAGACAGATAGCAAAACGGCGAAACAGAGACTCCACGCTGGTGAATGACGGAAACTGTTTAAGTAGTTTTGCGTGCCCGCCTTGTAACTCGCCCACCTTCGTAAAAACGATTTAACCATTACGGTATCTACTATGCGATTACGGACAATTATTTTTGTGATGGTCAGCGTTAGCTCCATCATATTCATTTCTCAGGTCGAAGCTCAGCTGTTCGGCGATCGAACATTGGGGCAACCGCTGACGAAGCAGCCCGAACCGGGCGCAGCATCATCGAGTGCTTCGGGCGGAAGTGCCATTTCAGGCGGAGCCCGTTTCCTGCGCGAGAATCGCGATGAGCGAAGTTTCGTCGGTGCGGATTCTGAGGAAGGCTCGGGGTTCGTTGGTTTGGAACAGGGATCAACTGACGGAAACGTTCGAACGGCCGTGCAGGATTTCCAGGTTGAACGAAGTCAGGCTGGCCGGATCAACCGACCACTCCGACGTCCCCAGGCCAATCAGATGTATCTACCACGTCTCTCCTTAGGATTCTCTGTGCCGAAGGCAGATCCTATTTTGAAGGCGGGGAACCTGAAACAGACTCTGGCGTCTGCCAGTCCCATTCAGTCTGTTGCTCCCGGGATCGAGGTATCGTTTGCAGACGGGCAGGTGACGCTTCGCGGTCAGGTGCAGGATGACCGACAGCGACAGTTGTGTTCCCGACTTCTGATGTTTGAGCCTGGCGTAAATACTGTTCATAACGAGCTCGAAGTGTCCCTTGCACCTCAGCCGATCGTCCCGATCCCGAATTAAGCGGAATCTGTCGTTCCGATTTTCGATCCCAGCCTTTGTAAGCTGAGTTCGTCGTTTGGCTCTGTTGTCGCTGTTCCGTTTTTGCCAACTGTTGACGCATTACATCCAGCGACGCCCGCAACTCCTGAATCTCCAAGTCCTGCGCATTAAGTTGTGGTTCAGGCCGATACTGACTGGTTCGTTCTACAGGCATTTTCTGATCTACTTGCGCAGGGAGTTCTCCTGCCTCGAAACGGTCCAGTTCCTGTGGCGCCCGCGAACTAGTCGACTTCGCCCCCGGCTGAGGGAAATATAAACTGCTTTCGCCACTATTATCAACAGGGATATCCCATTCCGCCTGAGGATCGGTTAGATGTTTATCTATGAATCGCTTGGGTACTTCGATCGTTTCCGTCTGCATCCGCAGGGGTTCCGCATTTTGCTTTTTTAAAGCAGATTCGGTTTCTTCATACGAAGCTTGTTGAATGCCGCCAGCAGCGGCCGCTTTCTCTTCGTCCTGTTTTTTTCCGAGCATAAACCCCTTGGGGATTCCGGGAAGAGATTGCATTGCCGGATCGGACATGACTGTCTCTCCCGCTTCTCCTTCGAAGCGGACCAGCAGGCTGATTTTCCGAGGTTCGCCACCTATTTCTTCCCAGGGAAGCCAGAAGCTGTAAGAGTGCCCCAAAGCCGATTTGCTGTAATGCTCTTCCAGACGGTCTGCTTTAAAAACAAATTTACGGTCAGGAATGGCATCGGCGTCGACACCCGTGTTATCAAACGCATAAATAACGACATCACCAGCAACGCGAATCGGCTTGGCGCCCTGTGAGTCGTAGAACATCACCCGTCCGCCAAAACCACGGACCCCCTTCTGGCTCCGCTGATTCATGATCGTATCTTTCCAGACCGCCACCAGGCGCTCCGGAGAACGGATCTCATCGTCATCAGTTTCCCACGGGAAGGGTTTATTCAAATCGAATTTCATCGCCTGAGCCAGTTGAAATGACGCACACCCAGTTAAAGACAGTGCGGGGATCATGGTCATCAGGAGGAGCGTCGTGATCGCTTGCCAGCGGCGTCGCATCATGGTTCGTTATCCTCTAGTTACAGGTAGATGCACAGTTAATTGTGCAGGGAACGGCGATTTCAAAGTCGGTAGACTCCCCGCTTTGAACAGCGGGAAGTTCGTTCATCAGAAGTTTCAATCGATCCGTTTACTTCGTCTTGCTGGCGGAGGATTTCCGTTGCCACCAGGCAGGCTGTTTCTTCGAGACCACCGGTTGGATCTCGTTCGGCAAAGAGACCTGCTGACGGAAGACTTGATCTTCCTGCATCATCATTGGTTGAATGGAATCCGGCGGAGCAATCGATCCGGGAATCGGAGTTGGCTGCATGTTCAGCGTTTCCGGTGGAGGCATCACGCCGCGGGGATCGTCATCTGGAAAGATGACCTGCAATTCGGTTTCCAGATCACAACTACCATCAAGACAATAACCTGTGTCATAATGAATGGCCGAGATATCCGCTGCACACCAGTGCATGCGAGCTTCTTCAATCTGTTTAAGCCGTTCCATGTCTTGTGGGTTATTGATGATGTAGGGCGTCAGAATAATCATCAGCTCTGTTCGCCGTACCGCACGCGAATCAAACCGGAAGAGATCACCCAGGATGGGAATATCGGCCAGGTAAGGAACGCGACGGGCAACTTTGGAAGTTGATTTGGTAATCAATCCCCCGAGGATAATCGTTTCACCATTGTCGGCACTGACCGTGGTGGACGCGGTTGTCAGATTAATACGGGGAGACCGCAGGACTTCTCCATCGGCCGAAGTCGAAATCGGGATCCCTTCCGCTTCGGAACCTAGTTCTGATTTCTCAGCGTCGATTTCCATCACCACGTTCCCCTCAGGGCTGATACGAGGTGTCACCGCTACAATGAGTCCCACATTCTCCAGTTCGACAGTGTTCACCTGACCGAACTGATTCAATGTCGTATTTACCACTCGGGGAACTCGTTCCCCGACTTGAATAAAGGCGGGTTGGTTATCGAGGGTCATGATTTGCGGACGACTGAGTACATCCAGTCGGCGAGATTCTTTAAGAGCTCGGACGAGAATGTTGATGTTCTCGCTACCGGCCGAAAGAACCAGACCACCAAAACCAAGTTGACTGTTCACACGACCGACGTCGAAGTGGGAAATCGCTTGGCCCGCCACATCACCTGCCGTCGAAAGTGATTTCGTACTTCCACTATTCCCCAGCGGGTTGTTGTTGAAGTCGAAGCCGGGCTGGTTTGTCGCCCCTTGAATAATCTCTTCTGTGATCGTCGTTACACCGTTGGCATTGGTCACTTGCGTCGTATTAGTCGTCGTTAACAAGTCACCCAGCAACGAACGGTCGAAGAGCAAGCTGTCCTGCAATCCGAGTTCGACACCGAATTCATCGGTATCGTTCAAGGCAAGTTCGGCAATTAATACCTGAATCATCACCATCGGAGGTTGTTCGTCCAGTTCTTTGATCAAGCCGAGAATGCGGTCGTAGTATTCCGGAGTCGCTGAGAGGATGATGCTGTTGCTCACCTCCTCAGAGACAACGACGACTTCTCGTTCAACCTGAAGGAATCGGTTTGTAGCCTCGGTGGCCGCTTCGCGTACTCGGCGTTCATCTCGCAGAAACTCGTTAATCGCTTCATAAACATCGAAAGCCGGAGCATTTCTTAGTTTGTAAACGGTCGTTTTCCGTTCGAGCACATCTTTCGCATCGAGACGAATCAACAGGGCTTCGATCAACGCTAAATCGTTGGTCGAACCGGAAGCAATAATGCTGTTGGTCCGTTCGTCGATAGAAAATCGCAAAGGAATGAGTGATGTCTCACCACCGGAACCCGGCAACTGAGGACCCAAGGCCAGTCCGGTTGAACTGGGAATCAATGCTCGCAACATTTGAATCAAAGACGCGGCATCGCCATTAACAATTCGAAAGACTTTAATCTGAGCCTGTTCGGTAGGTTCGCGGTCGAGTTGATCAATCAAGGCGTCCAATAGCGCGAGGCTATCTTCCGGCGCCGAGATAATCAATGTATTTGTCCGTGGATCGGGCGTGATGCGAACATCCTGGAGAGCTCCTGTTTTTAACAGTTTTTCTCCTTCGGCATCGACGGTCAACAGTTCAAGAACTTTCGATTTTCCACCGGCACCTTGTCCACGGGCAGCATTGATCGCTTCTTGAATCACGGCTGCCAGATCGTTCGCCAGAGTGTTTTTCAGCTTATAAGTGCGAACCTGGTTCACTGCTTCTCCACCGGGGAGATCGAGTCGTTTGATGAGTGCGGAAACTTGGAGTAAGTCACGTGGTGCTCCACGAACAATCAACGAGTTGGTCCGATTGTCGGTGATCACATTCACGGTGGGAGACAGGCCCCCTTGAGGCGTGAAGAATTGCAATACCGACTGCATCGCCGCAGTGGCATCGGCATGTTCGAGTGCGAACAGTTGCATTTCAGATTCGGGATCGACCGGTTCGTCGAGACGTTCGACCAGTTCTTTCATTGCCCCGAACGCTTCCCCCCAACCAATAAGAAGAATCGAGTTCGGATTGCCGAGTGCCGTTACAAAGGCGCGACCCTGGCGACCACCGACCAATTGTTCTGAAATCTGATTCGCCAATGCTTCCAGCGACCGGCCGGAGACATGCTTCAATGGAATCACTTCGATTTCAGGTTCGGCATCGATGGAGAGTTGTTCGATCTGTTCGATAATGCGGCTGATTTCCTGAACATCTTCATCACGACCACGCAGGATAATCAGATCGAGGTCGTCCAATGTTTGAATTTGCACATTGTTACTGAGTTCCCCCAGGCGGGATCGCAGGCGGGCTTCGTCATCAAGATCCATATCCAGATCGTTGGGGTTCCCCTCAATCTGGAAGGAAAGATTGTTCGGGTTAAGGCCATTCTGAAAATTGATCTGTTGAATACCCTCCTTCTGCGGAGCCACCATGCTTTGTGGCTCGCCTTCGGGAACTGCGGGTTTGGCTTCTGCACCCTGCTCGGCACGGTAACCACTCATGTAAGCTTTGATCGCTTTACGAACGGTTTCTGGCTTGGAGTTCCGCACGGGGACGATACTCACTTTGGCCGCCCCCACTTCTGTGGAGGAATCGAGTGAATGAACGAGTTCCGCGAACTGATCTACAAGTCCTTCACGCCCTGTCATAAACAGGCGGTTCTGTTCGGACTGGAATTCCAAAGTCAGTCGGGCACCATCACGGCTTTGAATCTGGTAACGTCCGGCAGTTCGCTGTGGATCGCGGATGAGTCGTTTACCAAGTAACTGTTGAATTTTCTGTTCGAGACGATCGGCCGAATGATATCGCGGGTAATACATGTCTTCGATATTGCGACCCGCTTCTGCGCGATTGTTGCGCGATGCACCGGGAACATTGACTAATGCCGTCTTTTCGACCAGCAGTCGAGCGGCTGTCAGTTTCTGGTTGAGTTCCTGATACTTTCTTGGACTCGCAAGTACAAGCAGCAGGCTATTCTGGGGTTCAATCGTGACTTTGGAACCAGGTTCCGTCTCGAGAAATTTACGGGCGATCTGTTGAGCCGCAAGCAATGAATCCGGACGGCAGCGAATCGTCTCCATAGACTGTTCCGCCAGAGGGGCCGAATTGAGAGCCGGGTTCAACTCCGCCGGTTTCTTACCGGGGGCCGCTGTCGTTTTCTTATCGACCTTCTTAATGAGGTCGGCGACAAGTTGATGAACTTCCTCCGGACCTCTCACGATGAGAAGCTGTTGCTCTTCAATCGCACCGGTTTCGACCCGGTCCGCCTGATCTTTCAGGAAGCCTTGCAACAGTGTTTTAACATAGGTCGGAGATTGATGCTGAAGTTGATAGACCTCAAACTTCGTAGCATTCGATTCGTTTTTCGTATCGGTATCGACGGTCTGTCCGTTTTGTGCTTGCAGGAAAGATCCTCCACCACAGAGGGACCCGAACACCAGCAGCATGCAAAGGGCTCGCACAGATTTCATCCTTGTATAATCGGTTACGACAATAGAAAAGCAAATCCTCCATTCCCTACTTGAAACGGAGCGCACAAAGGCGTTCCAGAAGTTCTTTCACGAACAAAAGTGGATCGTAAAAGCATTCAAATATCAATAGGAAATGAAGACTGCGCAACGGACTCCGACACATCCCTGTGTTGAAGAAAATCAGTCTGATTTTACGCGGTTACGCAAGCTTTTCAGGGCGGGCCTGATGAGAGAGAGAGCGGGATAGTACGGAAACACAAAATATGCATCAAGAGCAATATATTGTTAAATCAAATCTTAATCGTTTCTTACACTCAAAAAAGAAATGACCCGCGCAAATCTGTACCCCGTTATTGTAAGAACTACACGTTATTCGGGCAGCGTGTTCACCGTGTAGTTACCCGTCGAGGGCCAGAAGGGTTCTTCGTTGCTCGTATCCAGGTCACCACAATTGATCTCATAAACATACGAGGCAAGCAGTTCCGGAACATGCAAGATGACCGACTTGCCATCGTCCGCGACGGTTACCTTTTCGATCTCCACCTGGTGCCGCCCTGAATCGGGCGTGCCATAGGCTCCCTGCCAGACGCGAGTATAAGTTGAGATGCCGTACTGCTCCGGATCCGCGGCGAGCGATTTATCAACAGGACGCATAAATTCAATTTCAAATTGATTCTTCCGGGAACGAATCTGCTTGATCCCGTTCGGGATGGAACCGGTCGGTTTTAATTTCACGATCTCGCCCGTGTTACTTCCACCCGACCATCCGCTGTCATACATACTGCCGATGTAGATGGTTCCATCAGGACCGACGCAGCCTGAGAGCGGTCCCAGAAAATTCTCCTGAGAACTGAGTTGATCAGGTTGACTGAAGTTATAGGCCCCCCCCTGAACCTCTCCGTTGATTTCGTCGATATTAAATCGAATCAGAAAACGCCCGTTGTACTCGCAACCAATCCCCTCGCCCGCCAATTCCGGAATCGGGTAGTCTTCCGGAAGGATGAACAGTCCATTCACGGAACGCGTCCAGGGATGCGGAAGTTGAACTGCGGCACGGGTATCCACCAGATCCTTATCACGGTCCTGCCAGCTGAGTACGCCATAAGACTTGCCCGGTTGCAGGTAGTTGATTTCATTAAAGGTATTCTGCACACCTTGTTGATCGGAAACATAAACCCGATCCTGGGCATCTATCGCCAGGCCGGTGGGATAACGGAAGTTCGTTCCGACCGGTTCGACATTCCCTGACTCATCAAAACGCAGCACCGCCCCGCGCCACTTGCGGGTGTTGTCCAAACGCTTTTTCTGGGCATAGTCTGAACCAATACCGATGTAATAATACCCTTTGGAGTCTTTCACGATACCACAGGTCCAGTCGTGGTAATCTTCCGAGTATCCCCAACCAGTCGCGACAACTTCACGAGTATCGGCACGGCCATCGCCGTTAGTATCCACCAGGCGAAGGACTTCCGGTTTGTGCGAAACGAGAAGTTGGTCTCCGTCTGCATAGATCCCGAAAGGGGCGGCCAGCCCTTCTTCGACGAGGATCACCTTATCTTCGAACCCGTCACCATCGGTATCGCGAGCCAGATAGACATCTCCTTTGAGAGACGTAAACGCCAGATCGCCCGAAGCGGTAACCGTCATCGCCGTCGGCATCAATGAGGGGGGAAGCGATAATCGTTGCCCCGTAAATCCGGGCAAGGTGGAAATCGGTGTGGGTTGCACGGCGGTATTCTGTTCCAGGTTGGCCACCAGTGCGGGTGCCTTCAGATCACATTGATAAAGCAAGCTACCGGTAACTTCCTCGGCTGAGGAGTTAAGTCGAACCCACGTACGAGACTCGGTTGTATCTTTATCGGTGGGTAGCTTGCCGTGCGAGATCGCTTCCTGAGGAACATTCGAGATCAGTTCGACCTGAGGATTTCCCAACCCGGGAGCGATCTTGGGAATGCTGACTAACAAGCGGCCTCCTTGAGGTATTTGGGACACAGTGAATGTCCGTTTCAATCCTGTTTTGGAATCATTTGAATTGGCCTTGGTCGATGCCGTCTCCAATTGTTCCCGAACACGGACTTCGACCGTTTTACCTTCTACCTGGAAATGAGTGAGGTATTCGATTACGACTTCTGTTTCTGTTGTCTGGTAACTGATCAACCTGGTTGCCGAATCGTCCACCATCAAAGGAAGCTGGATGTCTCCTTTGATCGACAGCGCGAAGTCCGGCGCAGAACTGAACTGCGCCAGCTGATTTCCGGCCAGATCCCAATACCAGCTCTTTCCTGCCGTCCGTTGCCGTGCGAAATCTCCCACAGTCCAGACGCGTAATTGTGGCTGAGAGAGATCGTAAAGTAAGCTATGTCCATTATCGAATCCGGCGGCAAAGGAACGAACGAGCGGTATCTGTTGATCCTGATCCTGCACCATGAAGACATCCCGCACGACGCGCGGTTTTTCTCCGGGAGCGACTGCCCAGTATTGTTCGACAACAGAAGGGTCAGTAGGGACAGTCAATCGTGGATCGTTTAACGCCTCCCAGACAGCCGCTAATTGCGAAGGCAGATGTGCTTCAAGCACGCCTTCTTTAGGGCGATTGAAAGAAGGCATTTCCATTCCGCGAATAATTCGGATGGGGGACTGTACCCACCGAAAGTAGAATTCTTTCCGCATCCGGTCGCCAATGCCCTGCAAGTCGGTCCCCCGGGTTCCCGGTTCGACTTTCTTCGGTTGGAAGTCGCCGATCTGATGGCAGGCAATGCAACTGAAACCTCGGGCTCCAACTAATGCCTGTCCGGTGAGGAACCATTCTTCTTCACTCTTTTTCGGAACTTCGGGAATGGGAGTCGTTGCCGGTGCTGCCGCCGGAATTCGGTCGTGACCTTTCAGGTAGGTCAGCAGGGCCGCCGACTCTTCCTGGCTATGTTCAAACTTCGGCATCCGCACGGCCAGCCAATCGAGGCGGACACGGTCCTGTTGTCCGGCAATTGCTTTGGCCAACACCTCGTCAAGCAACTTATCGCCAATCGCGTTTAACGAAGGAGGGACAAAGGCTTCGCTCAGTCCTTCTTGTCCAGGTACATTCGCCGCAATCTTGCCAGCGAGATCTTTGAGCCCGTTGTCGTTCCCCCGTTGATGACAGGCGAGACAGTTCTTTTTATGAAGGAGCCTTTCCCCTTCTGTGTAATCGCTGTGATGGAAAGAGGCTGTGAGTTCCTCGTTGTCGTCCGTTGCAGCCGGTTCTGCGATCGACAAAAACGCATCGAGCGCTTCCCCATCAGCTCGCTCACCGAAGTGAGGTTTATGTGATCCCTGATTCGATTTTCCTTCCGAACCCACACACGATATTTCTCCATTCAATTGATTGGGTTGAATGGCGGCCACTTCAAACGGTTTGAAAGTGTCGTTCTTTCCCAGATCATGGCAGGAAACACAACTTGCCTGTGCGATCAGTTTCTCTCCACGTTCGATCATTGCGTCGGTCATTTCTGGTGGACCGCTGGCTGCGTTCTCTGAGTCACCGGGTTGCAAGCTGGCGAGGTATTGCGCGACTTGTGTTTTTTCTGTTTTGGAAAGCAGCACCTCCGGCATGCGATGGTTCGGATGCAGTTTTTCAGGTTGTTCCAACCAGGTATAAATCCATTCGGCTGTCCGTTTACTTCCGAGGTGCGTTAGTTCCGGTCCGCTGTAATGACCGACAGTCCCCAGTTCTCCAACCTGGTGGCAGGCCAGACAACCGACAGTATTGGCGACGCGCTCTCCTTCGGCGATGGGATCGATCACCGTCACAGGCTCCTCGGCGGCATCCTTCTTTTTATCCGGCTTCGGTTGCGGCAGTTCGGGAAGTTCAAGGAGTTCCGTTGGCTTCGACTTCGACCAGAGGTAAGCGGCCACTGCTTCCGCCTCGTTCTTGTCAAACCCGTAGTTCGGCATTTTGCTCGCGATATTCTCATGAGTCGGATCCTGTAGCTTTGCGACGAGCCACTCCCAACTGACATGATCGCGGACTTGTTGCAAGGCAGGAGCGGACATATCGAGAGAACTCAATGAACTACGTGACGAGGCATGGCAGTTAAAACAGCGAAAGGCATCCGCCACCATGTGCCCCTGTTCTTCCAACCAGGGTTGCCGGCTTGGTTCTTCTCGCAGGAGCGCATTCTCAGGAATTGGTTCCAGCGCAAAAGCGTCCGAAGACCAATACAGTTTGATCACCGCCTGATCGGAGGTTTTAGCGAAGTGGACTTCGAATTCTTGCTCGCCCAGCGGCAGCTCCTGTACCTCGCCACTGATCCAGCCTGGTTCGTTCGATTTCCCATTCAGGACCACAATCCCGTCGACTTTCACTTCGACTTCACCCCTAAGATAGGCATGGAACTGCATCGGTGATTTTTGACGGATCAGGATCAGGCTGTTCCAATCAATGGCGAAACGATCTGCCGAGAGGCGATCATCGGGAGTCTGAGTTCCCCAGTCGAACGCGATGTCCGAATCGATCCGTTCGAAGACTTCGGCTCCTTCCTGCTGATAACTTCCAAGTACACCGGGAAGGAAGACCGCATCTTCGTCTTCCTGTGCGTGCAGCTGACCACCCGCTAGAGCGGCGACAGAGAACAGCAAAGTTAATACGATGAGAAAACGGAAAGGCTGGCGGAAGGAGATCATCAAGTAAGAATTCCTGAGGCTGGCTTCGGTGATGTTCTGTCTGAAAGTGCATTCACTTTAGTATCATCTTGCCGCTTCCTGCGATGAAATACAACACTACACGCCCCGTTGAACTTCAACAGCAGGTGAACCCATCGCGCCAAATTTTGTCCGACGTTAGTACGATCCCCCATTTATCTGGTGAACTGTTTTACAAACGGAAGTCTCGATGACCAATCAATCCTGGAGTGCAGAAAACTATCAGCGCGAAGCGGCCTATGTTGCGAAACTGGGAAAATCGCTGATCGAATGGTTACAACCCCAAGTCGACGAAACGATTCTCGACCTTGGTTGTGGCGATGGAACGCTGACTTTGGAGTTAATGAAGTCTGGAGCGACCGTGAAAGGAATCGACGGTGACCCTTCCATGGTGGCCGCTGCAAAGGGAAAAGGAATCACAGTCGAACAGGTATCGGCTACAGAACTGCCTTATGAGGCAGAGTTCGATGCGGTCTTTTCCAGCGCCGCTTTACACTGGATGCGGCCCCCGGAGCAGGTCATCAAAAGAGTTCATCAAGCTCTTAAACCGGGCGGGCGTTTCGTGGCCGAGATGGGAGGAGCCGGGAATGTGAATATCACCCGCGTCGCATTAAAGGCAGCGTTGGCCCGGAGGGGAATTGATGGCGAGCAGTACGACCCCTGGTATTTTCCCTCGGCAGAAGAATATAAGTCGTTGCTGGAAGCAAACGGATTTGAAGTACAACGAATCCTTCTCTACCCCCGTCCCACACCGATCGGCAGGGAAGTTATCCACTGGGTACAGAATTTTGGTCGCCGTTTCGTGGAACCCATTCCTGAATCGGAACAACCTGCGTTCATGAACGAAGTCGTCGAGCAGGTCGTACCGCAACTGGAGCAGGACGAGCAAGGTTACCTGAAGGATTACGTCCGATTACGATTTGTGGCCGTGAAGCAGTAATCCCTTTTAACCCCGGTACGTCGCCTGCGAGTTAGGCGTTTCCCAGAGGCAGACTTCAACGACCGGGAATTCGAAATCGACCGCCTTGTTGTAAATCAACCGGGCGATGTTTTCGGCCGTCGGATTATCATCGATCACGAAAAAGGGTTCTTCGGTATCTTTAAGAGCCTCCAGCACCGGATCGTCTTTGCAGAGAATCATTCGGTGATCGAGTTCGTCGTCAATCCAGGTACGTAACTTGGCTTTGATGTCGGAAAAGTCGATCAGCATGCCCCGTTCGTCCAGGTCGGCCCCTTCGAGGATAATCTGCACCCGGGCATTGTGGCCGTGCAAATGTCGACATTTGCCGGAGTAATTCAACAGCCGGTGGCCGTAACAGAAGTGGATTTCCTGAGTGATGCGATACATGAAAGGGGAGTGTCTTTTCGTAGGTCCTGTTCCGAGGGGTGCTGATGAATTTGGACCCCAATTGTATCCACGAAAGACCGGCGTATCCACGAAAGATCGGCTGTCTCGTTGCCTCCTCTGGAAAGTTTTACAGTCTGTTCTCATTTTGAACTATAAAAATTAACACACCAGGCGACAAAAACAATCGCTACCGCCAGACACATGAAATCCGTCAGTTCGGCACTCAGCCAGGACTCCATAAACTGTTCAAATAAACTATCGAGCTTGTAAGACATAGTGAACCCCTCCTCTTCCCAGAGGTGAAAAGTAGAACGGCCCGAAACGTGAAATAAAGTCAAACAACCACTTGTGAAGTGATCAAAAGTCGTCGCCTTTTCTCCTCCGAAAATATACTTCTGGAAAATCAACCGGGAATGCAATTTTCCCGTGGGTCGATTCCAGCCAGAGGCCTGACCGGGGTTTGGGAGCCCCAAATCAGCGTCGACCGACACCCAGGTTTTCAGAATGGCGTGACGGGAGTCTGCAGGGAAAAGTCACAGACGAGAGCGGGCTTAGTTCAGGTGTTCCAGCAGGAGCCCGAGTGTCCGGTAGACCGCTTCTGTATGGCGACGATGGCGCAATATTCCCTCCCCTTCGGTCGTCTCATCCTGAAGCTCGAGCCGCTGTGAAAAAAGAGCGATGCCGCTCCCCTGCTCTGTCCGTTCAGCGATTCCGACCCAGGCGATTCCGTCCGTTTCCGCCGGCGCTACCGGGCCGAAATCCCCCGTAATTGATAGGGCCAAACACGCTTCCGGCGTCTTGAGCAAGACTCCCGCTGCCATCTGCTCGGCGACAATGGAACTGACCGGACCAGGGTCGTCCAGTTTCTCTCTTTCAACTCCCAACCAGTTCACTTTGGTATCGAACCGATACACCACGGCCGATCCACACAACCACTCCGATGCCCCCGGTACCCGGCTCAAAGTGGCGGAAATCAAACCGGCGGTACAGCTCTCCGCGCAGATCAGTTTCAGGTTCCGTTTTTGAAGCTCGTGGGAGACGGTGGCCGCCCGGCGATCGAGGTCGGATGGAGTGATCATGTTGCTACTTTCGAGGTGGCTATTCCAAGGATGTCCTAATTCTCAGTTTAGTCAGGATCCTGTCTCCCTAACTATGGGAATGGGACGAATTTTAGTCGATTACAGGTGAACTGAAGGTAACGAACCGGGTAGAATGGCCCGTTTTGTACCCGGACCGGCAGAGCTTATCCTGCGCGTGATGACTCTTCCGATCTAATTCAGCGAAAATAAACACCCAACATGAACTGGTTACTCCTTTCCCGTATTCTGGGTCAGCTCGGAATTCTGATCGGCTGTTCCATGGTCGTCAGTCTTCCCTGGGCATTTCCGTTCATGGGACAGACGCGGACATTCGAGACACAGGGGTTCATCGGACTCCTCTTTTCAATCGTGTGCAGTCTCACCATTGGTGGAGCCCTCTACTACACGGGCCGGCAGGAACGGAGCAACATTCTCCGGAAAGAAGCGCTCGCCATCGTGGGCCTCGGCTGGTTGCTCGCCGGCTTTCTGGGAAGCTTGCCTTACCTCTTCTCGCACACCTACCGGGAAGCGGACCAGCCGATGACGGTGGTCGATGCCCTCTTTGAATCGGTCTCGGGATTCACCACCACGGGGGCCTCCGTCCTGACGCAGCTCGAAGATCCTCAATTAACTGACCCCGAAAGTGAACACACCAAGCTGATTCCCCGCTGCATCCTCTTCTGGCGAAGTTTTACCCACTGGCTGGGCGGGATGGGAATTATTGTGCTCTTCGTCGCGATCCTCGGCCAACTGGGTGCCGGAGGGAAAGCACTGATGCGCCGAGAAGTCCCCGGCCCCATTAATGAGGCAGTGCGTCCGCGCGTGCGTGAAACAGCCATCGTGATGTGGGCCATTTACATGTCGTTGACAGCGGTTTTTACGTTGGTCTACTGGCTGGAAGGAATGACGTTCTATGATGCCCTCTGCCATACCTTTGGAACATTGGCGACTGGTGGATTCAGCACGTTTAACAAAAGTCTGGGTCACTTTCAGTCAGTCACCATCGAAATGACAACCGTCGTCGGAATGCTGATGGCGGGAACAAACTTCGCGCTCTATTACTTTGTTTTTCGTTATTCGAGCCGCAACGAACATTTCAGCCTCAAACAACGTTTCGCTCCGCTTTACAAAGATCCTGAGTTAAAAACGTACCTCGCCATTCTCTGCTTCGCGACGCTCGCGCTCTCCTGGTCTCTCTGGTGGAACGATATCTACGACAGCATCCTGACCTGTCTTCGCCATTCGACGTTCACCTCTGTCTCCATTATGACGACCACTGGATACGGCACCGAGAACTTTCACGAGTGGAGCGAGTTCGCCAAAGGGCTGCTGTTGCTGCTAATGTTCATCGGGGGTTGCTCTGGTTCAACGGCGGGTGGACTGAAGGTGATCCGATTTCTGCTCTTCGCGAAGATCATCCGCCTGGAAGTCGAACAGGCCTTTCGCCCGAATGTCGTCCGTTCCCTGAAAATCTTCGGCGTCTCGGTCGACAAATCGTTACGGCATGAAGTGATGGTTTACTTCAGCCTGGTTCTGTTTATTTTCATCTCCAGCTGGATGGTGCTGGCCGCGATAGAACCCGACGACCAATGGCAGAAGGGGGAACAGAATGTCAAAGCCGAAAAACTGCTCGACTGCGCGAGCGCCGTCGCCTCGTCCCTCAACAACATCGGTCCTGGTCTGGGTGTCCTCGGTCCCGCAGAAAACTACTCCAGCTTTTCCGGCCCCGGCAAACTTCTTCTCACCCTGCTAATGCTCCTCGGCCGCCTCGAACTCTTCGCCATCCTCGTCCTCTTCTTCCCCACCTTCTGGCGAAACCAGTAAGGGGAAGGGATATCCGTTTGGAACCACAGATGGACACGGATTTACACAGATAAGAGAGTGGTAAATATCTTTTGTTAGTCTGAGAAATGAAATGAATCAGAAACATTCAGCTCAACAAGGACGCATCTATTTCTGGCGACATTGTTCTCCGTCACAGTCGTACCAGGATTGGCATTTCTCTGGGACGTGCCGAGGGTGTGGAAATCTCATCTCGATATTCGACGAACTTCAGTATGACCGCTCGGACTATCGAACTCTTACTCTGTCAACTCCGACGCAAAAAATGATGGTTCCCGAGCTCCGATCAAATCGAAAGTTTAGCACGGCCCAACGATTACGAATCACAATGATCAGAGAAGACCAAGTCTCTTCAGTGGTGTACCACGAAGAAGAGTCGCTACTGATTCTGTCTGTAAATATGACCACACTTGAAGACTGGAGGTCAGCACTTCAGTATGTGATTGAAGATACTGGTCTATATCGTCTCGACATGGAAGCCGATCGTGTTTGGTTATGGCCATATCCTCCTTCGAATTAGCCGGCATCGATAAATTGATCGTATGCAGGCATAAACACCGATCTAAGGCTATGAATTCCTCTGAGCTCAAGAAGCACATGCAACCGATAGAAATCCTTACAGCAAAGAGAGATTTTCTCGAGAGCGTCGATGAAATCTCGTGGCGGAGACTCGTCGATCAACTCATTGAAGAAATCGAAGGAAGTCTCGGATGCCAGATTCGAACGGGACCCATCGAAGGATACAGTATAGGAAAAGGTGGTTTTTTGTATTCCAATAGAAGAGGCCCCTTGCAGCGAATGTTCTCCCGTATTCTGGAAAGGGATTTTGGGAGCGACCATTATCGAAGACTGACTCCATGTGTCAGTGACCAGGTTTTGTACTACGACAATCTTCGTCTCATTACACGCGACGGTAAAGAATTTGCCGAATACATTTACAAACCGGGCGAAACAGGGGTTTGGCGTTGGCAACTATTTGGTTGGTTCGAGGATGAGAGCGAAGAATATGAGTGTTTCGATGAGCCTTGAGTATTTCATGTAGTGCTTTGTCTACCGCTGATTGTCAGGGTATTGCATCGTGCTCAGTTGAAACACGAAGACACCAAGGGAACACGAACAATTGCTTCCATGATGGAAAGTTCATAAACGTTTCCTGCAGCAAATGATCTTGGAATCCAAAAGAGGATTGGCTTTCATTAAGCCTCGGTGATCGGAGGTCGTTTTGTTAGTTGTCCAGCTCTTCGTGTCTTCGAGCCTTTGTGGTTCAACATATCTACCCGCCTGCAATCAACGTCCGATTCATCGCCACGAACTCCTCCCCCCAATGATACTCGTCCAGTAAGCCTTCGATCGGTCTTCCCAGGTGGATGTTCGCGGCGTAGAGGGCTTCGATGGTGGCGAGGCCGGTGCTGGGGTCTTCGAAGATTTTCGATTTTCGCGGATAGGCTGTTTGCCAGGTGGGAGCCAAACTGCGGACGGGAAGGTGCTGGTAATCCGCTTCCATCTTTTCGGCGAGACGCCAGGTGCCATCCAGAATCAACAGGCCCTGCCCCGCATCGGCCTCGCTTAAGATTGGACCACCTATGCCCAAGCGGACGTAGTTGTCCAGCGACTCCAAACCACGTTGAGGGAATTTCCAGAAACGGAATTCGTCGCGACCACGCAAAGGTTCAATCGAACATTTGCTCCGCTTCTCTTTCGGATGCACAATGAAAATGGTCGGTGGAGGGGGAGATACAGGCATGAGTCAGGCAGCGTCATCAGTTTGAGTTAAGAGTGGTGTTCTGTCTACCGATAAATAACCGGTCGCCAAGTCTGGGGTGCCACGGTTAGCTCGACTAACCGTGCCATTGGGTGTTCAATCATCAATAGATGTTCAATGGGTAATCCTGGACTGTTCAAATTCTGCTCCACAATGGAGTCTAAGACCAGCAATTGTGACCCGGACTTGAAACCGCCCGGCTAGACGAGCTAGCCGGGGCACCCACTGGCTAAAATCAATTGGCTAACACCCATGAGCTAACACCCCTTTGCTATCACCTATTGGCTAAGATGCAATGCGGATGATGCGGGTGCGTTAAGCGGATGACGTTGAGTAGGTAATATTGAGTGCTTGCCCGAGACGGGGTTCAACCGGGGGTGGACTGGATCGTTTCGATCTGTTGTTTGTGATCGTCGATCTCTTTCTGCAGACGAGTGATGTCGCTGGGGTCGTCGGGTTGTTTTTTGGCTGCGGTCAGCAACACCTGTGCTTTCTGGATTTTGGTCCGTAGGGCGTCGATCTGCTTCTTCTGCTTTTTATTTAATTTGGGCGCCATGGGCAGGCTCCTTCTGTGAATGGATTCGGACGATCCGCCCCTGCGGGAATCGGCTCCGTTGCACTGTTTCTAGTTTCCAAAATGGATGTTTCTCGCCGATTGGATGATGGCGATCCGTCGGGAACCGGGTATGATGTTTTCAGCGGGAAGTGTATCCTTCCCATTGTAAGGAGGGCTTACGATTTGTATACCCTCCGTCCTGTTGCGATGAACTGTTTCCGGGTTGCAAGCGATGACGTTTGTATTGTGTCGACATTGTCTGGGATGGGTTGAACCGGTGCAGTACCGGTGCGCCCTCTGCGCAGAGGGGGTCGACATCTCCGACGCGGACCCGTCGCTCGAAGTCCTGACCGAACGAATGGGATTTCTCGATGATCGCCTGGGGTCGGTGCAGATGCTTCGCAATGAGTTACCGCAAACCGGCCATTTGTACTCCGCCACGAAGGGGCTACTCTTTCTTCCCCAGGAAACGCGAGACGTGGTCGATGAAGCGACATGCTGGAAACCCCAATCAACAACGGGCCACTGGTGGTCGACCGTCAAATCGATGATGCCCCAGGCGGCGCTCATCGACTGGCTTGCTCATCGTTTTCACGAAAACAACTGGAACGAATCGCTGTTGCCCCCCCCCGACCTTGACCCGCACGCGCCTCAGTTACTGGCCAGACTGTTAATGCAACATCCGGGTGTTCTTTTTATCGAGCATACGAGCATCCAGCAGTTCCGCAATCGCAAACGGAACTGGACCCTCTACCGACACGGTACACGAACAGTCCATTTCCGCGTCCTCGGCGACCGACACGACTTTCATACTCGTATCGAAGCGGCGTTGCGATTCACTCACACCAATTCCACGACGGTGGAAATGCTGTAAAGCCGATTTAGCTGCGGTGGTCATTCATTAAAGAATAATCCCGCCGGACGAACTCCGGTAACTGTATCGACGGGAACAGGGATGTCGTGGGAGGAGGCTCCACCACCTGCTCTTCTTCGGGAGTGGGAACATCGCTTTCAAACCGATACTGTTTCTGTTTCATTTCAAACTGCATCGTAGTCCACGCCAGTCCGACCAGCAGAAAAGCCGAAAGGGGCCAGAGGATCCAGTGCAGCAATCCAGGGAACCAGGTGAATGATTCCGCAGGAATGTTCGCGTTTGAGATGTCGACCGGTTTCTCTGTTTTAGAGAAGATGATTAACAACCCTATGATGATGGCCGAGACGAATGTAAACAGGCTCGACGCGGAGACCTGGGCGATCAACAGATACATCATCAAGACGGCAATGTTAACCAGGAACGCCAACAGCTGAGCCTGCCCCAAATGGCTGGCGGGCACAAGTGCCAACTCTCGCTTTCGCATTTTACTCAACATGCATAACAGCACGAGCAGGTAAACAAAGGAAAAGAAGAACGCGACGTTATTAATAGGGAACGTAAACAGAACATCGCTGATCGAATCGTGCTCCATCCAAGTTCGAAATGGTTTCCGGAAATTGAAGACCAGTAACGGACCGAAAACAAAAAAGAGACCAAAGAGATCAATTGATTTACTCGCGGTATCTTCCTCGGGTGGTGCCAGTCCTTTATTAACAAGGCGGATCAATCCGACGGCCGTTCCAAAGCCCATGAAGCAACCGAAGAGTTGCTCCATCACGGTCCAGTACCCGAACTCCTGCAGCCAGGCGTATTCGCCAATCGGCCCCCATTTCGCATTACCGGTCATCTGGATAAAGTCACCAACACTGAACCCGATTGCCCCGGCAATAAAACCATAACTGGCGAGCATGAACCCCACCCAGTGGCGTTGAGAAATGAAATACCCGACCAAAGCGACCTGCATCCCCAGCACACCCGCCCAGGTTTCGGCGCGGTGCGGGTTCATTCTTAAACTGAGTAATTCTATCAATATATACATACCGGCAAACCAACCGACCGCCAACAGAAGAATCAAAGCGTTGGCATTTCGCCAGCGCGGTACGACAATCCAAAGCAGCCCGTTGACGACAATTGTGAGCAACACGCAGGCCCAGATGGTATCGTGCAGCCAGTAGGTCAAACCGCGAGCTTCTTCGCCCCCTTCGTAGTATTCAATACTCTGTACGAAGAAATCGAGATGATGCCACCAGGCATTCACAGTTGCTTCGCCCTGCCCCAGTAGCGATTCAAAGAGGGGTTCCAGCATGCTGAGATAAGAGAGCGACAGCCACGCCAGATACATAATGGTGAGCGGCCAGATGAACTGTTGGAGCCACGACCGTGATTTGGTTAAGGCCAACGCCAGAAAACCAGCGCCGATGCCACTGTATAAACCGCCTACCAACCAGAGCGATGCATATCCAAACAGACTGTTACGCAGGGTGCCTCCCATCGAATAACCGATGATGATTCCATAGCTCGATTGTCCGCCGACACCCCACCCGATGGAGCAAGCGAACATGATGATCGCCGCGCGTCGCCACCAGTCTGGCCGCATCGCACAAACGACGAGCGTTGCCCCCAGCATCGCCCCAGGCATCATCGCCCCCCGCGAGTGCCCAAAGGCACCTCGAATTCCCCATCCGGCACCAATCACCACCGTGCAGGCAATGAGTAGAGCCAGCATCTGTCCGAAGGTAAGGCGTGAGGACGAAGGCGTATTAGAAGAAGCGAGAGCAGGCGTATCAGTTGTAGACATGGCGGGAACCGTTGCAGCGAGAGGGGAACTCACGCAGGTCGTGCCAGGACGGAAATCCCAGAATGAACATCCACAGTGACCTGAATCAGCCCGGAAGAGTGTGTAGAAGGTAGACCACTCTAAAACGATTCAGACCGAAACGCAAATCAGGTTCAGACAGTTACCGGGGAGGACAAGTTCAAAAAGTTCTTCAACAATTGAACGCCCGCCACACTGAGAAAGCTCTCGGGGTGGAATTGAACCCCATGGACAGAATAATCGCGGTGCCTCAGCCCCATAAGTTCAGGCTCGAATCCAGGCTCGCGCGTCCAGGCGGTGGGTATGAGCTCGGGGGGAAGACTCTCTTCGGGGACAATCAAGCTGTGGTAACGCGTCGCCGTGAAAGGATTATCCAGCCCGGCGAAGACCCCCTCACCGTCGTGTTCAATCTCGGAAACTTTGCCGTGCATCAACCGGGTGTGGCGGACCACTTTCGCTCCGTAGACTTCGGCCATGCTCTGGTGTCCAAGACAGACCCCCAGCACCGGGACCTTCGGGCCGAAATGGGCGATCACCTCTTTAGAGAGACCTGCTTCGGACGGGGTACAGGGGCCGGGCGAAATCAAAATGCGTTCCGGTTGCAGAGCCTCGATCTCGGCGATGGAAACCTGATCGTTCCGTGCAACATGAATATCGAGCGACGGATCGATTTCGCCGAACCGCTGCACCAGGTTGTAAGTAAAAGAGTCGTAATTATCGAGAACAAAAATCATATCGAATCGCCCGAGGAATGCGGGAGGGAATCATTGAATAGGTCTGTAACCGACGCATCTTAGCATCCCTTCGGACGGTCGACCAGATCCGACTTCGGTAAACGCCCTAGCCAGAACATCAGGGATGTATGGGGGGAATCCGTAAAAGGAAAGAGGACTTCGGATGCGGGGTTTTGCATCCACAAGCCTAGTCTGCGTATACTTGACGCAGTTTCATCGCCTGCACCCCTCCACTCCACCAGTATAGATCGAAAAACATGAACAAGGTTCGTTGGGGAATTCTCAGTACCGCAAAAATTGGGACAGTCAAAGTCATTCCCGCCATGCAGCAGGGGGAATTCTGTGAGATTGCGGCTATCGCCTCTCGAAATCTGGAAACAGCAAAATACGCGGCAACCGACCTCGGAATTCCGAAGGCGTACGGTTCTTACGAAGAGCTCCTCGACGATCCCGATATCGACGCCATCTACAATCCGCTGCCCAACCACCTGCATGTCGAGTGGTCAATCAAGGCGTTAGACGCTGGAAAACATGTGCTGTGCGAAAAACCGATCGGTTTGACGTCTGAAGAGGGGCAGCAACTGGTTGACGCGGGTGCCCGATCCCCCCATCTCAAACTGATGGAAGCCTTCATGTACCGGCATCATCCCCAGTGGAAGCAGGCCAAAACCTGGGTCGAGGAAGGAAAAATCGGCGAACTCCGGACGGTCCAGACCAACTTCTCCTATTTTAACAACAATCCTGACGACATCCGGAACCAGGCCGGGGCCGGTGGTGGCGGATTGATGGACATCGGTTGTTATCCGATTTCTCTCTCCCGATTCCTCTTCGACGCAGAGCCGAATCGCGTTTTCGGACTGGTCGAGAACGACCCTGATTTCCAAGTCGACCGGCTCGCATCGGTCGTTATGGAATTCGGCAGAGGAACAGCGACCTTCACGTGTTCCACGCAACTCTTTCCCTACCAAAGGGTTAACATATTCGGAACCGAAGGAAGAATCGAAATCGAAATTCCCTTCAACGCCCCTCCGGACGAGCCTTGTAAGATCTGGTTGGAAACAGAAGAGAATCTCCACCAGACCGAGATTCAGGTTTGTGACCAGTACACCATTCAGGGGGACTTGTTCTCTCAGGCAATTCTGGAAGAAAAAACGGTCCCGACCCCCATCACAGATGCTGTCGCCAATATGCGGGTGATCGAAGCAATTCGAAAGTCAAGCAGAGATGAGGGCTGGACGTCACTTTAAGACTGATCAGACACTGTTATTTTCGCGTTTTGTCGACTGTCCCATTCTGTATATTGAACGCGAGTTCGGCAATTATTGCGGTTTTAAGTGAGCTCAAAACAATCTGAAAGAAGCAGGGCCGATTGGTCCGATCTGAAGAAAGATAATCCAAATATTGTGGGGAGGGTACGGTTTCTCTAGTTGAGAACCCTCTTTCCTCTTTATATGATGTCTTTGCTGTTTCGTAATGGATTATGGCAACGCAATGGACGTGTTCCGCTTTTGATCCCCATTATGCCGTTCGGGAAGACTGAATTCTCCCTCTACATCGGCTCCAGGCTATGAGATCATGATGATCGACTGGGTAGGGATCTGGTACGATATTTTCTTCCCGCAGGAGCAACAGTTTCCATGAGCGAAAGTCTTTCGATTGACCTCACCAAACCACAACTCGATGTCCTGATGCGCGGTCTGCGTTACGTCCGTAGTTCCTATATGATGGAACCGGCCGAACCAACAGAGATCGTCGTCAATGAACGCACCGCCAAACTGGCAGAGCTAACTCGGCTGAAAGATCAGCTCGAGAAAGCGATTCCCAGTGGCGAAGCCGCCAAAGTCTAGCAGACCATTGAAAATACTCCCCTTCTCTTTGAGCGGGAGACAATTCAACGGCCTGGAGAGCATTCATTCTGCATGGATGGATGGGTCTTCAGAATGCCTGCTGTGTACTCGGTATAAATTGAATACTCAGTAGGAATGTCGAATTTACGGATGGGTGCCACGGCTAGCTAGTCTAGCCGTGCGATACCACTCGATGCTGTCGCGTACGCCCTGAGGGATTTCTCCCTTGGTTAGCGGACGTGATGACATCTTTTTCGACGCTTGACCGGCATTTCCGAATCTGCTCGATGTGTTGTGTCACCTCGACGTATCAATTAACATTGAACAAGGCTCGGCGACCCCTCCTTTTCCGCGACATTAAAGAAGACAGCGTCAGCTTAATGCGTTATCAACATGTCTGTATTGAAGCGCTGAGCTATACGCTACCACCGCACATTGTCACGTCGGAAGAGATTGAGGAGCAACTCGCTCCTGTATATGACCGTCTCCACTTGCCCACTGGCCGTCTCGAATTAATGTCGGGCATCAAAGAGCGTCGGTTCTACGATCCCGGCACGCTTCCCGGCACAATCAGTTCGCTTACCGCGCAGAAAGCGGTTGAAGACTCCGGTCTCGATCGCAACCTGTTCGGAGCACTCGTGCATGGATCCGTCTGTCGCGATCAAATGGAACCGGCAACCGCCTGCAAAGTACATCACGCCGCCGGTCTGCCGCAATCGGGGTATGTGTTTGATATCAGTAACGCCTGCCTCGGTTTATTAAACGGGATGATCATCATCGCCGACTTGATCGAACTGGGACGAATTGAAGCCGGCATTGTCGTGGGAACTGAAACAGGTCGGAACCTCGTCGAAGGAACGATCGATTCACTCCTACATGACGACAGCCTGACCCGACAATCCATCAAACCTGCATTCGCTTCACTCACGATTGGTTCCGGTTCCGCCGCGATTGCCCTCTGTCACGAACGCCACAGCACCACTGGGCGCCGTTTGCTGGGAGGTCGCGTTCTGGCCGATACCGACAGCCATGCTCTCTGCGAAGGTGGAGTCGAACAAAATCTGCACGGCGACGCCCGTCCCCGTATGAATACCGATTCGGAAGCCCTGCTGCACGCCGGCGTCGAACTCGCCGCGAAGACATGGGAAGAGACGAAACCAATTCTCGAATGGACCAACGCTGACGTCGACCGGGCAGTCACGCATCAGGTCGGTCGCGCTCATCGCAAGCTGATGATGGAACGACTCGGTCTTCCCGAAGGACTCGACTACCCCACCGTGGAATGGCTTGGGAACACCGGTGCCGCCGCACTTCCGATGGCGGCCGCAATCGCATCCGAAAAGGGTGAAATCAAACCGGGCGACAATGTCGCCATGCTCGGCATTGGTAGCGGCCTCAACTGCATCATGCTGGGTGCTCAGTGGTAACAGTTTCTTCGTGGTAATCAATCTCAGTAGATAATGCTCAGCGAGTTCCTGAATCATTCGGGTGGTTTAATCAACTCTCGTTCGCGCTTACAGTGACGAACACTTCTGCTATGATCATGGCCCGAAGATCGCCCGTTCGTTTCCTCTCCTGCTACTGTTCTGATTCCATGTCTGATACTCCCACCGGTTTACCCGGTATCGATTCGAAGTTCAGCACGATCCTGGCCGATCCACCGTGGCAGTTCCAAAACCGCACCGGCAAAGTCGCCCCCGAACATGGCCGCCTGAAGCGTTATCCCACGATGACCTTGCAAGAGATTTGCGACATGCCCGTCGCTGCGCATGCCGAAGATCAATCGCACCTCTATATGTGGGTCCCGAACGCACTGCTGAAAGAGGGACTGGATGTGATGGAGGCGTGGGGCTTCAAGTACAAGACAAACCTGGTCTGGTACAAGATCCGCAAAGATGGCGGCCCCGATGGTCGCGGTGTCGGTTTTTACTTCCGCAATGTCACGGAACTCGTTCTATTTGGTGTTCGAGGCAAACTGCGAACCCTTGCCCCCGGTCGACGTCAGGTTAACCTGCTTTCCACCCGCAAGCGAGAACACTCCCGCAAACCGGACGAGTTCTACGGCCTCGTCGAATCCTGCAGCCCCGGCCCTTACCTGGAATTATTCGCCCGCGAAAAAGTCGCCGGCTGGCACCAATGGGGCAACGAAATAGAAACATACAAAGAGACCAAACGAGTGGCACCAGGTTACCGCGGTGAGTGAGTGCGAAGTTTGGCATCTCTGGAGTCAGCTTGTCGAACGACAGCATTTCTCTCATATCAACTTACTCCTCTCGGCTGACAGTTTCCGTAAACCCTCATTTACAGCGAAATTTATTGAGGGATTTACCGCTACTCAATATTCTCTCGTAAACAGAAAATAGCAGGGAACTAAATCAGTTATCGCCACGTCTGAGATCCCAAGTTTGATCTCTTTCTGGAAACTGTTGAGCCTTCTACTCAGTAAGTCAGCGAGCAACTTCGTGTAACCCTCAAACCTCATTGGGGTTATCCTTTCTCAATCAATTCAGTAGGGAGAATGGTCATGGTACGTCGAGTTTGTTTAACTTTCCTGTTTATGTTCGCATGGGGTACAGCATTGTTGCTGGGCACAGGTTTACTTAAGGCAGAACCCCCGGCTACCCCAAATCCTAAAGAAGAACTCTTTTTGAGTTCGGGTTACCTTACTCCGCCTCATGGCAGTACACACGAATTTCGTCTCCAAGTCCGGCTGAACGAAAAAGGAGGATCTGGATCAATGCAGGCGGATGAAAATCAGTGCCGAGTCAATCTATTTGGCGATATCACCTTCTCGACCGCAGCATACTACCCCTACCGAGGAATTAATCTCAAGAGAGTAACAGATACTACTAGCCCTCAACATCATTTGTATGAAATCACTTACTCGACTGAGGAGTCGACTAACGAGGATGAACTAGAACTGGATCTGGACGAAAAGAAACTGAGGACATCCGGCGTTCATCAATACCTGGCGGTGCCTACTCGAGATTTGGGGACCTATCGCCTGGTGTTTGCGACAGAAGGAACCGTCGATCGAATCATCAGGCTGGAACGGGAAAGATGATTCCGTCAGACGTTCAGCCGCTTTCCTATTCTGTTTAGTTCTTGCTTAGCGAAATTAGTCGGTGGGTTCGACGACGTCTGTCCTTACGAGTATCATTAGGGACATCCCGTAATACTTCGTCGACTCTTATCTGGGCAGGAATGCTATCAATCCTGCCGGAGACTTCTCACCTATGTCCGATACAGTAGAACATCCTGAACCCAGAGCCCCGTTTATCACTGGCCCTCGGGTCGTTCTGATGATGTTCGGTTTCGGGATACTGATGGTGGGAACGCTGTGGGTTTATTTCGAGATCAAAACGCGGCCCTTTCGAGATCTGACCGAAGCCCTGGCAGTGGAGTTTCCGGAATCGCGTCCGCTCGTACAGGGAGGACAGGAGCGACTGAACGACGAAGAGAAGCCCGTCGTGCTGCGCGTCCTCGTGACCGTCACCTTCGATCCGCAGGATGAGGCCTTGTTCCAAAAGTCCGTCGATCGCATTCAGCAACTTTGCGATGAGCACCAGGACTTGTCGCTCTATGAGCAACTTGAGATCCACCTGATTCAGCGTCGTCACCAACAGGAACCGATCGCTCGCGCGACTATTCGCGATCTGTAGTCGCGGGTGCCGTTGCCTGAACCTCTTCTTCTGACTGCTCGTCAGACTCTTGTGTTGGCGTGGGCGCATTCAGGGCGAGTTCAATCCCGTCTATAATCGTTCCTTGCGAATTATGGTTCCAGACAATTTTGCCGTCGCGGCCAATAATAAACATCTCGGGAATAAGATTCGATTCATACGCGATAACAGTATCCCGCGCTTTCTGCCCATACCCATTGGGCCAGACCATCTCGTGGTCTTTAACGAAGTCGTTGATGTCATCCAAACGGTCCGCCCCTTCCGCCGTTAACCCGATGAAGTAAACCTTGTCCTTGTACTTCTTGTGGGCTTCCACCAACTGTGGGGCAACGAATCGACAGGGGTAACAATAAGAGGCCCAGAAATCGACGACAATCACCTGCCCTTCCAGTTTTTCAGCCGACGGAGGAGTGCCGTTGATCCAGGCCGTGGCCTCGATAGGGGGAGCCACATTGCCCACGGCCAGACCATCTTCTGGTCGATCGATCGGACCGGACTGTTCGATCAGATATCCGAGCGTCACGCCTAACGCCGCTACACTAACGAAGATCAGGAGCATTTCCCATTTGTATTCTTTAAACATCAATTCGCTCACGTATGTTTGGTAATCCGAAGTAGCCGCTTTTCCGCGCGGAGGTCAAAAAATCTTGGCCGCAGCCGTTTGGGTATTATACGAGTCTGTCCCCCAGAGGCCAAGGTGCAGCATTCTGACAGGCGGTCCTTTCACATGGCACATCCACCAGACTCCGCAATTCACGCAGACACCAACCCCTACAACCGCCCCAGGCGGTGCCACGCGTCTTTCAACTCGCAGAAGTTTTTGTCCTCGTTGAAGGTCTCGTCGGCTGACCGTCATCGGGAAACTAGCTTACAGGTAGAGAGATCTGATGGTCATCCCAACAATATTAGCTTTTCCCCACCTGTCACCGTACAGGAGTTCGCGATGAAACAACCGACCGTATTTTTTGTAGATGATGAACAAAACGTCCTCGACGGGCTACGTCGTGCGCTCCGCCGGAAAGTCCGCGATTGGGATCTGCACTTTTTTCTCTCGGCAGACGAAGCCCTGAAAAAGCTCGAAGAACATCCGTGTGATGCCATCATCAGTGACATGCGGATGCCGCAGATGGACGGGGCCAGCTTCATGAAAGTAGTCGCCACCCGTTTCCCCGACACGATTCGGTTTATTCTCTCGGGTTATTCCGATAGCGAATCACTCGGTCGCGCACTCGCCTACACACATCAGGTCTTCGCGAAACCGTGGGACGCCGATGTACTTGTGCAGCTCATTACTCAGGCTCTCAAACAACGTGAATTGACCATTGACGAACACATTCGTCCTTTCATTACCAAGCTCGGTTCACTCCCCAGCCTGCCCAGCCTGTATCAGGAACTGCGGCAATGCATCGACAACGACGGTTCACTGAAAGATGCCGTCCGGATTGTCAGTCAGGATGTCGCCATGACGGCGAAGATTCTCCAGATGATGAACTCGTCCTTCTTCGGATTCAGCCAGCAGATCACCTCAATCTCCCAGGCAATTACCCTGTTGGGGCTGGAGAACCTTTGCTCCATGGTGTTGAGTTCTCAAATATTCAAGCCGTTCCAGAGTTCCAAGTCTGTTGATCAAAATTTGCTAACGGAAATCATCAACCATTCCCTGCTAACGGCACGTCTCGCTCAGAAGTTCACTCTGGAAGAAACTCGAAATCGGGCATTGGCAAATGAAGCTTTCTCCGCGGGACTCCTGCATGATATTGGAAAAACAGTTTTATTAGTGCAGCTTCCCGATGTTTTCAAACAGGTCAAAGAACTCGCTACCGAGAAGAACTGCTCTTTCTACGAAGCAGAAAAAGAATTGCACGAGGTCACCCATGCCGAAGTGGGTGGTTACCTGTTAGGCGTCTGGGGACTACCCCAGTCATTGATCGATGCCGTCATTTTCCACCACCTGCCACTCGGCAACGATAGCATCCGGTTTTCCATCTCCGGCATCGTCAGCTTCGCCAACATCATCGCCTCACACAGAGCCCCCTATACAAGCGGCGAAATCCTTGACGAAAAGTGGCAGGCTTACATCGAAGGGCTCTCCGACGACGTTCTCAACCGCTGGGCTCAGGTCACCGACGAAGTCCTCGCCTCCATGGACCAGATGGAATCAATCATGGCTTAGGCTTCTCTGGGAACCCCGATGTACACGAAAGAGCCATGAAAAGTTTTACGGACTTCAGATGGTTGGGAACGAGATCGTGTCTGCTCTTGTTAAGGAATATTGAGAAACATGGACCGCTCGATGATAACATGCCGATTTGAAATCTTAGCCCTCTATGGCCTCTACCTCGGGCACTTTTTTCGTGCTCTTTCGTTTCCTTCGTGGTTCCCGAATCAATCTACCCCATCCACAATCGCGTGCAATAACTCGTCACGGAAGTCTTCCGCCTGCATCTGCTTCGCCAGCTCTTCTGCTTTCCTCTTGTAGGAATCGTTCGACATCAGGTCGGTCAGCTTTGTGGCGAATTTCTGTTGCGTGAAAGTACGAATCGACATGCCCAGGGGGCCGGCACCGGAATCGTGGACCAATTGATTCCACATGTACTGGTCAATCACGTGCGGGATGATCATCGCGGCACAGCCATGCTTCAGCGCAAGATGCGTCGTGCCGGAACCACCGTGATGAACCACTGCGTGGACATGGTCCAACAGCCAGTCGTAGGGAATTTGTTCGGCAATATGAATCAGTTCGTGATCATACTCCGCCGGTTCAACCAACCCTCCCGCACTCGTACATAAAATCGCTGGTTGGTTTTGTTCCTGCAATGTCTCCACGATCATCCGAGTTTTCCCCTCGGGATCCGGGTTCGTCATGCTACCGAAGGTCATGAGTAATATGCGTGAGTCCGCATGGCGTTCCATAAATGCCAATAGTTCGGGCGAGGGATCCCAATGTTGTTTTTTATTCCGGGCGTGATACCCAAGCACATGCGCCTCAGGCGGCCAGTAGGACGGGCGAGCAAACAGTGATGGCGAAACCATAAAAACCGTCTGGTTCCGAAAGAGCTGGCGATGGATCCTCTTCCAACTTCCCCGTGCCCACATACTATGCGCTCGCATTCCCAGCCACCCCGCCATCATCCACAATCCCATCGTTCCCAAAAAGAGAGCAAAGCGATAAGTCGCTCTGTTTATCCAACGGCCTCGATCCTCTCCCATTCCAATATGCGCATGATCGTGGGTGGGATGAAGAATATAGGGAATCGGGCTGATCATCACCGTCTGCTGATCGTGAGCAAGTCCCCAGAGAACGGGATACAAGGCGACGAAGTTATGCACCACACGATCAGGTTGCTCAGCTTCAATGACATCCCGTTGCCGGAAGGCCGCTTCTTTCTGGAGATGTCGAGTAACCCAAGCCAGCCGCAAGTAGGAGATCACTTTCCGCAGCAGCGATCCGCCCCCTCCCACAGCTGCTTTCGCTTCTTTACTGTGCATCAGGTCGACTAGTTCCGGCCCCAGGCTCACAAACCGAAGTCCCGTTTGTTCGGTGATCTCACGGAACTGTTCGGGGAAAACACAAACGACATCATGGCCGGCCGAGGTCAATAATTCGCCCAGATAGATGAAGGGTTCCACATCACCCCGGGTCCCAATGGAAAGCAGCAGAAGTTTCATCCCGATCCTAAAAAAGAGGCATCCTGTATTTCACGGCGTTCTCCCCTTTTAACAAAACCTTCGACGGCGGGAAACTGAACGTTGCTAATCGAATCCGCTCCTCTTTCCGTGCAAATCGGTGAATTTCGTGGTTTAATAAATATCCGTGTTCACCCTACTCTACTGGCGTTTTCACTCCTGGAGATTCTGCGATCATGTACTCTCGCCTAGTTCTCTCTTATCTCATTGTATGCACGCTCCTCTGTTCGTCCTCCGACCTCTCTGCCGCCGAGCGACCGAACATCGTCGTCGTTCTTGCTGATGACCTCGGCTACGGTGATCTCGCTTGCTATGGGAATGAGGAAGTCTTTACACCGCATCTCGACCAGTTCGCCAACGAAGGACTGCGATTCATCAGTTGTTACGCCGCTCATCCGAATTGTTCCCCTTCGCGAACAGGGCTGATGACTGGCCGTACGCCGACGCGAGTCGGGGTGCATAACTGGATACCGTATCTCTCCCCCATGCATGTCCGTGCCAGCGAACTAACCATTGCGACGTTATTGCGCAAGGCAGGTTACAGTACCTGCCACAGTGGCAAGTGGCACATGAACGGAATGTTCAACATGCCCGAGCAACCGCAACCGGGCGATCATGGTTTCGATCATTGGTTCTCGACCCAGAACAACGCGCTGCCGAATCACCATAACCCCGATAACTTTGTTCGTAACGGACAGGAAGTCGGACGGACCGAAGGTTACTCCGCACTGATCGTCGCCGACGAAGCGGCTCGCTGGCTGCGTGAAGGGCGAGACCAGGAAAAACCTTTCTTTCTGTATGTCTGCTTCCATGAACCTCACGAACCGATCGCTTCAGACGAGAAATACACGAAGCTCTATCCGTCGGACGACCCCAGCTATTCCGCCCATCATGGGAACATCACTCAAATGGACGATGCCTTCGGTCAACTCATGACGGAGCTCGATGAATTAAAGCTACGGGATAACACTCTCGTCCTCTTTACCAGCGATAACGGCCCTGCCCGCACCGGCATTCATCCGCATGGTTCGGCTGGTCCGCTGCGTGCGAAGAAGGGGCACATTTACGATGGCGGTATTCGCGTTCCCGGTATTCTTCGCTGGCCCGGTCACACGACCGCCGGCACAATCAGCGACGAACCGATCTGTGGAGTGGATGTGCTTCCAACCTTATGCGACATCACCGCAACCCCCATCCCGACCGACCGCGCGATTGACGGTACGAGTTTTCTGCCCATCTTGAATGGCGAACCTATCGAGCGAGAAACGCCTCTCTACTGGCACTTCAACTTTGCCCAATCGACCACGAAAGTTGCGATGCGCGAGGGGGATTGGAAGCTGCTGGCGACGTTAACAGGCCCCAACTTTGGAGGGGGAGCCGACATCACGGAAGAACGGACTCGCTCTCTCAAGGAAGCCAAGCTGAAAGACTTCGAGCTGTACAACCTGAAACAGGACATCGACGAAAGCGAAAATCTCTCAGAAGCCGAACCGAACCGCTTCCAGAACATGCGAGAGCGGATGCAGCAGCTTTACACCGAAATCCAAACCGAAACCCCGACCTGGCCCAACTGGAAATCTCCCGGCGTGGAACGGGACCGGATCATCTGGCCCGATTATAAGAAGTGAGGTGAGGAACCACCGACGATGCAGTTTTTGCCGATGTCACTGGGTTTGAACCACGAAGGCACGAAGTCACAAAGAATAAAAGATCCGGTGATGTTTGGTTTCATTTTCGCTAGTGGTCCGGGATCGGGCTCTGCTTTGGAAAATTTGTTTAAGTTGGTGTTCTACTTTTCTCCATCCTCGGTTGAGGCGATATGTAATAACCAAGCATCATTTCTTTGGGAGGGATTCAGTATGTCTAACACCGTTTTACACTGCACCCTACCGACGATGGGAGGAATCCTTTACGGCTTATGGAATTGATCGGCATCCCGCTAAGCTTCCTCGGATACTTTACCGAATCCTGCACGCTTGGGACCGAACACACGAACAGAATCGACACTCAGCTGACGAGTTGAAGAATTCCCGAACTCTTCCGAACTTCCTTGTCCACAGGAATTA
The DNA here is from genome assembly GCF_007750395.1 of Polystyrenella longa. Lineage (GTDB taxonomy): Bacteria > Planctomycetota > Planctomycetia > Planctomycetales > Planctomycetaceae > Polystyrenella > Polystyrenella longa. Next base: position 375,430 of record NZ_CP036281.1, on the reverse strand, counting down.
ATCTTCGCCGAGAAGTGGCCCTTTCACGAACGCCGTTTTCTTTCACCGTTTTTTCGTTTTGACTTGACCAAGCCATTACTACGTTTGTACTCGATCTTGTCAGCCGCGTAGAGTCGATAGACGTCTTTCACAATCAGTTCATGAAGCGATTCCAGGACCTCACGAGTCTCCTGCCGTGAGTATCCGGACGTCATATCCAGGTCAATCGAATTGATGGCACATCCGTAAACGGCCTCTTTAAGAATGAATAAACAAAACGCCCATTCCTCGTATTCGAGCCGAATAGCAACAGGTGCTTCACTGTTCTCCTCGCGATACTTCTCTTCTCCGGGAAGCCACTGCACTCGAATGCGACGGTGAACTTCTTTAGCGTCAATTCCCTCAAAGAATGTCGGTTGATAATACCTTACCTTTGAAAGATGCCCCATTGCAAATTCAACAGCATTGATGACCTGATCAATCAAAGCCACGTTTTCTTTAATCATCTCAATCGCAAGATGCTGATCGGTCCGTTCGATAATGTGCATAATGTGACGCCGCGTTCCGGCGTTAATTACGAGAAATCAGTTGCTTACGACGTTCTCCTGTCGAAAGCCGCTGCACTGAAGATCGCACTAATCATACACAGGGGATTCACACGATTGAAAGCGTGAGCAACCGATTGACTCCGCACTCTGTAATCGCACTGCTGGGCAAGCCAGACAGTCGCACCTTGGGAATGGTCTCTTGTGCGAGAGTCTTAGAGACGAATCCGTGTTTATCTGTGTCCCTCTGTGGTTCCCAAAACCCGCTCATACACCTGCCTGACTTGCCGCGTCATCTCTTCATGGTCGAACATCGGTAAACACAATTCATACCCTCGTTCAGCCAGTTGCTGGCCGAGGGCCGGAGTTTCAATCAAACGGGTGATCGCTTCCAGCAGGCCGCTTGTGGATTCCGGTTCAACTAGCAATCCTGTTTCTTCGTGGCGGCAGACTTCGGGGGAACCATCGAGGTTGAAGGCGATGATCGGTTTCTTCGAAAGCAAAGCTTGCGGTAACACGCGAGGCAACCCCTCCCGCAAGCTCGTATGCACTACGATGTCCATTGCCTGCAGGTAATGAGGAACTTCATGCGGCGGAACGAGGCCCGTGAAATGGAAATGGTCGGTGAGCCCCCTACTGGCAATCATCTGCTGCATCTGCTCTCGCAACACCCCATCGCCCACAAACAGAAATCGGACATTCGGATGCCGCTGGATTAACTCGGGTGCGATCTGCAACAGAAACTCATGCCCCTTCAGTTCAAACAACCGGGCGACTTTGCCGATGACAATAGCGTCGTCAGGAATGCCCAGTTCCTCTCGCATCTCTTCACTCGTTCTGGACGGGTTGAGAAACGGTTCCAACTCCATACCGCTATAAATCGTGGTGTAGTTTTCAGGTTTACCAATCCCCGCGGCGACATATTGTTCTGTCATCGCATTACAAACGGAAATCGTGTGCCCGCTTTGGGAGAAGGCCCTCTTTTCAAGCCGTTGATACAAGCTGTTTTTCCAATTTTTCTCCCAGGGATGAAAGGGCGAACCATGCACCGTATGCACGACGGGAACGCCTACCGCCGTAGCCGCCGCCCGGCCCAGGATACCCGCTTTCGACGAATGGGTGTGGACGATATCAGGCTTTAGCTCACGAAAGAGTGTTTGCAGCTCTCGATAACAGCGAAAGTCGTTCCAAGGCCCGATCGCCCGGTGCAACGATGGAACGGTGATCAATCGAAACTTCCCCTGCGATGCCCGTTCGAGTAACGTCCCCTCTGGCCCCGCATCCGGTCCGATGACAAGGGTCACGTCGTCGTTATATAGGTTCGCCAGATCCTCGACGTTGAGTAACGTATTCTCCTGCGCCCCACCGATCACCAGCCGGGTAATGACATGCACAATCTTCATCCCGGCCTTTCTGTGAATAGCGTTTATCACGCAGATTTACATAAAACGATTATAAGAGACTTCGGAGTTAATCGGTGTCCATCTGTGGTTTCAACCCGACGTCGCCCGCATCGTACATCACTTCTATCAGGTACAACCCCTGTGCCGGGGCAGTTTCTCCGGCAATGGAACGGTCCTGAGCGTCGATAATTTCCTGCATCCGTTCCGGAGGCCATTTGCCTTGTCCAATCTTGAGCAGCGTTCCCATGATCGCCCGGACCATGTTGTACAGGAACCCTCCCCCTACGATATCGAACACGACGAGAGGCGTTTCTTCCCCCGGCCCAGCGGCGGGGCCCCACATCGACCAACCCGATTGACGGGTGACCTTGACGGAGTACATTGTGCGGACACTCGTCGCTTTGTTGGGATAGTTCGATTCAAAACATCGAAAGTCATGTTTCCCCAACAGGTATTCGGCCCCCTGCTGCATTAAATCGATGTCGAGCGGCGTCTGATGGCGATAGGCGTAACTGCGAAGTAGCGGATTGGGAGTGCGACTGTTGAGCAATAGATATCGGTAATGTTTGCCCGTCGCGGAGAAGGTCGCATGGAAATCGGGCGAGACTTCTTCTACATTCCGAATCACCACGTCTGCTGGCAAATATCGTTGTAAGCCGAGCTTGATCTTCTCAATGGGGATATTGACGTCCGTGTGAAAGTTCGCCGTCTGACCCACCGCATGCACGCCCGAATCCGTTCGACCAGCAACATAGACTCGCTTCTGTTCGCGGGTCAGTTTTCCGATCGCTTTCTCAACCACTTCCTGCACCGACACCCCATTCGGCTGCACCTGCCAACCTACATAGTTGGTTCCATCGTAGGCAATTGTCAATTTCAGGTTTCGCATGGGGGGAAGAAGTTTCAGTCAGTGAGAAGAGTGACCATGAGAAAGGGAGATTAACTTGAACAACTAACAGTGAAATCAGAGAGTGAACACCTTAACTACGCGGGTGGGCCAGACACACTGAGCATTGTCTCATGCGTAAATCGTTTGAGGAAGCGTCTTCATTCGAATGATACGATACCGCTTAGTGTCGCTACGCGATCCAGACCACTCTGCGAGATTGACTGGACCACCCTTCTTTATCTTCGTGCCTTGGTGACTTTGTGGTTCAATAAAATAACGAACCGACCTACAAGCCCAAACGTTCCTGCCAGACAGCGACTTGTTCGGCGACACGTTCCCGTCCACCGGAACCATAGGATTGCAGCGCAGCAACGGCATTCTGTACTCCAAGGACATCGAAGACTTTCTCATCGATTTTATCGCACGCCTTCTGGAAGTCCTCCAAAGAGAGGTCTGCCAATCGACAGCCTCGGTCTTCACATTCGGCCACCATCTGCCCGACGGTGTGATGCGCTGTTCGCATAGGCACACCCTGTTTGATGAGGTATTCCATTAAGGCGGTCGCGTCCAGGAAACCTTCTTCGAGGCGGGCGTTGATATTTTCTGTTCGCAATTCCGCACCGACCACCATATCCGGGACGAGTTCCAGACAAGCTCGCACCGTATCAAACGCGTCGAACATCGCGATTTTGTCTTCCTGCAGGTCCCGGTTATATGCCATGGGCAGGCTCTTGATGAGTATCTGCAATTGAGTGACGGAAGTCATCACGCGAGCCGTTTTTCCACGGATCAATTCCAATACATCCGGGTTCCGTTTCTGTGGCATGATGGACGAACCCGTGGTGTACGCTTCAGGCAGCTTGAGGAAACCAAACTCTGTGGTGAACCAGATGATCCACTCTTCCGCCCACGTGCTTAAATGGGCCGAGATCAGCGACAGGCTGAAACAGAACTCCAGCAAATAATCCCGATCACTGGAAACATCCAGACTATTGGACGCGACTCCACCGAAGCCGAGTAGCTTTGCTGAGAAGTCACGATCAATCGGAAGCGACGTCCCGGCGAGCGCGGCACACCCGAGAGGCGAAACATCGACTCGCTTGTAACAGTCGGCAAGGCGTTCCCGGTCGCGTTGATATTTCTCACAGTAAGCGAGCCAGTAGTGCGCGGCCATCACCGGTTGAGCACGTTGCAGGTGCGTGTAAGCGGGCAGGACAGTTTCTTTATCGATCTCGCAGCGGGTGACAAACGCTTTCTGCACATCGATGAGCAAGGCGTCGATCTCTTTGATCGCATCACGCACATATAGACGCAGGTCGGTCGAGACCTGGTCATTCCGGCTGCGGGCTGTATGCAACTTGCGGCCCACATCCCCCAGCTTCTCGACGAGAGCCGTCTCGATATGCATGTGAATATCTTCGAGGCTCGTCACGTGCTCGAATTTACCGGCGTCGATCTGGGATTTGATTTCGTCGAGAGTCGAGTGGATCTGATCGCGTTCCTCCTTCGTCAACAGACCAATTTTCGCCAGCATCGAGGAATGCGCTTTCGAGCCCCGAATATCGACTTCCGCCAGACGTGCATCAAAACTGATCGATTCAGTAAAGGTCTCGACTCGAGGATCGGTTTGACCTTTGAACCGTCCACCCCACGCTTTTTTTGCCACAGTCTCTACTCCAACAAGGCTTGCCGTATTTTGATCGCCAGGATTTACGTTTGATATTCGAAAATGAACACGACATCCGACGAGGTCGGTATGTCGGTCAGGAAAGTCACGAAAGACAGTTTATACCTGTTCCTTAAGAACAAAGATTCCGTTAAACGAGTCACACTGTAGGACGCTGTTAAATACAAATCAACCAGCCCGTCGTCACCCAACGTCTGTTCCCGGATTATATCAGAGTCCAGAGAAAACCTGTAACAGGTCGAGGACGCGTGGTCACCAATCGATTCCCTTTGCCGATCAGCCGTATTTACGCCGCTCCTCTCAATTCGCTGATTGACTTCCCCCCCTTGCCCCTCTTAGTCTGGATTCTGAGACGGTAATCAAGGATGTGACGATTTTCCCGCCTCTCCGTACTGACATCTCCTGAGAGGTCCTTTTGCGTTCCCCCTGCCGGAGCACTTCTCCATCATTACGTCTGACGACTATTCAACGTAAGAGGTTCTCCCATGTTTCGCATCAAACGTACTTTATTGGCCCTGCTGACCGTCATCTGTGCGTTCAGTCTTGTCAAAGTCACCATCGCCGCTGACAGCCGTCCGTGGAAGATGGAAATCAGTCCGCGCTTCACGCTCGATCGTGAAACCGGAGAAACGATCACTCCAGTAAGACAGCAAGTTCTCTTCCGCGTCGCTCAGGCCGAAGAGACTCAGCCCGTTCCTCCACCCGTAGAAGCAATCGCCCCTGCGGTAGAAACACCGGTCGCAGAAACACCGACTGTTGAAACACCGACTGTTGAAACACCTACCGTTGAAGTACCGGTCGAAGCAGAAGCAGTCCAACCGGCCCCCGCTCCCGAAGCACAACTGCCTACGATTGTTCCAAGTCGAACTATCGCTCAGACATCCGTTCCCAACTACACGGAGATCTATAAATCGATCCCCTTTAACCGGGCCGAATATCTGGCGAACCCTTCGTATCGGCACGAAGCGACTATGTCGATTCTGCTGAAACAACCTTATGTCACGAATGGTCCCAAGAACATTCGCCAACGAGTTCCCAAGGCGGTAAGAACATCACCTTGGAGCAAAACGACTCCTTGGTTCAATTCGGGTGGAAACCTGTTCCCCTTCCCGGGTGCAGGATACGGTTACGGTTTATCGCCTTTCTGGCCGTAACAGATTTCCTGTTCGCGAAATAACATAAGTAGGAATAAAAAAGAGAGGCAGCCGAGTGCTGCCTCTCTTTGTCTTTTTTACGCTTGTGCTTTATGATGCTCGCAAACTCATTGGCCCCTCATTTATTACTGGCATCATTCCCTATGGCAGCTTCTGACAAACGTGCTGTGGTCCTCGTCAGCGGAGGACTCGATTCCGCCACCGTTCTCGCCATCGCCCGTTCCCAGGGTTACGAGCTGTTCGCGCTCTCGTTCCGTTATGGCCAACGCCATTCCTATGAACTCGAAGCCGCAACGAACATCTGCTCGCAGTTCGAGGTCGTGCGGCACGAAACTCTCGACCTCGATCTCCGCGCCTTTGGAGGTTCGGCCCTCACCGCCGAGATTGATGTCCCCAAAGATCGTTCTGAAGACGAAATGTCCGGCGGAATCCCTATTACGTACGTTCCAGCTCGCAATACGATTTTTCTCTCCATCGCACTCGGTTGGGCGGAAGTGCTGAAAGCGAATGACATCTTCATTGGGGTCAACGCCGTCGATTACAGTGGCTACCCCGACTGCCGCCCTGAGTTCATCAAATCGTTCCAGCAGACGGCCAACCTGGCGACGAAAACCGGAGTGGAAGGAACTGACCCGTTTCAGATTCACACACCACTCATCGACCTGACCAAAGCGGAGATCATTCATACGGGAACCAAGTTGGGAGTCGACTACAGCCAGACCCTCAGTTGCTACGACCCGGCACCCGGTGGACTCGCCTGTGGTCATTGCGACTCCTGCCAACTCCGCCGCAAAGGCTTCGCCGATGCCGGCCTACCCGACCCCACCAAATACGTCACAGCATAAAGAGTGGCCCAGGGAGAGCCGAGAGACAGGAAGACCTCTACTCCCCCAGTTCCTTCCGCAGTCGATACAGTTCATCGAGTGCGGCGCGGGGGGTCATGCCGTCGAGGTCGAGTTCTTTGATTTTATTGAGGAGTGGGTGAGGCTCCGACTCAAAGAGTGACATCTGTTGTCGAGCAGCCTGACGAGTGGGACGAGCGGGGATTTTTTGTTTATTCTGTCCCCCCACATGATCCGCTTCAAGCGTATCCAGAATCACCTGTGATCGCTGCACCACCTGTGGTGGAATACCGGCTAAACGGGCAACATGGATTCCGTAGCTTTTGTCCGCACTTCCTTCGACGATTTTATGCAGAAAGATAATTTGCTCTTCCTCTTCCCGCACAGCCACGTTCCAGTTGGACGTTTCTTTCAGACGCTCAGGTAGCTCTGTTAACTCGTGATAGTGCGTGGCGAAGAGAGTCCGCGAATGACAGACGTCGTGCAGGTATTCCGTCACCGCCCACGCAAGGGAAATGCCGTCATAGGTACTTGTTCCTCGACCGATTTCATCGAGGATAACCAGGCTCTGCGGCGTTGCCGAGTTTAGAATGCGGGCGGTCTCGGTCATCTCCACCATGAAGGTCGATTGCCCCTTGCCGAGTTCGTCGCTGGCACCGACTCGCGCAAAGACACGATCCGCGATGCCAATCCGGGCTTCGCTGGCGGGAACAAACGAACCCATCTGCGCGAGGATCGTAATCAAGGCGGCTTGGCGAATGTAAGTACTCTTACCCGCCATATTCGGGCCAGTAATCAACTGAATGAGACCAGTGCTACCACCGAGCCGGGTATCGTTCGGGACGAATTCACCAGAGGGTTGAATCTTATCCAGTACCGGATGTCTCCCTTCGCGAATGTCGAGTATTGGTTCTTCGCACATTTCAGGTCGACAGTACCCCTGCTGCACCGCCACGACCGAAAGTGCCGCAAGTACATCGATCTGAGCGAGGATATCTGCGTCCTGCTGCAACCGGTTAATCTCCTCAGCAACCCGATCACGCACAGCCTGAAACATTTGCTGTTCGAGATCAACGGCCCGTTCTTCGGCGCGGAGTACTTTGTCTTCATACTCTTTCAGCTGCGGGGTAATATACCGTTCCTGATTTTTAAGCGTCTGTTTGCGAATGTATTCTTCGGGAACTTTGTCTTTATGGGCAGCGGTAACTTCGAGGTAATAACCGAAGACTCTATTAAAGCCAATCTTGAGATTGGTAATGCCCGTGCGTTCGCTCTCCTCGGTCTGATATTTGGCCAGCCACTGTTTTCCACCCCGAGCCAGTTCGCGGTATTCGTCGAGCTGTTCATTGATGCCATCGCGAATGACTCCCCCATCCGTAAGCAGCAACGGAGGTTCGTCGACGATCTGGGATTCTATGTCTGACCGTACGTCCTCGCAGAGATCGATATTCGCTTCAAGCTCGTTCAGTAACGCGGAGGAGCGTTCCGACAGCTTCGCTTTCACCTTGGGAAGCACGGCTAATGTCCTCGCAAGAAAAACGAGGTCCCGGGGGTTGGCCCGACCCGTAGCGATGCGGCCCGTCAACCGCTGGAGATCGTAAGTCTGTTTGAGTTCGTCACGAATCTCGCGGGCAAGTACCGTGTTCTGTACCAGCTCTTCCACAGCCTCATGTCGTTTGACGATGCGGGGGATTTCCATGAGCGGGTTCGACAACCATTCCGACAGCAATCGGGCTCCCATCGGCGAGACCGTTTCGTCGATGACCGAAAGCAACGTCTGATTGCGGCTTCCGTCCCGCATCTTCTGAGTCAGTTCCAGACTGCGGCGAGTCGTCTCATCAATCAGCAGACTGTTCCCGCGCCGGTAGGGTTCCAATCGCAGGATATGCGGAATCGCCCGTTTCTGCGTTTCATGAACGTATTCAAGCAGTGCTCCGGCAGCCACGATCCCCAGCGAGTTCTGGTCGGAATCCAGGTCAAACCCTTCGAGGGTTTGCACCTCGAAATGTTCCAGCAACAGCCGGTGGCATTCCTCCGCGACAAAACACCAGGGGGCCCGTTTGGTGATGGGGATTTCACTCTCACGCAGACCGGTCAATTCGTCCCGGTCATGTTCGCTTTCACAGACCAGGCATTCAGCTGGTTGCAGTCGTGCCAGTTCGTCGTTGAGGAATTCCGATTCCACCTCGGTCACAAAGAATCGTCCCGTCGAGACATCGAGCCAGGAAAGACCTGCGACCTGTTTATCAAGTGCAATCGCCGCCAGGAAATTATTTCGCCGAGGGTCGAGCAGATTTTCGTCGGTGAGTGTTCCGGGAGTAATGATCTGCGTCACTTCCCGCCGTACCAGTCCCTTTGCCTGTTTGGGATCTTCCACCTGATCGCAAATCGCAGCACGGTGGCCGGATTGGATCAACTTCTGCAAATAGTTCTGCAGTGCATGATAAGGGAAACCGGCCATCGGAATCGGGTTGGCCGTTCCCTTGTCGCGACTTGTCAGTGTGAGTCCCAGGACTCGGGCCGCGATTTCCGCATCTTCATAAAAGAGCTCGTAGAAGTCCCCCATGCGAAAAAGCAGGATCGAACCGGGATGCTCCCGTTTCACTTCCAGATAACGCTCCATCATCGGCGTCAGTTTTTTAGTCGCTGGTGGCATGCCGGATCTACTGTCACTCCATTAAGAAATACGCGAATAAGACGCAGGGATAGCCATTGTCCACTTCAGGGGGCGATCATCAAGTCTGCGTGGTTCAGGATTTCGATTAAACAAGCAAGGGAAAGGAAATTATCCTGATGCCTAACAGGAGTACCTCAACAGGGGTGGCCCGGTTTCGTTTTAGCCCAATAGCTAATCAACGGGTTTCGTATCAGGGAACAACATACTCACACTCGTGCGGTCGTGAATTGAGCGGATCGCCTGGGCGAAGAGTTTCGAGACGGAAATCACCTGGACCTTATCGGGAAGGGGATCGGCGGGCGTTTCGATGGTGTCCGTGATGAACATCTTTTTGATGACGCTCTCGGCGATGCGAGGGCCAGCTCCCTTAGAGAGAACACCGTGGCTGACCGCGGCGTAGACATCATTTGCGCCGCGCGATTTTAACAGCTCCGCCATACTGCAAAGCGAACCGGCCGTCGTGGTGAAGTCGTCCACCATCAGGACATTCTTTCCGTCAACCTGACCAATCACTTCCAAAACTTCAGCACTTTCGCTGTGGTCTTTACGCTGCTTGTTCCCAATGACCACCGGTACGTGCAGCAAGTTCGCATAAGCCGAGGCATCTTTGGCGAATCCAATGTCCGGGCTGCAAACAACGAGGTCCGGAATCTTCAACGATTTAATATGTTCGCTCACCACCTGGCGAGCATACAGGTGATCCACCGGGATACTGAAGAACCCCTGAATCTGAGGGCTATGCAAATCCATCGTCAGCACGCGGTCGGCGCCTGCCGCCTCGAGGGCATCGGCACAGACGCGGGCACGAATCGAGACGCGGGGTTCGTCTTTTTTATCTCCCTTGGCGTAACTGAAAAAAGGAATCACGGCCGTCACCTGCTGTGCACTCGCCCGCTTCAGGGCATCGATCCAGAAGAGTAACTCCATGAAGTTGTCGTTGACCGGATTATGCACCCCTTGAATGATGAAGGCATCTTTCCCGCGGACATTCTCCAGAATCCGCACAAAGACGTTTCCCTCACTGAAGACCTGGGCCGTGCAAGGGGTCAACCGGACGCCTAGTTCATTGGCAATCGCCTGTGACAGCATCGGGTTTCCCGAGCCAGTGAGAACTGCCAAGTCCCCCTGCGGAGCCTGAAATGAAAGAGCCCGCGGACCGGAGTAGTTGGGAGAGCGATCGGACATACAGAGGCCGTCTATCGAGTCGGAATGGGGGTCAGGAACTGCACAAACGCACCAGTTCAATGCAGGCAAATCCGGCGTTCGCGGCCGGTTTCTTCATGAACTGTTCATCATATCGTCCAACTAAGGGAAGACAACCCAACACCCAAAACGCATTTGCCTCAACGGGTCTCTTCATGGTACGATATGCTAAACTTTTCGCCCTCCTCCATTCACAGGACAGAAACGGTGCTTTCCAAGCTCTACAAAAGCCGATTCCTCAAGATCCTGTTCGCCGGACTCCTGTTTGTCACTGTGTTCGTCACTGTCAGTTTTTACTGCTGGCGAAGCTGGCGGGTGCATTCGATTCCCGATGTCGGGGAACCGTTTGATGTGGCGGCGTTTAAGAATCAAACAGGGGACGGAGAAGAGATTGCGCGGATTACGATTGAAGCGAGTAAGCAATGGGACGCTCTCTGCCAAAAGCACGAGGATGTGTGGTTCAGCTATTACAATGACACCGTTCAAGTACCGACCTGGAAAGCTGCCGATCCTGTCATTAAGACGGATGTCCGTAATGCGCAAACAATACTGACTGATTGGTTCCGAGTCGGAGAACTGAGACCGGGACTTCTTCGTTCACTAGATGTCTATTACGACAACATATTCAACCACGACAGAGTCAGACTTGCTCAGCGTGATCTCGCCCGGTTAACGGAAATGAGTCTGCTCGATGCCATCGAACGGAGCGATTTCGACCAGCAACAGAAGTTGTACATTAACTTTCTGTCGACAAACTCAGCCTATCTCCATGATGATGTAATGAACTATCTAACATCAACAGCAAGTCTCTCGGTGGTGATTGGTGACAGATTAGGAATATTTCTCAATCAACAGGACATACCTGTTTCTCATTTATGGAAACTGAAATCAGCCTTAGAGAGGCACCAGGATCGCCAGCCTCCTGTGTCCACCTATTTCAAATATCAGTACCTGGCAGCCCCCGCTCTGATCGAATATTACGCCGTTAGCGAATCCGTTTTAGCTCAAAGGATCCTCGATGAAGACGAATCGACTCGTCGATTGCTCAATCTACTCTTCGCGAACTGGCTAAGATATTGTGATCTCCCAGCCAGCGAACGACCTCCCATCAAGACTTTTCACCTTGATATTTTCGTGCCCCCAAGTTCGATCAATGAAATCAAAGAGGGAATGACAACAGAAATAGAATTCGAGTACTTCGATGACTCGAACTCAGACCAGATCACTGACTATTGGAAAATCCCTTCTTATCCCCAGCAAATTCGACTCAATCTTCTCATTAGCAATACACTGGAATCGCTTCTGAACGCATGGAAAAGAAGCCAGATGAAAGAAGAACTCTATTTAACCCGTCTCGCATTGCACCTGTATTATCGAGACCATGACCAATTCCCCGAAACCTTGAATGAATTGGTCCCGAAATATCTGCGATCCGTCCCGCTGAACTATAATGACGGCACCCCGGTTGAATACTCATTAGAAAATGATACCGCTTCATTGAAGCCACACGACAAACATTACGCAGCGACAATCACTCCTCCTGGTAGCGATCTTTAGGAGTTGGGCTATGCCCAATATTTCAGTATGAGAACTCTCCTGAAACACCTCCCCAACCGTAAGCTTCTCCGCAACATCCTGTTGCTTGGGTTAGCGATGACCCTGTTCTTCGTCGTCGCGATTTTCTGCTGGCGAAGCTGGCGGTTGAATACGATCCCTGATGTCGGGGAACCGTTCGATGTGGAGGGGTATCTTCAGCAGTATGATGGCATAGAGAACAACGCCTTTGATGTTCTGCGGGAAGCGAGTGATTTATTAATCGAGGTAGAAAGAGATCCGAAATTCAAATCGGTGAGAGCTACCGGTGCGGTTTACAAAGAAAAGCGGTCTCCTCGGCAGCAGGAATATATTTCCTCGACAGACGCTGCGCTCGATCTCTGGTTGAATACCAGCGAGATGCCCCAGGGATATGAAGTTCATCCCCGCGAGCTCTCGATCGATTCGCTCCTCGATGTGTCGCAGAGTTCCCGCACGTTCAATGGATTGATCATCTCGCGAATGAGAGCGCAATTACGGGAAGGGCAAACGACCGAGGCCCTGGAGTTGCAGCGACAGTTACTCAACATCAACCTCCACTTTCGCGATGGCGTGATGATTTCCCAATTGTGTGCAATCGCCTCTTACAGCGTCTACTGGCAGAATCTTCCGCATCTGCTGCTACAGGAATCGTGGTCAGCCGAAGAGTTAAGGTCCTTGCTGAAGTCCCTCAAAGATTTTAACGTGGCTTGTCCTCCTGTCTCGGATGGATTGAAGTCGGAATATTTTCTGATGCGGAATCTGCTGGAGGAAAATACGAGTAAGAAACCGATCATGAACTCGATTACGCGTGAAGACGAAATCTCAAGGCGGGTTCTAAATCGAATCTTTAACAATTGGTTCGACGCTGTCGACCGGCCGACGTGGGAACGTCCAGCAGTATTCGACCACGAATGTTTTTCATTCAATCTATCCGCCTGGCTGGAACCAAATTCCTCTGCGATGCAATGTCATCTCAACTACTTCGGTGACAGCGAGAGTCAGGATCTCGTTTCGGCCTACCATCGCCTCTCTTTTACTCAAGGAACGTTCAACCTCGTTCTGCCTGCGATTCGTCAATACCTCATCGCCTCCGACCGCGACCATACACGTCGAGAACTGGCCACCTGCATGGTCGCCTTGCACCTGTACCACCGCGAACAGGGGCACTTCCCCGACCGTCTTGAGGAACTTGTTCCTCAGTACCTGGAGGAAGTCCCTCGCAACCGGGATGTCGCCTCCGGAAAACCAGAGCAGGCCGGATCGCCCATTGAGTATCGATTGGAAGAAGGCAACGCCCTGCTTCGCCCCGTCGAGACGTGGTTACACATCACCGTTTATCCACCCGGCGAAGACCCGACCGAGTTCTGATGAATACCGACTCTCGCACGAACCTGGGGCGTTTTCGTTTGAACTTTCGTTCAGCGAAGCGTATCGTGGAGAGTAATCCTTTCGTCGTTCCACATCTGGAAAGCCCTTCTTATGATCTTGCCCCGATTCTGTCTGCTGCTGACGATTACCTTCTGCCCCTTCCTGCTGAACAATGCCAGTGCTGCAGAGGAAGAAGAGAAAGTACCTCAGTACGAGTTCGAAGGCATTACGATTCCTCCTGCTTCGGCTGATGAACCAATCCGTAAGGAGTTTTCGCTGGAGAAAGCGGCCGGCTATCTCGACCAAGGGGCGACCGCCTGGACCAATAGCCATGGATGTGTCAGTTGTCATACAACCGGCTCGTATATGGTTCTCCGGCCTTCGCTGTCAGAATTGCTGGGCAAACCGAAAACTGAAATGCGAGACTTCTTTGTTTCGGAACTGGCCGATTACAAACAGATGAGCCGCAAAGAATTGAGAATCGGTGCCAACGCCGCCACGGTGGTTTATCTCGCGGCTGGACTGGCCGAGTGGGATAAACATGTCACGGGCGAACTCTCTCCCGAAACGGACGAAGCGTTACGGTTCATGTTCGAGATCGAAGAAGAGAACGGCACTTGGACCTCCGCCGATTGCTGGCCTCCACTGGAATCGAGTCCCTACCAGATCGCTTCCGTCGCAACGATCGCGACCGCCACCGCTCCGGGCTGGTTGGAATCAGTGAAAGATGACTCCGAACTGCAAACTCGAATTACAAAACTCAAAAGCTATATGAGTGGGACCGAACCCCCTCACGATTATGGTCGCGTCCTGTTGCTCTGGAGTTCGGCCCGATACCCGGGCTTGCTCGAAGAAGCCAAACAGAAGGAATTGATTGAACTTCTCTTGAGTCATCAGAACGACGATGGCGGTTGGTCCGTTCGTTCGTTCTCACAACCGGAGAAATGGGGAAAAGGGAATCGTGCCGAACGACTCAATGCCGAGACTGACGAACAGCGTTCGGCCAGTGACGGACACCAATCGGGACTCGCTCTGCTCGTTCTACAGGAAGCGGGCGTGCCGGCCAGCGATCCTCGCGTTCAAAAAGGGTTAAACTGGTTGCTCACGAATCAACGGGAATCAGGCCGCTGGTGGACCCGTTCCCTTAACACCGATGAATGGCATTACGTCACCTTCAGTGGCAGCCTTTACCCGCTGACAGCGCTCATTAAGTACGGCGCCGTCGACCAACCGAAGGTCTCTCTTAAAACGGACTGATTGACGACATACGAAAGATGAGATTAGCCACCCATGTCACCTTCACAATGGTTGCTCAAAAAAAAGATACTCGTGGCGTTCGCCTCCTTCTTGCCGATAACGTTGATGGTGTACCACTTGTGGTTCATCAATCACTACCATTACGTTCGGCAAGACATGCAGTTCGTCAATTCTTTTTTCGAGTACGAAGGTTGTGGTCTATACAGCAACAAACAGCAAGATATAGCCCTCAGTTTTGGCGTGACTTCGTCCTCTTTTCTCGTGAGGACTCTAGGTAGCCACACCTTCATTCAAAACTATTTGCTTCACCCGATCTCATTAGATATTCGTCGCGATGCCGCCTTAGAGAAATTATCATTCCACTTGGATCTCTCGGCCCTGAAAAGACTCGACGTTTCTGGCAATTCCATAATTTATTCCTGGAAAGATGAACCCCCGAAACCGGTCACCAATACTTTCTCTGGACGCTCTATGGCATTACTGAAGGACTGCCGAAAGATCGAATCCTTTAACGCGGCAGGGAGCCTGCTCGAAGATGATGCAATGCGAATCGTCGGAAATTGGTCGAGGCTGGAAGAACTCGACCTCAGTAATACCAAAGTCACTGACGATGGACTTCGATTTCTTCAACGCTATCCTCGACTCCATACATTGAACCTGGCAGGACTCCCTGTCACTGACGCCTTAATGCAATCGTTAATTAAAGAAGATCAATACCCCACCCTGACGCGACTCTATTTTGCGGATTCACAAATCACTTCCGACAGTTTGAAAGTACTCGGTTACCTTCCTGAATTAGTCGAGTTGAGTCTAGGAGGAGCCGATTTAACACAGGCGACCTCCGATGACTGGAAACCACTTGCGAAGCATCGAGAACTCTATGCTCTCGGCCTGGCCGATGCCAAAATAAACGAGCAGACAATTCGCAGTCTGACTCCGCTTCGATCACTCCAGGAGCTGAACCTGACGGGGACTGATATCACCCCTGACATCCTGAGAGCCCTTAAAAGATTGCCTCGAATTCGATCGATTATTTTTGAAGAGACCGAAATTAACAACACGCACATTGACCTGCTCGCGGAGTTAACGCACCTGAGAGAACTTTCGGTGCATCACACGCGAATTAATCGAGAGCACGTCCTGAAATTGCGAGAGCGTCTACCAAGATGTGAGATTCGCTATTAGGCACTCCCTCCCTCTCAACTGCATACACCTGCGGCGAATGGACCACTGAACAAATCGTTTTTCGTGAGTTCAAATCCGTTTACGGTCGATTTTATTTCGACTGCTCTTTTCCTGTTAACGGATTTTGAGTAATTCCCACATGGGAGATGGGTCGATTTTTGATTAAACAGCTGTTTGACCCAATCCTAGTTCTCTGAACTCCAGTCGACTGACTGAAACTGGCCTTAAAAAACAGGTCAGCTATTCCTCACACGGTGGTGAGGACACTCAAATATCATGGACGATCTTACCTCGAATCAGCAGGCTCCCTACTCGCCCGGCACTCACCTGCACTTGCGAGTCTTTTCCTATGCGCGCGAACTATCTGCGTCGCTGAAACCGGGAAGCCCTGTGAAGATTGGTTCCGATCCCTCTTGTGAAATTCAGATCGCCGAACTTCCGTTGCTGCACTGCACCATCAGCTGGGATGGTGAAAACCGACCTCGGCTGACACCGACGGTCGCCATTCCTCTCGTGTTGGTCAATGGCCAGCTGAACGATGGCAAGACGGGCGAGCCGATCGATTTCTCTGATAAAGACACACTTCATATTGGCTTGCGGACGATCGTACGCGCGATCTCTTCCTCTGCCGCCATGGCGGAACCTGCGACCACGTCTCAGCCCGCCACTATATCAATGGCGACCAACGCTGCACCCACGTCTGCCGTTCCGATGCCTGCTGCACCTGTTGTGGCCTCCACCGAAGCACCCGTTGCCTCGATATGTTCGAACCCTGAAAACTCTACGTCACCAAATCCTGGAAGGCCCACGCCTGTCCGGGAGCGGGAGAACCTGATGCAAAAACCACTCAATGAACTGACAGCCGCCGAATTGATCGAATTGCTCGAACAGGAAGAACAACAGGTCGAAGAGTTCGATACACAGCATAAGTCCGGATTGCAGAACTTGCTCAAGGCAGTCAAAAAGGTCTCTGAGGAAGAAGCCCGCAAAATTTCGCCGGCGACCATCCCGCTGCATCAGGTTGAGCCTGTCGCTGCCACAAAAAGTCCGGCAATTGAACAGGAACTGCATTACCTCGTCGAAGAGCTGTCCGAATTGGTCGAAGACCTGTGCGATCAGGTTCAATCATTCGCGAAATCCGAAGCTCCCAGCCCCAAAGGGGCGGAAACCACCTTCAAAAAGTTACTCCGCGAGCAACACGATATCCTCGAAAAGCTGGATACCATCGGCGAACTCATCGGGGGCGACTCCGGTCCCGCCCCCATCATCCGCAAAATCGCCTGACACAAGGATCGCAGTGTCCCATCGACAGTGACAGCCCGTCCTGTCAATGGGACAATCTCCTGTCGACGACCGAATTGCATCTCTGACGAGTCTCTATTACGCTGGACTGATTGGATTCTCATTCCCACGCTGGTATTTGATCCCAATAAATACCTCGCGCGCTGAGTGTATGCAGCTGCAGATCGCCGAACGATCAATGTTTGCCCTCATCGCATTGCGGAATGAGTCCCATCCCTGCTTTTCTTTCAGCTCGTCCTCGTTCTGGAGAGACCCATGCCTGCGCGATACCCCCTGTTGATGCTGGTTTTCCTGTCGCTGTTTTCTGGAGCGGTTTTCGCCGACGAACAACCTGAGGTTAAGCCCAGTCCCGTCGAACAACTCTTAAGCAAACAGACTTTCGATGCGAACCTGCCCCTCGCCGAAGTCAAACAGTTTACCCGCAGTCGCATCACTCCCTTTCCGCAAATCGACAACATCGCCGCCTGGGAAGAATACCGGGATCACCTGCGGGAAGAAGTCCTCTCCAAAGTCGTATTTCGAGGTAAAGCGGCCGAGTGGCGAGACGCCGACTTTCAAGTCGAATGGCTCGACAGTATCGAAGGTGGCCCGGAGTACACAATCCAGAAACTACGCTACGAAGCCCTTCCCGGGATGTGGATCCCCGCGCTGCTCTATGTGCCCAATAAACTCGAAGGCAAAGTCCCCGTCGTGATGAACGTGAATGGTCACGAAGGGGACCTGGGCAAGGCGGCAGAATACAAACAGATCCGCTGTATCAACCAGGCCAAGCGAGGCATGTTGGCGTTGAACATCGAGTGGGTCGGTATGGGTCAATTGAACACAGTCGGGTTTGGGCACTACCGGATGAACCAGATCGACCTGTGCGGTACAAGCGGACTCGCCCCTTTCTATCTCTCGATGAAACGGGGACTCGACATTCTCCTCAACCATGAACATACCGATCCCGAAAGGGTCGCCGTGGCCGGTTTGTCGGGAGGGGGATGGCAGACGATTTACATCAGTTCCCTCGACGAACGAGTTACCCTCTCAAACCCCGTAGCCGGTTACTCCAGCTTCTTCACTCGTGTTGACGCTCCTTCGGATCTGGGCGATTCGGAACAGACTCCCACCGACATGGCTTCCATCGCCGACTACCTGCACTTGACAGCGATGCGTGCTCCGCGACCGACATTATTAACCAACAACGATCAGGATCAATGCTGTTTCAAAGCCTCGCACGCACTGCCCCCACTGCTGCAAGTCGCGAGACCTCTTTATCAGCTGTATGGCAAAGGCGAAAACTTGCGGAGCCACATTAACATCGTTCCGGGAACCCATAATTTCGACCGGGATAATCGCGAGCAATTGTATGCAATGTTTGGTAACTTCTTTTATCCCGAGGACAGTAGTTACTCCGCCGTGGAAATAGAATGCGCCGCAGAACTTCATTCCAAAGCCGATCTAATTGTACCGGTACCAGAGAACAACCGAGACTTCAACATCCTCGCACAAGATCTTGCTGCGGACTTGCCTCAAAAGGATCCAACGCTCGACGTCGACGGTGAACGCGTCCGGTTGGCCGAAGTCATCAAGTTTCACGACTACCCTTACAGCGGGACTCAAGTCGAGCAATCGACTGTCGACGAACGAGCTGCCATCTACTGGCACTTAAATTTCGGTAGCGAATGGACCGTTCCCGTCATTGAATTCCCGACAGAGAACGCGAAAGCAACGGTGTTGCTACTCTCAGAACTGGGTTCAACTTCACTGGCGGCACAGGTCGAATCCCACCTGTCCGATGGAAATCGGGTACTGGTTGTCGATCCATTCTACTTCGGCCATTCCAAAATAACACAACGTCCAGGGTTGTACGCCTTGCTGGTCTCCAGTGTGGGGGAACGTCCTCTGGGAATTCAATCCGGCCAGTTAATGGGTGCCATCAAATGGGCGCGAGATACAGCGAAGGACACACCTTTGCATCTGCATTCTGTCGGTCCCCGTTCTTCCCTCGTCGCCCTCACCACCGCTGCCCTCGCCCCGACGTTGGTGGATCAGCTAACCACCGACGACTCGTTTGAAACGCTGAAAGAGATCTTCGTCAATAACATGCAAGTCTCGCAGGCTCCGGAAATATTCTGTTTTGGTCTGCTGCAGCATTTTGATATTGCCGACCTCCGACGACTTGCGGAATAGCCAGCGAGAAATTGAATTGCTCTTACATAGTTTCAATCTTAAAATGAAACATACGGAACGAAAAAAGTGACCACCAGACAGAAACCCGATAATAGAAACGGGGGCCGCCTGTCCTTGAGCCTGCAAGACGAGGCTGAAATTGAACCAAGAAATGGTTCGGGGGTCACTTTCAGGGGTTCCGCATACAATTTCTAACCTCGATGGTCCCCAAACACGAGGAGGTCCACCTCAGATGCTACAGGCGGAACTGATTATTAAATCGGGAGCGCACGCTGGTGTGCATATCCCCTTGCCAGGAACAAAGTGCATCATCGGCAGGGAACGGGACTGTCACTTTCGCCCGCAGGACGATCAGATCAGCCGGCATCACTGCGTTATTCGCTTCGACGGCATTACTTATCGGGTTCGTGACCTGGGCAGTCGCAATGGCACCTTCGTCAATGGACGGCAGATTAAAAGTGACGTCGTTCTGGTACCGGACGATCAAATCAGAATCGGGTCCATGACGATGCAACTCTTTCTGTCAGAGCAACCACCGAAAAGTGCCGCAGAAGCTGATCATCTTAAGCAGACCGACGTTCTGGACGGAACGACCGTTCATAATTCCTCGCTACCCAAATCGAGCGCCGACACCGACCAATCTTTTCGCCTTCCCGATCCGCGTCCGCAACCATCTCCGAAATCTGAATGAATTTCTGAGTGAATTTCTGGTTAACAAACCAAACGGCGATTGTCAGGTCCAAGTGAATTAGGCGAGGATTGGATGCCGCCTTCGTCAACGATGTCGGTTCAGTTCTGAAATCAGCTAACGCAATATTCGCGATGCCGTTATCATTCGTGCCCCCTTTCACACGACCCATCCCACTCATGCTATCCTCACGATTGTTCTGGAAGATTTTCTCGGTCACCACTGCCATTACCCTGATCTCAGCCGGAGTGGTGATCTGGATTCTCGCCTTTCGGCAGAGCGAAATCATTCACAGCATGATTGACGAGAGGTTACAAAACAGCGCGACATTACTAACCGATCAGATGGAATCCGCCTTTCGGGAGCCTCCGAGCTCGGAAATACAACAACAACTGAAGTCGCTGCAACAGGAAACCGGTACCCGAATTACCCTGATTGACGCGAATGGATATGTGCTGGGCGACTCGGCAGAAGATTATGAGGCGATGGACCTGCACAATAATCGCGAAGAAGTTCGTGAGGCGATGAACAGGGGGATCGGTTTCTCTGAACGCTACAGCGATACGCTCAACAAGAGTTTGCGTTATGTTTCCCAACGTGTTGGTCCGGCAGGCAAGCCACTGGGCGTGGTACGGGTATCGTTACCGGTAGACCGTGTCGATGGGCAGGTCACTTCTTTCCAAAAGGTCATCTGGTTAACAGCGACGATCTGCAGCCTGATTTCGCTGTTCTTCACTTACATCATGGTCGGACGCATTCTCAAACCTCTGCAGGAAATCACCGAAGCTGCCGAAGCAATTACCTCTGGCAAGCTCCGTCAGGAAGTCGACATCACCAGTCGCGATGAACTTGGACTTCTCGGCGCGACCTTTAACGCGATGAGTCGCAACTCGGCGGCCCGGTTTGAAGAACTACAGCTGAAAAGCCGAGAACTGGCTGAAAATAGCGAGCGGCTGGCCGCCGTACTGGGCAGTATGGTGGAAGGGGTCTTTGCCATCGATTCGGAACGTAAAATCATCTTTGCGAATCGGGCCGCTCAGAAACTGCTTCCCTTACCCACCACCGATGTGACGGGTCGTATCTACCTCGAGTTAATCCGAATTCCTCAAATCCAGGAACTAGTCAACACGGTTCTGACTGGGTACTGCCAGACCTCACTGGAATTCAAATTGAACCAGTCCCAAGCAACCGTCGCCGCCTTCGGTACTCCTCTGCCGGGTGAGACCGCTCCCGGTGTCCTGATAGTACTGCACGACATTTCCGAACTGCGTCAGTTAGAGAACATGCGGACCGAATTCTTTTCGAATGTTTCTCATGAATTAAAAACACCATTAGCCGCCATTCAAGCTTACGCAGAAACCTTATTAAACGGAGCCTTGAACGACCCGGAACATAACACGGTGTTTCTGAACAATATCCTGCAACATACCGAACGCCTGCACGATTTGATTCTGGACATGATGCAGATTTCGCGAATTGAATCGAGCACGGATGTCTTTGAAATCCACGAGGTTCATCTCGAACAATCGATCAACACCTGCCTGACCGCACTCGCTCCCCAGGCGGAAGCGAAAAACGTCGAACTGAAGTTCGACTGCAACACGGCGAATCCCCTTGTGCTGGCCGACGCCGAAGGGCTGCGAACTATCTTCGAAAACTTAATTGACAACGCCATCAAATACAGTCCTCAAAATGGCACTGTTACCGTACGCAGTTACCAGAATAACTCTCCAGATGGCAATGAGGTTACAGTCGAAGTCACCGACACCGGACCGGGAATTCCCATGGAATATCAGGCTCGTGTTTTTGAGCGATTTTACCGCGTCGACAAGGCCCGCTCACGCGAATTGGGCGGAACGGGACTCGGGCTCTCCATCGTCAAACATCTCTCCCAGGTCTTTGGTGCCAGTTTGGAACTGGAGAGCAAGATCAACAAAGGTAGCACCTTCCGGGTCACCTTCCCCGTCGTTATTGACGACCAGCAATACTGACGGACGATTTCAGGAAATATCTCCCCTCAGTTAACAATTTCTTCATACCTCTCCGTTACGCTCCCAGAAGGTAATCATTCCAGTTATAGACAACATAACCAGTTTCCCCTGACTGCTCCCCCAATTGAATCGTCTGCGAAACATCCGTTTCTATTCCTGCCTGACAGTATTCTTAACCCTCTGTCCTGATACAATTCTGTCCTGAAACAATGGAGTTAATCAAAGTGACTGTGACCGTCGATCACCAACCTGCGGTTTCATTGACCGTGCCTCATCATCTAAACGATTCGAGAGACACTCCTTCCATGGCCCGTGAACGAATCCTGATTATTGAAGACGAAGCCTCGCTCGCAGATGTTTTGACCTACAATTTGAAGAATGAGGGGTACGAAGTTCTTTCTGCCCGTGACGGACAGATGGGACTGGAACTGGCTCAGCAGAAATTGCCTGACCTCATTCTACTCGACTTGATGCTTCCCGGCATGGATGGACTGCAAATCTGTCGCCATCTGCGGAACAATCCGAAGACTGAAAACATCCGCATCATGATGCTCACCGCCAAAAGCGAAGAGCTGGACGAGGTGATCGGTTTCAACATGGGTGCTGATGACTACGTCACCAAACCATTCAAATTGAAACCTCTGATCCATCGCATCAAAGCACACCTGCGTCAACCAGCACGGGAAACAGAAACTCAGGATGTCATTAAGTGCCACGGCATCGAAATCGATCGCCTGCACCACACCGCCTGTGCGGACGGCAAAGAACTAAACCTGACACTAACCGAGTTCAAACTGCTCTGGATGCTGGCTAGCCACCCCGGTCGCCCCTTCAGCCGTTACGAACTGCTGGACACCTCGCGAGGTGTTGATGCTAACTCCCTGGAACGAACCATCGACGTTCACATCCGCTCGCTACGCCAAAAGCTGGAAGACAAAGCGGATCTCGTCGAAACGGTCCGAGGTGTTGGCTACCGTTTCGCTCGCGAAGCGTAACTTACCGAGTAAGCATTGAACTCGACTGGGTGATCGTTACCTCTTACAGAAGTTCGTCGATGACGTCGCCATGACCGATTGAATACACCGGTCGACCAGAATGGTCGAGGAATGCGACCGAGGGGTCGATACCCAGCACGCGGTAAATCGTATGGTGAATGTCTCCCGGTCCAACGACACGTTCAATTGGTCGTTCCCCTTTGCGGTCGGTTGCTCCGATGAGCTGACCGCCGCGAACTCCGCCACCACCCATCAGGCAGAACATCGCGTTCCCCCAGTGGTCGCGGCCTGGCGTTCCCATGCTTAAGGCAGGGCCACCATTTCCGCCGTTGTTCATTCGAGGCGTGCGGCTGAATTCTCCACACATCACTACGAGAACGTCGTCGTACAAACCGCGATCTGTCAGGTCGTTAAATAACGCACTGACGGCCGAGTCTACACGGGGGAGGTAGTTATCCATCCCCTTCTGTAAATCCCAGTGATGGTCCCAACCACCGAAGTGACAAGTGACAAAAGTAGTCCCCGCTTCGACCAGTCGGCGGGCCAATAACACGCTTTGACCAAAGCTGTTGCGACCGTATTTGTCCCGCAAAGTCGGATCTTCGCTGTCGATATCAAACGCTTCGCGTGCCCGCGGACCCGTAACGAGATTAAACGCCTGCTGATCAAACTCGTCCATTGCCGCTAACATACCGGACTGATCGACCTTGCGCTGCATGTTGTCTAAAGTTTTCTGCAGGTGTCGGCGATCTTCCAATCTCTCGAGAGACAACGACTTCGTCACATTTAGATTCTGAACTTTAAAACCTTCTTTATTTGGGTCAGAACCTGTATCAAATGGATTGTACTGGTCGCCAACATAAGTTGAACCAAAGTAACCGGGCCGTAAACCGACACTGGCAGCATAGGGGACAGCAACATAGGGAGGCATTCCTGGATTCCGCGCACCCACCATGCGGGCAGCCACGGAGCCGATCGATGGATTCTGAATATCTTTATTCGCTCCGCTCACGGTGCCTGGATAAGTCGTCAGCATACGGTGAGCGCCTGCGAAATGGTCTCCCGTACCGTGTTGCAACGAACGGACGATGGAAAACTTGTCTGCGATTTTTGCCTGCAGCGGAAAGAGTTCCGTCATCTCGAAGCCGGGTACATTCGTCGGAATTGGATTCCAGATTCCGCGGAACTCGCTCGGCGCTTCCGGCTTCATATCGTAGGTATCGAGGTGCCCCGGACCACCATCCAACCAGAGCAATATGACCGACGTTTTCTTCCCGGTTCCTCCAGCTGCTTCCGTTGCCGCTTTAGCCTGAAGGATGCGAGACATTCCAACCGAACCCATTCCCGCGACGCCCAGCTGGAGAAAATTTCGGCGTGTAAGACCATCACAATAACCGGGAGTTCGACCACCATCGATTCGAAACATGAATCGCAGCTCCTTGCAGGAGACAAAATCAGACGGGTGAAAGTACAACTGAATAGATCAGGCCAGAAGAACAAGGCTCAGTCAGCGATTCCTGTTGAATTCGCCTGGAGGCCATGGCCCAAAATGAGTAGCCGCAAACGGAAGGAAGCACAGCGGAGAAGTTAGGTAGGTAATGTCGTCGGAGAATATATCAGCCAATATTGATATTTATTGTGGCCAATGAAAATTAGATCGTCAATACAAACTGCCTCAAATCGTGGACACTCTCCCGGATCTATTGTACGGGTGAACCCCACGGAATAGACCTCTGTTACTCTTTTGATACAGGGAATTCTGCCGTATCTCCATCGTCTTCTTCAGCGAATTCCGCTACGGGTTCCGGTTCCGCATCTTTCCTCAGCATCACCTGCCAAACTTGTTCCAACTCTGGGCGACAGCTGTCGTCCGGTTCCCGGTCGGCATAAGCATAGCTGGTATACCAGCGGGAAAGCTGTTTGGCGGAATTATCGAACCGATCATTCTGACGTTCCAACTCGTAACAGAACTCCATCGGAGTCTGTTCCGGCGGGCGTTCCTGTTGGTGCTCGTAGGCCCACGATTCGAGGGCGTCGAACGTATAACAGACAACGTCTGCATTCGACTTTTCGCCAGCTGTTCCATCTTCGAACGGATTATGGAAAGTTCGGAATGGTTGTGGGGGTTCAGGAGGAGTCAGCACCAAGATGCGATCACCCACTTCAAGCTCTTCCTCACTCTCTTCTTCCTCTTCTTCTTTCTTCTTTTTACCGAACAGCATAAACCACAGCTTCTGCAGGAAGGCGCGGATCTTGCTGTTATACCGGTACAGTAAATATCCGATCGCGAGGAGTATTAACAAAATGAGCAGGGAAATTCCCAGGGTCATCCAGTCAAAGCTGGCCGTTTCTACATCGGGTTCGGGTTTTGGTTCAGTGGAAGAATCTTCAGACTCCTCCGATTCAGGTGAAGTCTGATCAGGCGATTCAGGATCTGTTTGTTCTTCGGGCTGTGGAGGTTCCTCAGGCTCGGGTTGCTCTTCGGCTTGAGGAGTTTCCTCAGGTGGAGTTTCCTCGGGCGGAGTTTCCTCGGGCGGAGTCACAGGAGGTTCCACTTCCGTCTTATCTCTCCGATCTCTCTTTTTCTTTTCGGGAGGAGGAGTCACCTCTGCTAACAGAGTCTCTTCCTCTTCGGCCGGTGGTTCTACTTTCTCTTCTTCCGGAGGAGGCTCCTGCTGTTCTTCTTCATCCGTTTCGGGAAGTTCTTTTTTGGGCGGAGGTTCCTTCTCCTTCTCTTCTTCCTCTTCTTCAGGCAACGGTACGTCAATTTCTAGATTGGGATCGATATCGGGATCATCCCGATCAACGCCGTATCCCAGCTTGAACATACTTTCGGAATCGTCGTAATAGTCTGTCCCAAATTTAACATCAGTCAAACTGGCCATAGGACCAAAGTTCGCAAGAACCGAGGGACGAGGAAGTAACAGACTTCCCAACAACAGCAGCAGTATCAGTGCTGATCCCGAGCCGACCCAGGTCCAGACGATTCCCCGAGGCATCTGCATGCCGCGCTGCCTTAAATAACGACGAAGCCCTAGCAGGCTGGTCACCAGCAGGAGCCCTAAAGCTCCTACCATATAAATCAGGAGCAGGTTAAAGGAGAATTCCCGTTTGGCCGCCCCGACTCCATCGGGGCCATCGACTTCCACCAGAAATTGTCCCAGTCCGAAAATGGGAATCGCTGCAAATGAGAAATACAGAATCCAGACGCCCGGTGAATGGGGCTGCCCCTCTTTATCGGCCTTACGCCGAAAGAGTCGCTTCCAGAGTGGGACTTTGATCTTCTCAACTGGTTCCAGACGTTTCTCAAACCCAGTATGTTGCAGCAGCCCTTCCCCTGACGCATCTTCTTCATCATCAATGAGCGTACAATCCCAGGTCATCTTCTTAGCGCACCACCAGACAATAAGCGTCAACACAATAGCGGGTATCGGCTGACTGACATAACTGATGATGGCCAGCCCTGTCACAATCGCCAGTGCGAGACCATATATTCCACCGCGAGTAGACCCAGCCGTAATCGAAATACGAGAGATAAATACAATCGCGAAGGTAAAACACCCCATGATTATAAACAGGCGTTTGGCGTAAAAGCCTTCGTAGAACGTATTCACGAAGAAGTAGAGCAAGCAGCCTACCATGAACATGATCAGAATCGGACTGAGGAGCATGCCTACATGGTCGACCCAGTCCTGATTTGACGCTTCTTTCACTTTCTTCTGCGGGCGCTGTTTGCTTGACGGTTTGACTACCTTCTCCGCCTTGGGGCGGGGGGTAGATTTCCGTTTTTCTTTTCGACGGGCCATAGCCTTGCCTCAGGGGAAAGAGCGGACACTGTTTTTGATTCAGGTCGTTCGAGAATAACTGTATAATAACTACGAAATTAAATCATAAATTTGTCTGTCGCTGGCAATCATGTTTATTAAACAAGTTCCTGCGAACAGACATAGGCGATGTCGTCCAAGTGATTGACACGACGGGTGTCAATTCCTTCAGTAATTAGCTTACCCATGGCTTCGGAAAGATCATCTTCGTCGAACCGAATAAGAATCGCCGTTACGGCAAACCCTTGACGTCGCAAGCTTCCGAGTGTCGCGGCAATATCTTCGTCGACTTTACCCAACACAGCTACAATAGTGGCGTCACGAACCATTCGAGAGCGGGATTCTTCGACGAGTTGCGCGAAACTGAGTCCGTCCGTTAATTCAACTCGGGCGAGCGTTTCGCGAATCTGCATGAATTGATCGTAACCACGTCGTGTCTCCACAATCAGGGGACTCAACCGATCGTTTGTTGTTTTCATTCCCAGATTTTCCTGGGCTGCGTTCCGGCTACGGAATTCTGTTTTATAGCCTTCCTGCTGCAACCGGTCGACCGCATCGCGTCCATTCGTAATCAACCCGATTTGTTGACCCAACAGGCTGACTGCGTTTGCCATCGACGCCACCGCAGTAACGGCCAGATCGGACTTGTAAGGTTCGTATTCGCTCGGGTAATTATCGACGTGAAAATCGAGCAGAATGGTGGAACCCATTACGCACGAAGGTTCAAATGTTTTGCAGTGCAGTTTTCCTGTTCGGGCCGATGCCTTCCAATGAATTCGGTTCAGTGCATCCCCTTCGATGTATTCGCGAACGCCGGAGATACGTGATGGGTCCTCGAACAACCGGTGGGACATACGAACTTCACCCATCGGTCGCCGCGACTCCAGCGAGAAACCAGCCAGCGGCACCACTTTGGGATAAACCATGATGTAAATCGGTTTGGTCAACACCCGGTAGCGGCGGTTCAATCCGAAGACATCGCCGCTTTCGAGCATCGTTGGCCCGATCTGGTAATATCCTCGTGAATTGAACACAATCTTGTACTTGAGCTTTTTCTGTCCTTTGCTGCCGACTGAAATAATCGACATCCGCTCTCCTTCGATGGTAATTTTCGAAGGTTTCATCGTGAGAGCATCCATCGGAACCGAATCTTCGAGGATCACCCACGGAACTGGAATCGAACCGCTGTTGTCGATTCGCAATTCCACTTCGGCGTACTCGCCCACTTCGGCAGTTTCAACTACACAATACCGCCGTACGGACAGATTCTCGACCGCATTTCGGGTCAAATAATAGCTGAGCAGCAAGACACCCATCAACACGTAGGTGGCATACACAAAGAACCCGAGTTGCAGATAAATCGCAACAACAAGAACCACCAGGCTGATAAAGAAAAGTCTCATAGTTTGGCTGGCTAATCAGGATAAAGGCAGAAACAAGAGGACAGGAACGCAGTTCCGTATTACGTAGCGACTGCTTTTTTCTGGGTAATGGTCGGCACAGGGATGTCGTTCAAAATTTCTTTCAATACAGCCTGTGGTGTGATTTTACGAAGACGGCTTTCCGGCTTGACGATGAGACGGTGAGCCATTACCGCATATATGATTTTCTTCACATCGTCGGGCATCACAAAGTCATGACCGCGAATCGCCGCCAGTGCCTGTGATGCACGGAACAGTGCGATAGAACCACGAGGACTCGCACCCAGGCTGATGTCATCATGTTTTCGCGTGGCGTGCACGATGGCCAGAATGTAAGAACGCACTTTGGAGTCGACATGAACTTCACGCACTGCATTCTGGCAGTCCACAATATCTTGAGCATTGACGACCGGTTCAATCGAATCGATAGGATGCCCCAGCTGAAGATTCGCCAACATACGGTCTTCATCTTCTGGATTAGGATATCCCAGGCTCAACCGAACCATAAATCGGTCGAGTTGGGCTTCTGGAAGCGAAAAGGTACCCTCGTGATCGACCGGGTTCTGTGTGGCGATCACCATGAACGGAGCTCCCAGATCGTGGGTGGTTCCATCCAATGTCACTTTGCGTTCCGCCATCGCTTCCAGCAACGCCGCCTGTGTTCGAGGAGTCGTACGGTTAATCTCATCCGCGAGCAGAATCTGAGTAAAGATTGGACCGGGTCGGAATTCAAACTCGGCGGTCTTGGGGCTGAAAATGGAAGCCCCGGTGATGTCTCCCGGCAACAGGTCGGGGGTACATTGGACTCGGTTGAAATCGCAACCGGTCGAAACGGCCAGAGAACGAGCAAGCATCGTCTTTGCAACACCCGGAACGTCTTCCAACAACGCATGTCCCTCACAAAACTGAGCCACAAGCGCCATGATAATTTCCTGACGCTTACCGATAATTACCTTTTCGACGTTACCAATAATTTTCTTGGCTGTCTGCGTTACGTTCTGCATGGGCACATTCTCTTTGATTTGATCCGCTGAGCTTCCGAATGGAACGAGATCAGAATTCAGGTTGGGAGGAGGAAGGTACGTTTTGGAATCGAATTGCATCTCCGGTGAACAGAAAGACAATCACGAAACAGAGGCCGAAATCGAACAGAGTTGGTTCCGATTCCTGTTGAAGTTGAAAACGGATGTTTTATCGATGAGCTATGGAAGTGAACAAAAGTGGCGATTGCGAAAGAAGTTTTTAGCAGACTTCTCTCCCCAATTTGAATTTGGAGTCGTGGACTGTTCCGATGAACCGAACTGATGACATGGATTTTCGGAAAGAATCAAGTCTGAGAAATTAGACGTTAGACCCACACTCTATTCCAGCCTTTAAACTAGCTTAGCACAAGTAGTTCTGACTGGATTCATCCCAATTCTGTCAAAAATCAGCCAAACAGGGTTCGGTCCTGTCACGTAGACAGGTTTGTCCCTGTCCGCCGTAACTCCTGTTGTGGTCCCGGTAAATGGAAAAACGGACACAACACTGTCGAAACAATGTTGTGTCCGCTTAGTCACGGCTAATGCCAGAGACGCACTTCAGCTAAGTCCTTAAACGGACGATCCGAAGTTTCATCAACGCCTCATTTAATCTTTTTTTAATTATTAGCAGGTCCTGATACCTTCTGCTGCGGCGAATTGACCTTGTTTAACAATCCCACCGCAGCCATAAGCCGGGTTTCAGAGAGGCTGCTATTTGCTGTCTGCTGTGATCCCTTTCCATTCATCCGTACGGAATGGAGATGCGGGTAATCCTGCTTCGTTGAACAGGTTGCAGATCGGATTATTCGCCCAGGCGTAACGAACTGATACGGGAACGCTCACTTCGTCGGAGGACACAATGACAGTGTCTCCCTCAATCCGTGCGTCGGCCCAATAGAACTTCTGGTCTTCGCCAGCAATCGCGAATCCTTTCAATTCCTCGCCATCACCTTTAGCAACTAATCCCCCCCCCACGTGATCGAATTGTAGATGAGCTTCTTTCCCCTCGACTTCCATCGATTTGTAGGTCGGTCCAGAATAGACAACGTCCGTTTTCCCAAACACATCATGCAGGGCAATCAGAGCGAGACGGTAACCGACATCCTGTTTATTCTTAGGATGAATATCTTTCGCTTCACCAATATCGATGATGACGGCCTGTCCTGTATTGGGCAGACTGAGAGTCATCGACTGTGCTTCACGAAGTTCGGCCCAAGCACTGTCAACCGGTTTGTCTTCCACTGCCATGAAGTTGGCCAACTGCACAAAGTAGAAGGGGAAATCTCCCTGTCCCCATTTTTCACGCCAGTTGGTAATCATCTCGGGGAACAATGTGCGGTACTGATAAGCACGCCCCGCATTCGATTCGCCCTGGTACCAGATCGCTCCTTGAATGGCGAAGGGAACCAGCGGATGAATCATCCCGTTGTACAGGCTGGATGGGCGATGGTGATGATTGGCATGATAGCCCAGACGAGGTTTTCCAGGTTCCTTTTCGCCGGCTTCTTTCGCCGCAGCCACTTTGGCTTTCCAAGCAGTGATCTGTTCTTCGTATTTTTTCATGATGCTGTCATGATTCGCGATGATCCCGTCCCAGCGGTCCAGGATGGGTTGCAACTCATCGACCGACTTCATCTTATCCATGCTGGTCCACGACTCGGCCGGGGTTCCGCCCCAGTTCGATTCGATCAGCCCAACCGGTTGTTCTGTCCGTTTTAACAGTTCCCGTCCAAAGAAATAACCCACTGCAGAATGGAGAGCTACGGTATCCGGGCTACAGACAACCCAATTCCCCACCACGTCCTTCTGGGGTTCAGCGGCAACGGTGTGAACCGCTTTGAACATGCGAATTTGAGGGTAATCGGCATTGGCGATTTCCTCATCGGGATTGTTGGATTTCACGACTGGCCATTCCATGTTTGACTGACCGCCACAGACCCAGTTATTTCCGACGAGCACGTTCTGGACTTCAATCGAATTGTTTCCCGCAACCGTCACGGCAATCGGTCCAAAGGCGTCAACAGCAGGAACCTTGACCATCCACTTGCCATCGTCGCCGGCAGTGGTCGAAGCAGATTTCTCGCCCACGGTGACTGTCACTTTTTCTCCCGCATCGGCCCAACCCCAGAAGGGAAGTTCTTTTCCCTGCTGCAGGACCATGTTGTCCCCAATGATGCTTGGCAGCTTAACGTCTGCAAATGCAGAAGTAGAAATCGCCATCAACGCCGTCGCCATCGACAAGCGGAACAAGTTCAGTTTCTTCATTAGAATTCCTCGCGCAAGAGTAATGTTTCACGTCGGCCCGGTTGACTCATCGGAGAGAAAGTCAGCAACGGCATTCGTGAATAAGGATCAGTATTAAATAGGAATTATCTATTCGTGTAGCCAATCCCACACGGATAAAGCAGCTTTGATGTCTTCCCAAACTACTCAGCTCCACCGGGGGATGCAATCGTCAACGCACGATTCGAGAGCCGAACCTGCCCCCTGCACCGGCTTCTCCTGACTATCCTTGCTGAACAGAACTCTGAGCAAAAGCCTGTATTGCAGAATTTTTCACCTTCTGTGAGCACCTAACTAGTCCTGATCATGAGCCTCATGTCATGACGGGCAATTCCACCCGAACCCGCCACAGAGCCTATTTCACACAGACACTTCCGTTTGCCTACCCGCATGCGATATGCTGAATTGCGGACAGTACGACTCGACAGGAGCCCCTGCCCCAAACTGGCTTCTTCTGGAAGTCCCCCCTGAACTGGCCTCCCGACTCCCTCCTCCTTTTTGTTAACAAGAATAGAAGTCATGAAGAGCCTCCGTTCTTATACGCTGATGTTTTTACTCCTGATCGCCTCATCTGTTTTGCAATGGCCTTCTCTCTTCGCTGAAGAGAAGCCTTTGCGAACCATTGAAGATCGTGCCGTCGATGTCGAACATATCAAACTCGATCTGACCGTCGCCATCGAGAAGGAAACCATCAGCGGTACTGCGACGATCAATTTCCAACCCTTCCGCGAACTGGAACAACTCACGCTCGATGCTGTCGCTCTTGAAGTGACTGCAGTACGTCTTACCTCAGCTAAAGAGAACGAGCCACAGGAACTTCGATTTGATCGAACAGCCGAAACCCTGACTGTTTACTTCAATAAACCACTCCCTCGTCGAACAGACTTTCAACTGGCCATCGACTACTCCGTCCACAAACCGAAAGTCGGTCTCTATTTTACCGCCAAGACGGAAGCTGCTTCGCCAAGCCTCGTCTGGACACAAGGGGAACCTGAAACGAATCGCTACTGGTTTCCCTGCTTTGATCATCCGCACGAACGACAATCGAGCGAACTGATCGTTACCACTAAAGCCGGACTGACAGTTCTGTCCAACGGACAGTTGATTTCCAAAACGGATCTTCCTGAAACCGAGCAGGTTAAACATCACTGGAAACAGGATGCCAGCCACGTTTCCTACCTGGTCACATTGGTCGTTGGTACGTTTGAATTGGTTGAAGAAGATTGGAACGGCAAGCCAGTTCAGTTTTACATCCCACCCAAACGAGCCGAGGATGTCGCCCGTACCTTCGGAAACACGAGCGAAATGCTCACCTTCTTCAGCGAGCGATTCGGAATCGAGTATCCTTGGGAAAAATACGCTCAGGTGGTGCTGTATAATTTCACCTCGGGGGGAATGGAAAACACCAGCGCCACTTCGCTTCATGACGGTACTCTCTTCGATGAACGTGCTTCGCTGGACACCACTTCCGACTGGCTGATCGCCCATGAACTTGCTCACCAATGGTGGGGAGACCTCGTCACTTGTAAAGACTGGTCTCACATCTGGCTGAATGAAGGCTTTGCTTCCTACTGCGAAATTCTCTGGGACGAACATCAGTCCGGTGCCGATGAACGCGACTACCATCTGTTTCAAGACAGCAACCGGGCTCGATCAGGTGCGGCACTTTCCAAACCACTCGTCGATCGCCGTTATGAGCACCCAACAGAAATGTTCGACGTGCGTGCTTACCCCAAAGGGGCCTGGGTGCTCCACATGTTGCGTCGCCACGTGGGTGATGAAGATTTCTTCCGCTGCGTCAACCGCTACGGAATTGAGTACTCGTTTAACACGGCAGAGACAGACGACCTGCGAAAAGTCTTCGAACGACTTCTCGGTTTATCCCTGGAGCGTTTCTTCTACGACTGGACCGAACGCCCCGGTCACCCGGAGCTCAAAGTCAAAACCTCGTACAACAACAGCAAAAAGCAGGTTCGAATTGAAATCGAACAGACTCAGAAATGGGACCCGTTCCAATTTCCTCTCAAGATCGAAGTCTGGGGCAAGGACGACGAAAAAGCGGTACTCGAAGAATTCATCACAGATAAAGAAGGTATCTATTTCCTCGATCTACCTACCACACCACGCCTTGTCCGTATAGACCCCGAGTTCAGTCTGCTTTCTAAAATCGAAGAAGACAAAAGCCGCGTCCTCTGGATGAATCAACTCGAATACGCCCCGACCATCAACGAACGAATTCGGGCAGCCGACCACCTCGCCAAGGCCGCCTCCGCCGAAAATCTGAAGTTACTTCAGAAGGCGTTAGAGGATGACTCCTTCTACGGAGTGCAAATTGAAATCGCCCAGGCGATTGGTAAAGCTCAGACCCCACAGGCGCGCGACATCCTGATTAAAGCTCTGGAGCATCCCCATCCTAAAACCCGTCGAGCAGTCGTGAATGCCTTAAAGAAATTTGAAAAAGATAGTGTCGTCGCCGATGCCTTAGAGAAGAAACTGGAAGCGGGAGACAAAAGCTACTACGTTGTCGCAGCGACTATCTCCGCCCTGTCCACTGTGCGGCAGAATGCTCCCTTATATAAAACGATCGAGTTACTCGACCGTGACTCTCACCGCGACGTCATTCGCTGCGCTGTCCTGGAGAGCCTTGGTTATTGCCACGACCCCCGCGCACTCGATCTATTACTCCAATGGACCAGCCCTGACCGCTACCACGCCTGCCGACGTGCAGCGATGAATGGAATCGTGCAATACATCGAAGAGAACAACCTCCCCCTCGGACAACAAAAACAGATCGTGACGCGTCTCACTGAGTATCTGAACTCACCTTCTCCTTTAACACGCAGGTCCTCAACGGCCAGTCTGGGTAAAATCGGCGAAGGGGCTGGCAGCGCGCTCTCAAAACTACGTGATATGGCCGAGAACGACCCCGATGGTTGGAGCCGCCTGAGCGCCACCAACGCCGTCAAACAGATCGAAGATGCCGACGCCTCTCGCTCCGAAATCAAATCGCTCCGCGACGACATCGAAAAGCTTCGCAAACAACAGGAAGAACTGGGCAAACGATTCGACGAATTCGACCAGCCGTAAAGGAGTTGGGGTCAATCAGCACAGCGAACTTGAATTCCGCCAGGAGAACGGAACGCTCTTAATGCGTTTCGTACGATCCGGATAACACGCATTGATTGTCCGGCCTACCCTCGCTGAACGGACTACTCCGCGAAGCAACTCATCACGAACTCGCGCATCTTCTGTTTGATTTCGGGCGTACTGAAGGGGGAGCCGCCATGTCCCGCGCCGTCGATCATGATCAACTCGACGGGCAAGCCTGCTTCCAGGTAAGCTTCATTGATACGCTCGGATTGTCCTGGTAGCACAACCTTGTCCTCCACCCCATGCAGCACCAGCATCGGCGGATCATCAGCACTGATGAAAGTGACGGCCGAGGCGGACCGCAGCAATTCCATCTTCTCTTTGGGTGGGCCACCGAACAGTTGGTAAACGTACGAATCAGGCGAGTTCAGTTTCTCTGTTTGGGTTTGACTCCGCAGAATGAAGTCGGTCGCCCCATACAGATCGATCACTCCCTGAATGCGCGACGATTGATCCAAGTTGCCTCCGACACTCCCTTCCAGCTCCTGCACATCGCCCGACGTTCCCAGCAGCGCGACGAGATGCCCACCCGCACTGGCGCCACCGGCCACAATTTTGTCGGCATTGTAACCGTACTCCTCCGCATGGGCGCGAAGCCAGCGAATCGCTCCTTTGCAATCATAAATCTGTGCCGGGAAGGCCGCCTTGTCGGAGAACCGATACGATATGCTCGCCACGGCATACCCTTCTTCCGCCATCCAGGCAAACGCCGGTTTCTTCCGACTTCCCTGCACCCATCCCCCACCATGAACCCACACGACCAACCGAGGTTGCTTCTCCTCTTCCGGCAGATACAAGTCCAACTGCAACGAGGTCCCCTCAATATTGGCGTACTCAATATCGGCGATCGTTTTCACTTCCGCCTGAACCTGCTCAATCCCAACCCACAACCCCGCACTCAAACCCACAACAACAGTAAACAAAGAACGACGGATATTCATTAAAAGGAACCTTGCTAAAAACAGACTTGAATCTTAATTCAACACATTTAAGCGATCTTCATCCTAAAGCAACGATCGCTCTGCCACAGTCGAAAACCTAGAACTTCTCCGATAAATTCCGGAAGATGTTTTACAGAGTCTCGATGCAACTGCATTCCCGGCCACCGGTCGATTCGCAAGCGGGTAGCTTACTTTGTTCAGATTAACTGTAGGAGCATGGAACATAGACCACGAAGCTTTCCCCAGTGAGAGCAATTACTCCGCATCGGGTTATTCATTACTTTCGACTTCAACCTTCAAGACTTTTTTTGAATCGGGTCATCGGGTCGATACACTTCAAGTCCTGAGCACTCTATTGATACTCGACAATAACCCTGATAATGTTAGTTTATATCCATCACTTTACTCTGCATTAGAGACGCAGTATGTCAATATCCGATTCACAGAACAAAACCGCAGGTGAACTGGTCGATCTTGTAACCAGTCGTGTTGGTTCAAATGGCGCCGTGCATCCTGAGACAGCCATCGCGAGTATTGCAAGATTAGCGGGCAGCCTTCTATTACGGTCTTTCAATCTGAACATTGACTCTTTGGAACCTGGAACGGTTATTCTTTCGACAGAAGCCAATGAAAAGGGGCCACAGCTCATTGGAATTATGAGTAGCATGCTTCAACAATTCGGGCTATCGATGGATAAAGAGAAGCTTGGCGGTGAGCAGTCAAAGCTGGGTACAAAGCCCGACTTTTCCACAGTCCAATCATTGTCACTACTGCAAGACGACGCCATCGGAATCGCAAAATCGAATGGGCTAGAGCTCAAGGAAGCTGCCCAGTCAGCAGCGATGGCAACGGCCTTCTTCGTTAAAGAATGTGCGAACGATATCGGTGTTGAAACGGGGTTTAACGTCGCTGCTTATAACTTCATTGATGGTTGCAAGACCGTTCCTCCTGCTATCGGCTCAACGCCAAAGGCAGATAACAAGAAGCCTTGGTACAAGTTCTGGTAACCAGTGTCCGGCGAGCTATGGCTAACATTAAGACGAGAAACACCTTTTCGAAGCAACGCTAACCGAATTCAGAAAGCGCTCACGACTGGGGAGGTTGCCACCTGACTGGAGACGGAACATCACACCCGTACTCGATGATCACTACTCCCCCGACTCCGCATCCGGTTTATAAACACCCGGGAAGGTTATCTCGCAAAAGTGGCGGAAGTTCTCGCGCCATTCGGTTTGCTGGGATTCATCCATAATGGCGGCGATCTCGTTTTCGAAGGATCCCATTTCTGCGGCAAGTCGCGGGCGAAACTCCTGACGCAGGGCGATCAGGTCTTCGATCTTATTCCGGACGATTTGCTTCGCCTCAGCGCTTTGCTCTTCGTTCAGATCGTATTTCCAGACAAGCCGTTCATGAATTCGTTCGATCATCGTTTCGGATTCGAGTTCGAAGTTCTTCATCTTATGACGCACCATCCGCATCGCCAGTGCCCCTCCGGTCACCACTCCGCTACCAAAGATGACCACCACCAGGACCAGTTGCAGCAAAGTGCGCCAGCGACTTTTTTTCGGTCGAGGAGAAGGCAACGAAGGCTCCATCGCGGGAGCGTCTGAATTCAGTTCTGCGTTCATTATTGTAAGGCCACCTGTACTGTTTGCAGGACTTCAAAGGCAGGATCAGTAAGTTCCGTCCAGGACTGAAAACCGATCATCATGGCGATGCCCGCCGCGACCAGCGACCCCACCGTCGAGGTCCACCAGATGCGCTCCGAAAATACATACGTTTCCGACCGTTCCGCCTCCAGCCGGGCAAGGACCGCCGCAGTCACATCGACCTGGGGGGCAGTCTCCGTTCGCGCCGACTTTGCCAGACCCGTCAGGAGTTGGTCAATATCGATATCGTGCGATTGCTGTTTCGCCGCCTGGTTCTTGTCTTGATTTGTATTCATGTTGTCCCCTGCTCCTGCAGAAGTTGCTTGAGCTTTTTCCTGGCTCGAAAGGCCTGCACCTTAACTAACGACTTACTCCAACCGGTCACTTCGGCCGCTTCTTCTACCGTATGCTCTTCCCAGTATATTAAGGTCAAAATCATCCGATCGCGAGGCGGTAACTGTTCCAGCATGGCATGCAGTAAATTGCCGGCCTGTTCTGCTGACTGAAGTTGATCGGTATTCGCCTCTGTTGAATCATACGGCATCTGAGACAGGGAGACCTTTTCTTTTTTGCGATCCTTCTGTTTCCAGTAGCGATAACCGACTCGCACCCCGATTTTCCGCACCCAGTGCAACAGAGGTGATTCATACCGAAACGATCCCAGGCTCCGATAAACTTCAACGAAGACATCCTGTACCAGTTCCTCGTGAACGTTGCGATCCCTTGAGAACCGCCACATCTGGGCGGCCATTTCCTGTTGATATCGTTCCACCAGTTTCGCGAAGGCCTCACTCTCTCCTGCCAACGTGCCTTCTATCCAGATTTTTTCCTGACCCTCTTCCTCCTGCGAACAGGAATCTGGTTCTGTTCGATCAGCAGATTGATCCGCTTGTCGAGTCGACGCTTTAGAAGCTGTCATGATCCAACCAGCAATAGGAAAAGGAAAGAAGTAAACGGTAACACACAGGAACATCTATCAGGATGCGTTCACTCTGTTTTATCCGAAAACCGATGAATACATCCAGTGGAGATTAAGATAGCGAAATTGAAAGACCAGCCTCGGTTTACACTCACTTTCGATTTCGATTTCGACTCATCTCCGAGTCGAGCAGGTGAATGTATCCCAGGCTGATCTTTCAGAATCCAGGCTGAGGTTAGATTTACTCATCCGCTTCCTGAATTTTTTCCTGCTTTACTTT
Organism: Polystyrenella longa; assembly: GCF_007750395.1. GTDB lineage: Bacteria > Planctomycetota > Planctomycetia > Planctomycetales > Planctomycetaceae > Polystyrenella > Polystyrenella longa. The sequence continues at coordinate 337,026 of NZ_CP036281.1, read as the reverse complement.
TTCATGGAACTCTCGACGGACCGATCTGTTTTCGTCGATCACCGCACGAATTTTCGTTTGTTGCTCTTCCGTAAGCACCTTTTTCGCTTCCCCTTTCAGGTTGCGAGCGAGGAGTGCCATCTCGCCAATGGCGTCGCCAAGTTTCTCCGCAGAGGCTTTAATCTCTTCGTCAGTCGCGGCGTCGGCCAGTACCTGATCCACCAATGCCATCCGGGCTTCAACTAACCCGCCGATTTTTTCCTGGATCTCCGGGCGATTGTTCTTGAAGATCTTTTTCATATCCTGACGTTGATCATCAGTCAGGTCGATTTCCGAACGAAGGACCATCAAGCGACCGATATTTCCGCCCATCATCTTGCGGAAGTCTTCTCCCATCGGTCCTTTCATAAACGGAAACCGTCCCTGCCTCCGTTCGTGAAACTTTCCACCTCCGCCCCCTTCTCCTTTGAAGTGGGGTTCTTCCGAACTGGCGTCAGCAAGCAAAAACAAGAACCCCGCATCTTGCGAGAGCGTCCCCTTTAGTTCTCCGACCGCTTTCATCGTACTGATTGTTTCTCCCACCTCCGCCTGCATGTGTTTGATACCCACGATTCCAAACACACAAGCACTCCCAAGGACGGCTGTCCAAATCACTTTTTTCGACATGTTTCTCTCCTATTGATTTTGATTCAACGAGAAGCGCTACCGGACACAAGCTGTGCGGACTGTCGCCTCACTCATTTCGCATTTATTTCACACTCAAATCAGACTCGAAAAGGGTGTCTGGCCAGACAGTCCACTTCTCCACTACCGCTACAGTGCCGCTCAACAATGTGATGGTTACATTTCGGTGAGAATTTTCCTCGAATGCGACCCGCCAGGAGATTTTTCGCCCTACCGGCGCCGTAAGCAGGCTCTGATTGTTGAATTTAACCCCTTGTATCGTTCAGGATTAAACTCGGTTTAATGACTTTATAACACAACCTTTTCTCCTGACTCTCCTTTTGAACCGTCTCAACACAGGTGCGCGACCATGAACCGCTATATCTCTGAATTTCTGGGGACCTTTTTCCTCGTCTTTGCTGGAACCGGAGCCGTCATTGCGAATACCGTCAACCCGGGTACAGTCACGCCGCTTGGAATTGGAATCGTGTTCGGCCTGATCGTAATGGTCATCATTTATACCATCGGTGAATATTCGGGCGCGCATATCAATCCGGCAGTCACCATCGCCTTCTGGAGTTGTGGGCGATTCGCCGGAAAGGATGTTCTTCCCTACATCATCGCCCAGTGCCTGGGGGCGATCGTCGCCAGCCTGGTTCTTCGTTTCCTATTCGGACTGGTGGGCAGCCTGGGAGGGACGGCCCCCTACTCGGGCGGAACCCCGTTTCAATCGTTTGTGCTGGAAGTGATTCTGACATCTCTCTTGATGTACACCGTCATGTGCGTTTCCACCGGCTCCAAAGAAGTGGGTACCCTCGCCGGCATTGCTATTGGAGGATTAATCGCAATGGAAGCGATCTTCGCCGGTCCCATCTGCGGTGCGTCTATGAACCCGGCCCGTTCGCTCGGCCCTGCACTGGTCTCGGGACAGATGGATGTCCTCTGGGTCTACATCGTCGCCCCAATACTCGGAGCGCTGCTGGGGGTCGTCTTCTGGAAAATCTCCCGCAACAATCCCTCACCCGTTCAGGAAAACATCTGATCGAGGGAACGTGTTTCCTTATCTGCATTCTCACAAAAAAAGACCTCCCCGCTCGCAGCAATGACGAATGAGGAGGTCTTGGTTTTTATACGGTTCAGTCTTACATGCGGATGTAGATTTTGTTCTTCTCTAAACCGCGAATTACAAGCCACATCAAAAACAGACCGACGGCCAGGCTGCCCCAACCGAACCACCAGACGGGATCCCGCGGAACGAACTGCTTCACTGCACCGCAGACAAGTTCGAACAAGACGTAAGCGGCCAGGGCATTCGTACCCCAGGTGCGGAAGAGTGGAACCTGCCAGCCCCACATATCGCAAAGGATGTAGAACAGCAGGTACATCAACAGCGAAGCCCCTGCAGCGAACGTTGGATAAGCGACGGTTCCCGCTCGTTGACTCATCATCCAGGCGTTCCAGTAGAAGGCGTCACGGGCATGATAGTCAACGACTTTCGAATCTTCATACGGTGGACGCTCCATCGGGTTGCGCCCGATTTTTTCACTGAGTGGCAACGCACTCCAACGCGAAAAATCAAAGGCAACCGGGTTCTCCGCCAGTTTCAAGTCGGACCAACCGTAGGAGGGAATTGAGTTCCAGTCAATTTCGGCAAGTACCTCAAGGTGCTCGACGAGTTGTTGCTGAGGCGGTTTTGGTTTCTCTTTCTTATCCTTCTTCTTTTGCTTCTTCTCTTCTTCCGGAGCTTCATCTTCGGGTGCCTCTTCGGCGGTCGCCTCAGGCTCGGGGACGGTGTCGGCCTGGGTGGAAGCCAGTCGTGTTTGGGCTTCTACGAGATCATCATAGTAAGGAGAAAGTTGCTCCATGTACTGAGGCTTCAACTCGGCCAACTCAGCACGTAAACCGGTCACTGTTTCGCCCGGTTCCTGCGTGAACTGTTCGATGATTTTCTTTTTGATCTCGTCGGTCGGTTCGTCTTTTTCAGGGTCAAGATTCGCTTCCGTCATCAACTGATTACGGAGCTCTTTTTTCCGTTCGATCTCCGCCGTGAGTACATTTTCGTACTTGCGTGCGACGGTGACTTTCAGCGATTCCTGCTCCTCGGTCGGCAAGACCGTCTCGGCTTTCAGCGACTCCTGGTAGTACTCGAGTTGCTGATGCAGTTCGCCCAATTCACCTTCGTGGTTTTCGACGTACTTCGTTTCCCATTCTTCTATGGCAGTAGCAACGATTTGTTCCGTGGGATAAGTCGTTTCCGGATTGAGGTCTTGAGCCTTCATCAAACCCGCCACGATTTCCTGTTTGGTTTCGTAGTCTTGCTTGGTCACTTTTCCGGCCAGGTCGCCCACATATTTATTGAAGGGTTTCAATTTTTCATGCAGCGGTTTGTTCATCGCTTTGATTTCATCATTGATGCGATCCCGATGACGGTAATGATCTTCTTTCAGCTCGGCCATTTCCGGCGGAGAAATATCATAGGTGCGAGCGGGAAAGGTAAGCAGCCAGCCAATGAGCATCACGACGATGGACCAGCAAAACATTTTCTTCAGTGGTGCGTGCCGTTGCGGACTCGCTTCGCGGGCGTTCACAACCCAATCACAGGCGATTGTTCCCAGCAGGGAAGGAATCGTCCAGGTCAGGAAACCGAGGGGACCACCATCGACGCCGTTGGGAGAGGTGTTCGCCCAGAGAAAGTATCCGTAATAGCAGGCAACTTGATGCGCAACACCGGAGCAGATCATCACCATGATGCGAGTCCTGATACTCGTCCGCAACCAGGGAAGAATCCAGAGCGACGTCATGGCAATCTGACCGAGCGTGTTTGACCAGCGACTTTTAATGGGTTGCTCAAAGACATCCCAGAACGTCAATTGCGTGAATTGTTCCCAGGTGTTCGCTGGCCGACTGATGTGATAGACGGAAAAAGTAACGAGCATCAACCCCATGATTCGACGAACCACGCGCCAGTGTGCTTTGGCCGGACTCTCTTTGTAGTCGCGGCGTCCGAACGTCAACCGAAAAGCGAAACCGACACAGAACAGGAAGTGCGGCATGATAAGATCGGCGTAGCTGGTGTACGTGTGATGATGCAGCAGGATGTTCGGAGTGATGTCTTTATAGCTACTCATGTAGTTCACGAGAAACATACCGAAGACGGTGTACCCGCGGAACTGGTCCAGCGAGACAATCCTGTTGGGCAAAGCCGGAGGAGGGGCAGTGGTCGACATAGGGAAGGGAACTTTCTCGAGATGACCAAAGGTACTGTTGCCCTCAGTCAGGTTCAGAAATGGAAATGTCGGACGATAGAAGAAGACGGCACCCTAGAAAACGGCCGTCGCAGAAATGCAGCACTGTCAGTTTATACCACAGGCCCGCTAGAGAATCGACACTCAGCAGATAGTCTCGGATGAAATCAAATCAATGATGATGTCCCCACCATTCCCTCGGCGGTCCATCTCAGCAATACCGTCACCTGATCGCCCTCATTTAATGAATGTTCAATCACTTCTTCGAGATTGACGGTTGCATGTACATAAGTCGTGCTGCGAAGATAGGAGAAGGACGGCCCATCACCTAGCCCCCATTACTCAGCCTCATTGATCCCACCATCGTCACTTTAGCCTACATATGAATCACCTATGCATTCCTATCACCGCATCAGACTACTCCCGTCACTGATACTCCAAACACTTACTGCTGTATTCCTCTGTCTGTTAGCTCCACTTCCTCTTTCGGCACAAGAGACAACCGACACTGCAACTGCATTGGCAAAGAAACTGGAACAAGTCCCTGCCTATTGGAATGAAAAAGTAGAGTTCTTCACGCAGGAAGAATACGAAGGGACATTGCAGTACTGGGCCGACACTTATCCGGAATTCTGCGATCTGGAGAGGAGAGGAGTCACCAACGATGGCTATCGCTTGTTCATGCTCAAAGTGACCGACGAGAAAACTTCAGATGAAGATAAACAAGTTTGTCTTATTACGGCATTGCACGGTGGTCCGGAACGAACTGGGACGACAAGCGTCCTCAAGCTGACCGAGTGGTTACTGGGCGATTCCGAAGAGGCTAAACAAACCCGGGAACGACAGATCGTGTTGATTATGCCCGTGATGCATCCGCGTGGTTTGTTTGTTTCGGATCGATTTCAAAACCAGGCCTCGATTGACCCCTATACCGGTGGCTCAATCAAAAACTGGGATTTCAACACAATGACTTACCTCGCCCGCGATGACGCGCCCGAGGTGGCTGCCTTTCTGGACGTCGTCGATGAGTACCAACCCGAAGTCGTGGCCGATGTTCATGGAATAGGACTGCAGGAGATCCCCGACGACCAATTAGGGGACCGGAAGATGTCTCAGGGAATGACGATGTTCGAAGTCACCGGATCGGCCTATTCGAATTTTGCCTTACGCCCTTGGGACTGGCGAATCACCGAACGCCTTAATGCCGCCGGTGAAAAAGGAGGTTACGGTTACGACCGGTTCGAGGCCGATGCGCAGCGACTGTTTCATGGCGATCAGATGGCGGGCATTGCGGATAAAACCTGGTCAGGTCGGGCGAACTTCTACACCGCCCAATACGCCTATGCGAAATACCATAGTTTAGTACTCGCGTTTGAAGTCGGTTGGGAAGAAAGCGGTTTGTTGCGGTTAAAAGAGTTGCTGCGAATTGGGAACGAGTCGTGGCAGGGGGAACCGAACACCGGTTACCCCGTCGACCGAGTGAAGAATTTCATTGGGCACTTCGTCGTCGCTTATGGTGACACCGCTTCCGCCCGACGGAAAAGCCGAGTGGAATTATGGAATCGCCAGAAAGAATTCAGCCAGGGTGTTCTCTATCCTCAAACTATTGGTCGGGATTCGTACTTTATTGGTGCGGCACCAAGGACCCGGGAGATCTTCAAAGAGGGAAAACTCGAATCCTATCTGGAGAACCTGACTCCGTTCAAAGAGGTTCAATCGGAAACGTTGAAAGTCTATGTCGAAGCGGGTCCAGAATTAAAACTCGCCACGATTATCGGCGCGGAGACAAAACAGGAAGAGTGGAAGCCCATCGAAGGGGGCATGTCGCTTCGGTTCCGGTTGCCGTACCAGGATCCCAAATTGATCGATGTCCGCTTGAACGGGCATGAACTGGAAGAGAGCCGGACAGACGGATATCAGGCCTGGCGTGCAAACGGATTTACCCAGGTACAGATCAACATTCCTCCAGAAAAAACGCAATCGATGGAAGTGATGTTGGGAACCGTCGCCTACGACTCGCAGCAACCCCGACCTCAGGGCTGGGACCCTCCCGCAAGCGTTCGTCAGAAGCCCGCTGCGGAATAAGCTGGCTCTGCGAGAACCTTCTTTAGCGTAACGCCTCCTTCAGTGTACGAAACCGGATCTGCACGTTAAGATCATACGCTTGACCAGCGGAAGTGCGCCCGGGCAGAGGCGCTTCTCGTAACCAGTTGATGTATATCGCCTTACGACCTTCGCTAACTCTTACGTTGACTACCTGGGAACGAACTCTTGTCTGAGCAGAATAAACCAAATCGATTTGAACAGGCCCGTTTGGAAAAGCTGGAAAAAATCCAATCGCTGGGTCTCGATCCCTGGGGACAGCGTTTCGACAATCATCAGGCGATTGCCGACATCCGCGACAAGGCCCCTGAAGAATCGGGAGTCGAAGGAGAACCGGTCCGCGTCGCTGGCCGGATGATGCTGCGGAACAACAAAGGGAAACTGCGGTTTTTCCATATTCAGGACTGGTCTGGTCGCGTTCAGATCATGGCGATGAAAAATGACCTTTCCGAAGAGCAGTGGGAATTAATCACCGCCCTCGACCTCGGGGACATCATCGGTATCGATGGTACCATGCGCCGGACCAACACAGGCGAAGTGACTGTCAAAGCGACTCAAGTCACCATCCTCTGTAAATCAATGTCACAGCCGCCGGAGAAATTCCACGGTCCCAAAGACATGGAAATGTTGCTGCGACAGCGGTACATCGACCTCATTTATAATGAGGGTGTCCTGCCCCGGATGCTGAAACGGACCAAAATCATTCAGGCCGTGCGGCAGACATTAAACGACCAGAACTTCATCGAAGCAGAAACTCCTGTCCTGCATGCGACAGCGGGGGGAGCCGCGGCGCGGCCCTTCGTAACACATCACAACGCACTCGACATGGATCTCTACTTGCGGATCGCCCTGGAGTTGCATCTCAAACGGCTGATGGTTGGTGGTGTGGAACGGGTGTATGAGATTGGTCGCGTTTTCCGGAATGAAGGAATCGACGCCACCCACAACCCTGAATTCACGATGATCGAAATCTATCAGGCTTATGGCAATTACGAGTCGATGATGGATTTGACAGAAGCGATCGTGGTCAATGCCATTAAAGTGAGTAACGAGTCGATGGTCATCCCCTGGGGTGAAGACGAGACCATCGATTTCACCCCGCCATGGCCCCGCAAAACCTATGCAGACCTGATTCAGGAATATGCAGGTTGCGCAATGGATGACCACGATGCGATACTGGCTGTCGCGAAGAAAAACCACATCGAAACAGAAAACAAACACCACGATGTCATCGTGAACGAAATTTTCGAAGCACTGGTCGAAGACAAGCTCGAAGGGCCTGTCTTTGTGATCGATTACCCCGCTTCGATCTGCCCCCTGACCAAACGGAAAACGAGCAACCCGGCCGTGGCCGAGCGGTTCGAACTGTTCGTCAAAGGAATGGAACTGGCCAACGCCTATACGGAACTCAACGACCCGTATCTGCAGGAAGAACTCTTCCGCACTCAGCTGGATGGACAGGATGAAGAAGATTCGATGGCCAAAATGGACAGCGACTTTATCCGCGCCCTCAAAGTCGGTATGCCTCCCGCTGGTGGACTGGGAATCGGTATCGACCGTCTGGTGATGCTGCTCACCGACACCCGCTCCATCCGCGACGTTATCTACTTCCCGCTCTTGCGACCAGAAACAAACGAATAAGGCACCTCGTCTTTTCGCGTTCCTTTTCTGTCATTTCCCGTCGGTTCCCGAATTGCTTTTTAGCGGCTCGGGGCCCGACCATTTGGCGGTGTTGATAGCGAAGTATTTATTGACGAATGGGGGCTGCCTGCGACTCGCGTACCAGATTCGAAACCTTCCATCGGCGTCACGGATGACGGATTGACTGGTCGTGTAATGCGATTCCCAGGACCGCGTGGAGTCTGGCCGAAGCACGGGATTATCAGGGTTCCGGAACCAAGTGTATCCATCCACGCTGGCCGCCATACCGATGGCCGTTGTCTGAGGACGGTCTGACCAATAACTACCATACCACATCAGATAAACACCCTCAGTCTGCATCACACACGGATAAAACAGTCGCGACTTTTCCCACTTCGCTGATACTTCCAACACGGGTTTGGGATGCACGTCCCAGGCACGCCCATCGTGACTTTCCGCTGCGCGAATGCACCACGGGTCCGCAGAGACATCGGTGTACCACATGCGATATTGATCCCCCTCTTTCAGAATCGTGGGAGCATAGACCGCTTCGAGCAACGGTCCGTTCGGATCCGACCAATGAATACCGTCATCACTGAATGACTCATACAGGCCATGAAATCCTGACGGATTCGTGAAGTCAGTTGAGCTGAACCACATTCGCAACTTCCCATCTTCCTTGATGGGGGTTCCGTCGTTTTTCCTCAGGAAGGTCGTCGTCATTATCGAATGTTTGCCATCACCGAATTGATAAACAGGATTCGGATTCGACTTCGTGAAAGATCGGCCATCCTTGCTAGTCGCTAAGCCAAGATGAAAAACACGCTCTTTCACCTTCCCCGTCGAGCCGCTATACCAGAGATAATATTCGTCTTCCAACCTGGCAACAGAAGGTGCGAACAGATGCGTGTCATCGAAGTCTCCCGATTCCCCCAGCGAGAGAATCGGGCCATCCGTATCACGTTCCCATTGCTGCGGCTGAAGCCACTTTTGTAATACCTCCGGAGGTTCCTCAGCAATCGCTGTCCAAGGACATACAAGACTGACGACAACAACCAACTCCCAAAAGACAAAACGGCGGAGCAGGTTTAAAGCGATGTTCACATTCATGGGAATCGTCACCAAATGAAGTACAAGAAGGAAGCCTTCTGATTGTAAACCGAGTTCCTGCCTGGAGAAAGCGTTTTCAACGAGGGGCAATCGAACCTACCAAGCTGAAATCCGTCTCAATCGAAACTTCTCGTGAAACGCTGGAATTGCGGTATCCAGTTTATCCCTCTGATCAGGCATGCTGTAGAATAAATTACGCTGTATTGCAGCCCGGACTCATTTCATTTCTCGCCTGAAATCAAACCCGTTCAACTACAATGATCTGTTCACCCAAACTCAAACGCTCGCTTCTCTCTTGCGTGGTCTTCCTTATTCTGTCGGCGATCGGACTTTCTGCATCGGCTTACGCGGAAAAACCGGAGATCAACTTCGAAAGAGATATTCGCCCCATCCTCGAAAACAACTGCATGTATTGCCATGGCAACGACGAGCGTGATGGAGGATTGAGGTTTCAATCTCATCAGGATTTGCTCCTGCTGAATGATTCAGGCGAACCCGCCGTCGCAGTGGGGACAAGCGCCGAAAGCGAGTTGATTAAAAGAATCTCCGCCCCTGACGAGACGCGTATGCCACCCGCTGATACAGCAGACAGATTATCAGATGAAGAAATCGCGTTATTGAAACGGTGGATCGACTCCGGCGCCCACTGGTCTTCTACTAAAGAGGAAACACAACATTGGGCCTACATCAAACCCATTAAAGCCAATCCACCCGAAGTCACTCTCAACGCTCCCATTCAGAATCCGATTGACGCCTTCATCTTGAGCAAACTGGAACAAAGTTCTGTTTCACTCAAGCCGGCATCCCCCTCTGATCCGGCAAGGCTGATGCGGCGCGTCTATCTCGACCTGACTGGACTCCCTCCCACTCCGGAAGAAGTCGATTCCTTTCTAACGGATCCTTCTGATTCCGCATATGAAAAAATCGTGGATCGTTTGCTAGCGTCCCCTCGCTACGGAGAGAAATGGACACAGCACTGGCTCGACATGGCCCGCTATGCCGACTCCAACGGTTTCCAGGCGGACCAGCTACGGACCATGTGGCTCTATCGAGACTGGGTAATCAATGCGCTCAACGACGACCAACCGTTCGATCAGTTTACGGTTGAACAACTGGCGGGCGATTTACTTCCCAACGCAACCTGGAGTCAGAAAGTCGCCACCGGCTTTCATCGCTGCACCACCTGCAATGTCGAAGCAGGGGTCGATCCCGAAGAGAACCGCGTTAATCAAATTATAGATCGAGTGAATACGACGAGCTCCGTCTGGCTCGGCACGACTCTGGAATGTGCTCAATGCCACAACCACAAATACGACCCGTTTTCTCAACAGGACTATTATCAGTTAATGGCGTACTTCAACAACACGCCACTCGAAGTCGAACAGGAAGGAGACAGCGTCACCTTTAACTTCTACGGTCCCAAGCTGGCGAAACCTCTTAGTAAAATCGAACAACTGAAATACGACGAACTGAAGACGGAACGAGAGACGCTGGGTGAAAATCTGGAAATCATTCGCGAAGAACAGAAAGTTCAACAGGAAAAGTGGGAAGAAAAGAAACAGGGCGAACTGACGTCGAAAAAGAATTCGAAACAGGAGTTGAGTTCCGCTGAAGCCAAAACTCTGGACACGCTGAACTTTCCACGAGAGAAGCGGTCTTCACAACAAAATGAATATCTGCAGAGCTACTTTGAAAAGCAAAACACGGAGATATCAGGGCTGCAGAAGAAACTCTCTGACCTCGATCTTGAGCTACAACAACGAGAGCCACCGACGTCTCTGGTGATGCGGGAACAAGATGAAATGCGGGAGACCTTCATTTTCAAACGAGGCGATTTTCTCTCCCGTGGGAAAACGGTTACTCCTACCACACCCGCTGTTCTGCATCCTCTCAACTCAGCAGTAGACCCAGTCAATGTAGAAACGGGAACACGTCTTGAATTCGCAAACTGGCTCGTCTCGCCCGAGAACCCACTCATGGCTAGAACGACGGTGAACCGCTGGTGGGCGCATTTCTTCGGTCAAGGAATCGTTGCAACTTTGGAAGATCTGGGCACTCAGGGTGAACCACCCACACATCAGGAGTTACTCGACTGGCTGGCTGTCGATTTCATGGAAAATGGTTGGTCACGTAAACATGTTCATAAGCGGATCGTCATGTCGGCCACCTATCGCCAATCGACCAAAGTCACGAACGCCCATCTTCAATTGGATCCTGAAAATAAACTTTATCCCCGGGGACCGCGTCAACGATTGTCAGCAGAATCGATTCGCGACAATGCCCTCGCCATCAGCGGTTTGCTGACACACAAACTCGGCGGCCCTCCCGTGTACCCACCTCAACCGGACAAGATTTGGAAGCATGTGGGACGCAATGCCCCTGAATACAAAATCGAAACTGATGAAGATCGTTATCGCCGGGGGCTGTATGTTATCTGGCGCAGAAGTGCCCCTTATCCCAGTTTTATCAACTTTGACGCTCCCGACCGCGCCAGCTGCGTGATCAGTCGCTCTTCGACCAACACTCCTTTGCAGGCATTAACACTCCTGAACGACCCCGCCTACGTCGAAATGGCTTGGGGCTTGGCGGACCGGTTGGCCTCGACGAAGACCGAAGGTGATCTGCGTGAGAAGCTAACCTACGGGATGCGACTCGCCATTTCCCGAGAGCCCTCAGAAGACGAGATCAACACGTTAGCCGAACTATATCAAACTGAACTAGCCCGGTATCAAGAGAATCCGAAGCAGGCAGAAGAAAGACTACCTCAATCCGCTTTGAAGCTGACCTCCCTGGTAGACAAAACGGCCACACCCGTGGAGCTCGCAGCCTGGTTCAGCATCGCGAATATCCTACTTAATCTTGATGAAACCATCACGAAAGGGTAATCATGCCTACCCGTCCTGGACACCCTCATTCGATCCCAGCTGAGCAGCTAGCGAGCTTGCGCGAGGCGGCTTTGATCAAATCGCGCCGTAGCTTTTTTCAGCAGGCCGGCATGGGTGTTGGCGGGATGGCACTCTCCACCTTACTGGCCCAGGAATCATTGGCCAGCAACACGCTTAAATCTGATGCTACCGAGTCCACCCACGCAACGCACTTCGAGCCTCGCGCAAAAAATGTAATCTTTCTGCACATGGTAGGTGCTCCGTCTCATCTCGATCTATACGACTACAAACCAGAACTACAACGGTTGAACGGAGAGTTGGTTCCTGATCACCTCTGGGAAGGATTGAGACTGGCGTTCATCCGGAAGCAGCCCTCTTTACTTGGGAGTCCCTTTCAATTCAAAAAACAGGGAGAGAGTGGTCTCGAACTCTCCGAACTGATTCCCCAACTGGGTGAAGTGGCCGATGAATTGTGTCTGGTTAAATCGCTCCACACCGAACACTTTAACCATGCTCCCGCGCAACTCTTTTTCCAAACCGGTTTCGAGCGATTTGGGCGTCCCTCATTCGGTTCCTGGGTGAATTACGGTCTCGGATCAGAGAATCAGAACCTGCCTGGGTTTGTCGTGCTGATCACCGGTCAGGTTGCCGGTGCGGGGAACAGTCTATGGGGAAGCGGATTTCTCCCATCCGTATATCAGGGAGTCGAGTTTCGATCTCAGGGAGACCCCGTCCTCTTCCTCTCCAACCCGCAAGGAATGTCGCCCGAAGACCGGGAAAGCATCATTTCTGGTATTAACCGTTTGAACCGCTTTCAATTGGCAGATGTCGGTGATCCGGAAATCGCCACCCGCATCAAACAGTATGAGCTTGCCTACCGGATGCAGACGGCCGTCCCCGAACTGATGGATGTCAGCGGCGAACCAAAACATATACACGAACAATACGGTTCCGAACCCGGCAAGGCCAGTTTTGCCAACAACTGCCTGCTCGCCCGCCGCCTTGTCGAACGGGGCGTCCGCTTTGTCCAGTTGTTTGACCAGGGTTGGGACCACCACGGCAGCGTCAAATCGAACATGATCAAGAAGTGCCAACAGGTCGACCAACCTATTGCGGCTCTAATAAAAGACTTGAAACAACGTGGACTACTGGACGACACCCTCGTCGTCTGGGGGGCCGAGTTTGGTCGCACCCCCATGGTGCAGGACACCAGCAATACGGGTCGCGTGAATGATCGCGCGGGAAGGGATCATCATAAAGATGCGTTTTCTGTCTGGATGGCAGGGGGAGGTGCCAAGAAAGGGTTCAGTTACGGCAAGACGGACGACATCGGTTTTCATGTTGCTGATAACCCGATGCACGTCAATGATTTTCATGCCACGTTGCTCCATCTCTTAGGTATGGATCACAAACAGTTGACGTTCAAACACCAGGGGCTCGACATGCGACTGACTGGCGTCGCGGGAAATGTCATCCACGACGTGATCGCCTGACCTGTACGTTTCCTGGTCGGTACGATTAGACTACCTTAACTCAATGCCCTTAACTCAATGCCTGTAATTGTCGGTGAAAAGCTTGATGTACCGTGGCTTTACGGCGTTGGGACCCGCTAAACTGAACCCAAACTCGGCAGGTCGAGTTCTGTATTCGCGTCTCCTCTTTTTGTTTTTGATTTCCAAACCATGCCCGCCAACCTGACGCCCCAGTACCACAAAGCTGAAGAAGAATTTCGACGCGCTCAATCCGCGCAGGAACAGGTCGACTGCCTGCAGCGGATGTTGCAACTGATTCCCAAGCACAAGGGAACAGAGCGGATGCAGGGCGACCTGAAACACAGGCTGAAAGAAGCCCGCGACGCCTTGCAGACCGAAAAGTCGGCCCCCAAGAAAGGGGTCAGTTACAGGTATCCCCGGCAAGGTGCCGGGCAGATTGTCATCGTGGGTGGTCCAAATTCTGGAAAGAGTCGCCTTGTTCAGGAACTGACAAACGCCGAACCCGAAGTCGCCGATTACCCCTTCTCTACCCGCGAACCCCTGCCCGCTATTATGGAATGGGAAGATGTTCGTGTGCAGCTGATCGACACACCTCCGATAACGATTTCCAATTTGGAACCTTACCAAATCAATCTGGTTCGTACAGCGGACGCGGCCGTTCTCTGTTTCGATGGCAGTTCGGACGACAGCCCTGAAGCGACAGTGGAATTACTGCAGCAACTGGAACAACGAAAAACAGTCCTGGCCAGTCAGTCCGGTTTCGTGGAGGACGACTTCTCCCGGATCCAGATCAAAACGCTCTTTGTCGTCACCCGGGGCAAAAACGCAGAAGCCCGCATGCGAGTCGAATTCCTGAGGGAAATGCGAGATCACCCCTTCGAGCCACTCTATGTCGACTTGGAAAACGAAGCCGACCAGGAAGAATTACGAACACAAATTTTCCAGCTTCTCGATTGCATCCGTATTTATACGAAAGCACCGGGAAAACCAGCGGATTACTCCTCCCCGTTCACGATTCCCCGTGGAGGATCCGTAGAAGACCTCGCCTATGTCATTCATCGCGAACTGTTCGACAGCATGAAATTTGCTAAAGTATGGGGAGAAAGTGCCCACGACGGACAGACAGTGGGGCGCGACCACCAATTGTGCGACAAAGATTTGGTGGAGTTACATTAAGAGCCCCCATTTCCCCGCTCTATTCATAATGATCCTTTAGGAACGACCTTCCACACCAACGCACCACTCCGTTTAATTCAACCTGAAAAAAGAAATTCGTTCCATGCGCCTGATTGGAAAACTGGACTCTCCCGAAGAGACCAGATTATTCGCAGAGTATCTCCTCTCCAAAAAGATCTCTTCCAGCGTCGACCAGGATGATCAAGGTTGGCACATCTGGATCATCGACGAAGACCAAATCGATGTCGCCCGCGCAGAGTTAGAGGCGTTCAAGCAGGATCCCAAAGCTGAAAAGTTTCGCGAAGGAGCCATTCAAGGTCGCAAATGGCACAAAGAAGCGTTGAAAGAAGAACGCAAACAGGCTGCTCGACAGGTTGATGTGCGCAGACAGTGGGAACCGGCTCACATTTCCAAATGCCCAGTAACATTGTTCCTCATCGGGCTCAGCATTCTGGTGGGATTATTGAGTTCCAATTTCGGAATTGATGTCGGAGCCAAACGGGACACGGGTCCGGTTCCTCAAATGCTTTTCCTGAATGTAGATGCTTATAACCTGAATCCACCCGATACTATCGAAGGCGCTGTGCTCCATTCCGCCTCGATTCATCAATACTGGCGATACATCACACCTATCTTTATTCACTTCGGAATTTTACACATTCTGTTTAACATGATGTGGATGAAAGACCTCGGTCCAACAATCGAATCTAAAATAGGATCGTTTCAATTTCTGCTAATGGTGCTGATTATCGGACTGGTATCCAACCTCGCTCAATTCGTGATCGACTTTTACATCTCTCATGGAGTAAATCCGTTCTTCGGAGGCATGTCGGGCGTCATCTTTGGCCTGTTTGGATTCATCTGGCTGCGAGGTAAACTGGATCCCGCTTCCGGGTTCTTCATGCCGCCACGACTGTTGGCATTTCTGGTCATCTTCCAGGTTCTTTGCTTCCTCGGCATTCTCGGAAACATCGCCAACTGGGCGCACCTGTTTGGTTTCATCAGTGGCGCTGCCATTGGAGGCGCCCCGGCATTCCTCCGTAAAGCCTGGCGTAGCTAAAGCTCCGCCACCAAGATATCGATACTGGTCGCGGTTACTGAATCTTTCCGCGACCGTGAATCGGCAGAATCGCTTCGACTTTGTTATTGCGGCAGGCGATGAAGTTATCGTGCAGCGGCGTGGTGAAGTCGGCATAACCCACGAGCAGTTCGACTTTGTCACCGATCTTCAGTTCCTGGGACTTTGGTCCCAGTTCCAGTTCGCAATGTTCGGCCGACATACGGACGACTTCCGCGTCGTCGTAGTCTTTGGGGACCGGGAGGCAGATGTCGGGATTGATTGTTTTTCGCCCCGAATCCAATACCGCCTTCGTCAAATTGGGTCTACTGACAACAGTGGCCATTACCGACAATGCGTATCCGAGACCATCAACTTTGCAGCGTGTCTGATAGAACGGATCGGCGAAGATTCCTCCGCCCGCTTGTAACTCCGTCACCCAGTCCAAGTCGGACGTAATCTGGTAAGACCCGGTTCCGCCGGCACTGACAATGTCGCAACAAAGCCCTTCCTTCACCAGCATTTCCTGACAATGGCGTAATAGCCCGACTGACTCTTTAATCTTCTCCAGTTTTTCCGTGGGATCTTCAATGAGCAACAGGTGCCCCTCGTACCCCATGATTCCTTCCAGCTTGATTCCCGGGAGTTTATCGATTCCCCGTGCCAGCTCAACCGTGTCTCGCCCCGGTCGGACGCCGACCCGGTTCAGCCCGATATCGACTTCGACCAGCACTCCACAAGTAACGCCATATTCGACGCAGACTTTGGAAAGCATTTCCGCCTGCACGTAATGGTCGCAACCGACGATGATGTGATTCTCGCGGCAGAGTACAGCCAGTTTCTGTAATTTGGGCTGACCGACAATCATGTTGGCGATCAGAATATTGCGGATACCGGCAGAGGCAAAGACTTCTGCTTCGGAGACTTTGGCGACGGTGACTCCATGTGCCCCCGCATCGATCTGCTTCCAGGCGATGGCAGGAGTTTTATGGCATTTCTGGTGCGGACGCCACTCTTTGCCCCGCTCTTTCATAAAGCTGGCCATCAGGCCAATGTTCGATTCCAGAACATCAAGGTCGATCGTCAGACAGGGTGTATCGAGATCGAATTTATCCAAACCAATTAAATTATTCAGCACGTCAGTTCCACATCTCAAAAGCAGGAAAAAAGCATCGGTAAACGCGTCATTGAATCTCGATCATACCGAGTCCTCCGCCAACTCAAAAGGATCGCTGCCCTACTTCCTGCGAACGACCACCGTACCGGCGACCATATCGTGTAAAGCCCGCTTATGAGGATGGAACGCGACGAACAGCACGCTGAGCAAGCCCGTCAATGGGAAGAACTTCACGAAGAACCGCAACGTCCCTCGTACAAGGCTAAAGGGATATACCCAAGTACTCTCGACTTGAATGCGGACGATCTGCTTTCCAAATGTCGCTTTGTCGGCCGAGCGTTGCATCAGAGTGAAATAAAGCCAGACCAATAGAAACAAGGAGAGCCCATCAGCAACCCAGAGAACAGCGACTTCCCCATTCACCCATCTGATGAGATTGAACATTCGATCCATGAAAATCCAGAAGAACAGGACCAGCGGCGACAGGATCAAGAGGATTCCAAGATCGAAAGCCAGGGCCACAAATCGCATCCACAGTCCAGCATACTGCGTCTCTTCAACCCCGTCCGCTGCAAAGAGGGCCGCATATTGATCCTCGTTCGAATCAGTCTCAACGTTCAATGTGGGCTCCCTGCGATTTTATTTCAGGCACTTCGTTCGAAGCCTAACTCTTCACTACCAGAGTACTGGCGATCAAATCATGCAACGCCTGTTTCTTACTGGTGAAGGCCGCCATGATGTAACCGATTAAGAAAATAATTGCAGATAGATACTTGGCAAATGTTCTTCCCAAAGCACGCAGAAAGCTAATGCGTCGACCGTGGAGGTCGGTCACTTTAATACCCAACAGAAGTTTCCCGGGTGTGCCCTGATACGCAGAACTTTCAAAAAAGGCGAAATAAAGAATTCCAAGGGCATATTCCATCACTGTGCCCATCACTGCGTTGTTTCCAAGGACCCACATCACTTCTTCCATCAATATGAAGATAACGACCGTCACGATTGTATCCACCATAAGCGCACAGAATCGCAGCCAGAAACCGGCATACTCCAGTCTTTGTGCATGATCTCCTTCTCCACGAGTGCGTACGTATTCGGTCTCGTCATAAGTTTCACTGTCGGGATCGTACTCTTCATCGTAGGGAGCATAATCCGTGTTCGCGAACTCAAGCCCCTTCAGACGGGTTGCCGGTAACCACTCATCCATATCCTCTTTGCGAACCAGGTCGTTCGGGTTTAAAGTTCCCGCCACGGCCATCCGCCGGAGATCGTCACTGGTAACAGGTCCATGTTCTTCACCATTGATTTGGTAATACCATTTAATAGGGTACATGATGAGTTCCGAAAAGGATGGTAAAATAACGAGAGGAGGAACATCCACTGGCGCAGAGCAGAATTATTTCATCACGACAACCGTGCCACAAATCATATCGTGCATCGCCTGGCGTTTTCTGGTGAAGAGAATCGTCACGGCACCGATGAAGAGGGTGTAGACCAGAATAAACTTCAAGAAAGTACGGGCTAAAATGCGAAGAAATCCAGGAGGATCACCATCTGTCCGTGATATTTCAGTGCGGAAGATGATCTTCCCCAGTGTTCCTTTGAGCGGACTGGATTCAAAAATAAGCTCATAGAGAAACGGTAAGAGAATCATGCAACCAAAGATCACCGCCAGAGGAGCAATCAATTCATTCATATTGTCCTGGATCAGTGTCATCATCTGCTCAGTCGCTGCCAGAGGATCCTCTACGTCAGGTTCTACAGCTGCCAGCTTATCAAAAACATCAGAGCTCAAGAGTGACGAACAGACGATCATTCCCAAGAAAGAACCGGCAAAGGCGAGTACCAAAAAAATGGCCGAATCGATTACTGCAGCCCCCCAGCGGCGGAGGATGCCTGCGACTTCGCCAATATCATGGAACGCATGCTTGTCACTTTCGGATTCCTGCTTGCGCACAGGTTTTGATTTAGATTTTGCGGGGGCCACCGCAGGAGCCACCGTAGGAGGAGTGGCGGTCTGAAACTCGACTCCCTGAAGACGTTGTGCCTCGACCCAATCCTGCATATTTTCCCGTCGGACTTTATCCTGAGGGGCCAGTTCTCCCCGAGCAGCCATTCTTCGTAGATCGGCGCTCGAAACAGGGCCCCCTTCTTCACCGGACTGCTGGTAGTACCACAATACTTTCGCCATTGCTTCACCTTCGTAGATGCGTTTCTGGAAATCAAATGAAAAAATGGTGACAAGACAACCTTGGCAAATGGTGAGTTCCAACTTTGACAGTCGGAACGGCCACAATGCTGTTCTAGTTGTGAGAGAGGGGAATTGCAGAACAGAAATCCGAGGACCGAGCCGGAAAACAAGAATTGCTTTCGCGAGAATTATCTCCGAATGATCAATCTGTTCTGCGAGACCAGCATCCTTTCGGAACGAGCGGAGATGATCAACTTAAACTCGACCTCATAGAGAGGCGACAAGCTTGTCTCGATTTTCTCCACCCTGCTTTTCACCATCCGGGGATCCGATGGCAATCCACTTCAGACTAACCTAATCAGGGATCAATTACTAGAACCGAACTCCTGCCAGTATGAATTCTCGGCGCCGCAACCAATTAGCCCGACCTGCCTTAACATTCCTGTTACGCAACGCCCGAAGAGAACGGGATCGTTCCTTCTTCCTCATCGGAATTGAAATAGGCCTTTTCGTCCGGAGTTCGATATTGGTCGATGATCGTTAAGATCGCCGGAAGAGCAACCAGCGAAACGAACATGCAACTGCCAATGCCAATCACCAGCACTTGACCGACGCTGTAAAGTCCTCGATGAGCAGCGACCATCATGCTGCCAAATCCAATCATCGAAGTGAAAGAGGTCAGCACGACGGCGTTCAACGTACTGGCGGAAATTTTATATCGTCCCGGATTCATCCGGAAATCGTGAATCACATGGACCCCATCGTCGACTCCGATCCCCAGCACCAACGGCAGGACAATCAGATTCGCCGGGTTCAGATCGACTCCAAGCAGAGCCATCAATCCAAACATCAGCAATCCCCCCGCCAGCGGTGGAAACATGGCAAGCAAAGCTTCCCAGCTGTTATGCGGATCCAGTGCAAAGGCAAAGGCGAGTGACATGATGGTAAAGGCAGATATTAAAAACAGCGGCGAAGAAGCGAAGAAGGCGTCCGGAAGAAACAACGCGGCGATACCGATCAATAACATCGGTGTCAGAAAGACGGCCCACTTCTGTCGCGCTTCCAGAAAATCGATCAACAAAACCAGACAGATGACGGCCAGCGAATAGAACGCCGCTATCTGATAGCTCTCGGAAATCTGCTGCGCCGCTTCATAGTTTTGCAGCGGCGTCCCTGTAATCAGCGGATCGACCGTACGAACGTCTTCCACAAATTGAGTTAACGGTTCGATATCCCAAACTTGCTCCTTCGGGTAGACCTGCAACAGCCATTTTCCATCCGGACTGAGAAACCGCGAACTGAGTGAATCGGGGAAGTCGGCCACACTGACAGGATCTGGATCGGAGACAGCGTACAGCCGATTCAGTTCGAATAGCAACGATTGCAGATTACGCTGCTGAAACTGAGCGAGCCAATCCACCTGTTGTTCTTGGGTTAACTTGGCAAGTCTGTTCCAGACCTGTCTCA
The DNA here is from genome assembly GCF_007750395.1 of Polystyrenella longa. Lineage (GTDB taxonomy): Bacteria > Planctomycetota > Planctomycetia > Planctomycetales > Planctomycetaceae > Polystyrenella > Polystyrenella longa. The sequence goes on along the minus strand of NZ_CP036281.1, from coordinate 316,899 downwards.
GCAGGCGACGAGTCGAAAGTACCTTTTCAGAATCAAATGCCTGCCCTAACTGTTGATCGATCCGCAACGATAGCTGTTCAACCTGTTGCAGCGACGGTGGGGGCAATACGGGGGTCGCACTCGGTAAGGAGTTAAGCAGGGCTCTGTATCCCTGCACCAGTAATTGGGTCTTTTCCGCAGAATGAGGAGGAAGTTGAGAAGCCAGTTCCTGCACATGGGCGACCGAGGGAAGTTGTTCAAATTGTTGTTTCAAAACAAGAGCTTGTTCCGGGCTGTCGGCCAGAGAGACGGCAAACAGCAGGGAGTCTTTGGCTTTCTGAAAAATCCGTTTCTGCGTCTCCACCGACTCCAGACCATCCGCCTGCAGATTCAGCAGGTTGTAATCATACTTCACATTCAGCTCGAGTCCCTCTGCCGTCGGCGTAAACGCACTCGCACCAATACCTGTGATAATCGAGAGCGACAAAACGGCTACCGGGATAGGGTGTCGACTGAGCAGGCGACGAAACCGGGCTGCGTCATATGGTGACGGTAAACGTCGTTCGAGCAACTTCTGATCTGAAAACGCTACTAACGGGGGGATTACAATAAACGTAACCAGAGCACACAGTAGAATCCCCCCCGCTGCTATGAGTCCCAGTTCTGCAATGCCCAGAAAAGGGGTAAACGTCGCGCAGGCAAACGCCAGGGATGTCGTGAGCGCCGCTGTGATAATTCCGGGTCCCACGCTCTCGGACGTACGCACCAGAGAAGAAAACATTGGTCGCTTTTCATGGCGATATTGCAAGTACCGGCTCAAATAGTGAATCCCAAAGTCGATCCCCAATCCAATCAGAATAACGGCAAAGGAAACCGAAAGAATATTCAGATGGCCAATCGCGATCGTCGTATATCCGAACGACCAGGCCAGACCGACCGATAACATCGCCAGCGCAATCATGGGATGGCGGACACCCCGAAAGCCGATCAACAGGAGTAACCCGACTCCCAGGAAAGAGATAACCGAGGCGACAATCATGTCGGCCTGAGAGCGACGCATTTCGTCACTTTCAAGAACGGGAATTCCAGTCAGTCCGATTTCAAAATCGGAGTACTCCCGATCAACATCGGCAATCAGTTCTCGGAGTAAATCGATCACTGGTGCCGCCCCTTCAAACCCATCACGGGAATAAACAGGCTTGGCTTTCAAAAATCCCATCGTGCCACTGTCATTTAGCAGATAGACGATCTGATTGGCCTGCTGCTCTCGCATAGGATCGATCTCGATCACTTCCGGCCAGGGGGATTGGTAGTCTTCCCGATCCACCAGATAATGATCGAGACTCGCGAGCAGTTGATTTAATTCCGTGACAGCCTGCTGCTGGGTAGTAGCATCAGTCGAGCTGAGTTTCTGGCTGAATCCTCCGAGCAGACCGCTCAATCCCAGGTATCGCCAGTTCCCTTCCAGTGCGGGCCGAATTTCTTCCAGTCGTTCGAGCCCAGTCGCCAATTGCTCGGGCTGGAGGTAATACAAACCTTTTTTTTGCAAACGGCCAGGTTCAACCCGGTAGAGAACATCCGCAAATTGCTCGGGGCGGGCTTCAAGCCGCTGCCCCAGTTCGTCCAGGACCTGCTTGATCCGGTTGGGAGTTTCCCCTTCCACCACGACGACCAGATCCGAGTTGTCACCAAAGCTTTCTGTATATTGGAGCCACCGCTGATGAAAGGGGGCCGAAGGATCGATCAGGTCCGAGCGTTCAGTCTTGAATTTCAGAAAGCCGACGGTTAATCCGACCGAAACAATTACTGAAGCCAGCACCAGTCCGAGGGTCAGCTTCGGTTGCCGCAAGACGGAGATCGTCAAACGTCGCAACCCACTGCGCATCCAGCCGGGAGGTTCATAATTTGAGGGGGGCATCAATAACGACATCGAATCCGGTCGGCCAGTTCCAATATTTTTCGACTGTTTTCATCAAGGGAGAACATCCATTTTAGTCATACATCCCAGACAAACATAGCCGTGTTTTCCGAGACGCCCCTTAAGTGAACATAGGGACCCCGATGTAAATAGTTTCAAAACCCTCTGATGGGTAATATTAACTCTCTATTTGTATCGTCAAGCACAACCACAACCGGGTGTTGAAATGGCTTCTAAGTCCGCACGTTCATCTGTACCGGAGCGGGTGTAATATGTCTCAGCTTTACCATCTGTTCGATCAGCATAATCGCCAGTAGAAAGAGGTTTTTGATCCGTTCCTGATCTCTGAGAACCCCTTTGAGTGTAAATTTAAGCTGCGTGGCTCCCTCCGGAAATTTGGAGGAGAAGAAGCCTTTTTCCACATCGATCCTAAACTCAATCCACGAAAACATCAGAAACTTGGCCTGAATATCTGGATGGTTCAAGACCTCTCGGATGACGTTGATTCGATCTCCTTTGACGACCATCTTTTGGTCAAATCCCGGGTCTCCTACGTTGATATTCTGCATTCCCAGCAATTCACCCAACCGGGTGAATATACTGGCAGTGTAAACACGAAACCGAAAATCTTGCGGGTTCAAAAAAGGAACTCGCAACCGGGTATAACTGATGGAGGTATTCCCCGACGATTGTGTATAGGTATCGAGCGTCAGTTTCCAGTGACGATGTTCCTGCGTCAGAACTGCCGGTCTCCAGAACCCACCCTCGACGAAGTCGCCGCCGATATCCTGGGCAATTTCAGACCAGATCTTACGTTGCGATGGACCGAACAAGAATCTTTTCACTCGAATTTCTCCTCGCTTCGCCGCAGTAGCATGATAGGGGCAGGACCGGTTTTTCCAGTCGAAGCCATCCTGTGGGATAACGTCCTTATTCAGAACAAGGATCTTTAATCTCTCCCCCAAAGCACTTTTTTTAACGGATCGGGAAATTCTATCTATACAAAAAAACGCCTGCTCCGATTTCGAAGCAGGCGTTATTCAATTCAACTCAGACAGAAAAGCCGATCTAGAGGACTTTGATCGTCATCCAGCCGTTCAGGGCATTGATTTCCTGAATGTTCAGGCGGATGGGACTGCGTCCATCACGTTCGATCTCAACCTGACGAGACCGTTCCCGTGGTGGGAAGGCACTCATGATCCGTTTTTTGATCGCGTTAGACTGAGCGACATTTGCTCCGCCCTCACTTCTTACAGAGGGGGTGTCCGCTTCAATCAGGACTGTCTGGCTGTCTTTCATGGTGAAAGACAGTGGAACAGTGATGATCTGGGTTTCCAGGTCATCTTTGCCTTCACGCTGGAATCCGGCACGCACAATAAAGTGAGCTTCGTTATTCCGGAACTGAACGCGAATGGGGTCTTCAGCGTCAAAGATGAACACGGTCTCTTCATCGGCATCTTCTGAACCCTCTTCGACTGGTTCTCCTTCGGCATTGACGTCTTCAACCGGGAACTGGAAATCTTTACCCAGCCATTCGGAAAGATGCTCTTCGAGTTCTGTTTTGACTTCGGTTTCGGTCATCGTGCGACCGGCAAAGTTCAATTCATCCAGAATCGTGTTCACTGCAGATTCATGGATATGAACTGCTGCGCCCGAAGAAAGTGTGGCAGAGACGTTGGGTTGGTCGCCTGCGAGTTTGGAATCTTTCAGAAGGGTACTGGCCAACGTTAACACGGAATCCGTAGAACTGGTCGACTGTTTGGACGGATAGAGTCCTTTGTCTTTCAGTTTGGAAACGAGACTTTCCTGCAAGCTATTGTTGATCTTGCTGACCTGTTGTGAAACTTCCGAACGGAACTCAGGGAGTACTTCGTTCGTAATTTTATTCCGTGCCATCGAATCGGTCTGACCGCGGCGGGCAGCAATCGCCTCTTGTGCCCGGCGTCGTCCTGTACCAGCGAACAGAGTTCCATCCGCTTTCGTGTTAATGCTGGTCGTGTAGTTGTTCACATTAACATTGAAAGAAGGCTCGGAGTACAGGCTCAATTTGTCACCGTTAAATGTCAGTCGCTGACTGGCGGAGAAGGTGTGATTTCCACCCATGCCGATTCGTGCATCCGGAACGACTGAAACGGTATTCGTCCGCACGGTCCCGGAAAGTTGCAGTTCCATCTCAGCAATATTGGGATTGGGACGCAGATTAACAGAGGTGTTGTAGTTCGTCGTGGCCGTTCCCGAAACACGGGCGTTGCCGACGGTCTCACTGATGGGTCGACTGCGGGTCTGGGAGTTGGAAGCCATTTTAGACAGGAACTGCTCGGAAGCTTCGAACACCACGTTGCTATTCAAGTAATGCTTCTGCAAAGCAGCACGAACGAGTTCGCCACCATCCAGAGCAGTTTCACCAAAGGAATCGGCGTACTGACGGACAGCTGCGGCGTATTCAGCTTCGTTCGATTCTTCGTAACCTTCTACTGCGACCACAACGGCAGCCAGCTCGTCACGAAGTGCCTGGACATCGTAATCCTCGGGAGGAGGAGCATTCCAGACAGATAGCGTATTGTTGATTTCCGCTGCAACATTGTCGAATACCGGTTTGGTCACGAATGACTTCAGTTCGTCATCCAGTGAATCGCGTTGGTCGAAGACCGCTTTGGAAGCGTTGAGAGCTTCTGCTGCATTTTCAGAATCGACCGTCAAACCGGTGAGCGGATCGATTTTGAAGTAAGCTAACCAGCCCGTTCCCCGGGTACCGCGTGATTTCATATCGCGGGTCAGTGCTGAAACAGAATTCTGCAGACCGGCCATCGCATCTTCCCGTTGCTGTTGGGTGATGGAAGCAGGGTCGAGAGTTAATGTCTCCAAGGCTGCCCGGGCCAGATCGGCGCGACGGGAAACTCGACCGTACAGAACGGCGAATTCGCCGTGCAAGGCTCGGTAAGAGGGATTCTTCAGAGCCGAGCTCATGAATGCCAGGCGTTCATCCAGTTTGTCGAGAAGTTCTGTCTGCCCGGCGGCATCCAATTCGGGGTTTTCATAAAGGTCGGCCACCATGATGGCGGTCGCATCGGACCATTCTCGCCAGTTTTCCTGTTTGGCGGGAATAATTTCGAATTCATCCAGAGAGACGTCGTAAGGCGACATATCGGGAAGAATTCCCTGCAGACCGGCCGTGGGTGGCTGGAAAGCAGCTGCAATAGAAACCATACAGCTGAAGGCAACGATGCCCTTCAGCCACTTGAGTTGATGCATACGTGTGACGCGGTTCATTCCTGCTCCTTGTTCCTCGATGTCTTGGCGTCATGAAGCTACGGGGAGTAGCTGTGTGGTATGACGTAACAGTGTTGCGTGAAGTAACTGTCACCTCAGAGGGGTTTCTTCTCTCACGGAGAACGAAACCTGGCTTGCCCCGACGCTGTTGCACTGTCATAGGTGATTGCGCAACAGACAATATCGGAATTATCGGGCTTCTAGAAAGGCAGACGAAAGGAAAGTCTGTCTCCACTGGTGAAGTCCCGAAAAGAGGCCAACCAGAATCGAGGGGTAACAGTTGGGTAAATTTTGAGGGGCTCGCTAATACAATCGAGGCGAAAATAGTGGCTCTCGAATCCAAACTGCTCATGCGAGTGAACATGTCGAATTTCTATTCAAATCAAACCCGTGATCTTTCGCGAATACTTCGCTGAACAAAGACATTCTTATCCAGCATCGGCAAAAGAACACTCTGCCTATTCTGCTTCGATTACCCTGATTCTATAATTGGACCTGCAAAATAACAATTGCGGTACGATGGGGGCTTTTCTGAATTCGTAAACTCTTAAGATATCCCAAAACTCCTATTCCCAGAGATGACAGGTTCTTTTTCGTCAGTTCCCGAATCGAATTGAGTGGACGTCCCCACCCTGCATCGCTTACAACCGAAATGCATGCAGGCAGCATGAAAACAGCCTTTCGGTGGAATCGGGACACCATTTTCAAAAATCGAATGGAATTGCAAAAACAGGTCGATTGATGGAGCGACTCACAGAATCACAACAAACCGCCGTCGAACATCAGTTTGGGCCTCTGCTCGTACTGGCTGGTCCCGGTTCAGGAAAAACTCGCGTGATCACCCATCGCATCGCCCGATTGGTCGACCGCGGAGTCGATCCGCGACGGATTCTGGCGATCACCTTCACCAACAAAGCGGCCCGCGAAATGTCCGACCGGGTTCGTCGACTGGTTCCCGGTCGGCAAATGTGGATCAGCACCTTTCACAAATTCTGCGCCTACCTGCTCCGCCGCAACGCCCGCATGATTGGTTTGAAGTCGAACTTTACTATCTTCAGCACGTCCGATCAGAAATCGGTCCTCAAACAGGTCCTGAACGATCTCGATATCGACCCCGTCCATTACCCGCCGGGGAACATTCTAAACCAGATCAGTAAGGCGAAGAACGATCTCGTTTCGGCAAATCAGTTCGCTCGAAATTTCAACGAAAGCACGGGCGACCATTATCAGGCGGTCGTCGCGCGGGCCTTCCCCGAATACCAGAAGCTGCTGCTCCGTTCCAATGCCGTCGATTTCGATGACCTGTTAATGCACGTCGTCCAACTATTGGCCGAGAACAACGAACTCCGCGCCCAAATCGACGAGCATTATCAATACACGCTGGTCGACGAATACCAGGACACCAACCTGGCCCAGTACCAGTTGATCCGCATGCTGTCCCATGATCAACAGAACATCTGTGCCACGGGCGACCCGGACCAGTCGATCTATGGTTGGCGTGGCGCCCGCATCGATAATATCCTCCGCTTTGAACGAGACTATCCTGAATCGCAACTCGTTCGTCTGCAGGACAACTTCCGCAGTACTAAATCGATTCTAAAAGCGGCCGATGAATTAATCGCCCACAATGTCCAACGTAAACCCAAGGAACTGTTCACCAACAACGATGTCGGTAAACCGGTCGAACTTCACACCTATACCGATGGGCGAGAAGAAGCGGACATGGTTGCCGCGTCGATCAAACAACTGGCAGAAAGCGAAGGGGTCAACTGGTCGGACGTCGCCATTTTTTATCGGGTGAACGCGCTCTCACGGGAGCTTGAACTCGCGTTGACGCGTTGGCAAATCCCCTACCAGGTTGCCGCAGGGGTCGCTTTCTACGAGCGGGCAGAAATCAAAGACATGCTGTCGTATCTCCGTCTGATTTGTAATCCAGACGACTACGCCGCTTTCGCCCGAATCGTAAATCGCCCGACACGCGGTATTGGTAAACAGACACAGAACAAACTTCGCCGGTGGGCAGCACAGAACCGGTGGACCATGACAGAAGCGATCCACCATGTCGAAGAGCATCCGACCTTGAACAAGAGGGCGAAGTTCGCGCTTAAAAAATTCGGCGAATTGATGGATCACTTCTCTCTGGCCGACTCCGGTTCAATGGAACAATTACTTCGCTCCGTGATCGATCGCATCGGTTACTTGAAAGGGATGAAGTTTACGGAAGCGGATTACGAACAGACATCGAACATCGAAGAGCTCCTGACCGTCGCCCGACAGTACGACAAAGAAAACCCGGACGATCCGACTCTCGAAGGATTTCTCGAATCGACCTCACTTGCCTCCGATCTCGATGCCATCGATTCCGAGGCAGGACAGGTCACGTTGATGACCATGCATGCGGCCAAAGGCCTGGAGTTTCCTCACGTTTTTATCATTGGAGTCGAGCAGAATCTGATCCCGCACGAGCGGGCACTCAAAACCAACGACGCCAGCGAATACGAAGAAGAACGCCGTTTGCTCTTTGTCGGTATCACCCGCGCCGAACGTGGCCTCGTCCTGACACAAACGCGCCAACGTGCTTTCCGTGGGAAAACACTGCATACGATCCCATCCGATTTTGTGCGGGAGATGTCGCTCGAACAACTGAATATGGCCTCCGGCTTTGGGACGTCCACCTCGTCACAATACGATCGGGACTGGAGTCGCCCTAAAGAACCCGCACACGACTGGAACGAACTCTCTCAGGAAATCACCGTCGACAATCTGCATCTGCTGGGAGACAAACTGGACGCTTTAAAAGCAAATCAACCGAGTGACTTGAACAGTTCCTCTGCGGAAGAGCCCCCACTCGATCCGGGAAGTTTTCATTTCGATGTCGGTATGCAGGTCCGTCATCCCCGCTACGGTCGCGGCAAAATCGTCCACGTCTCCGGTCCAACTTCCAAAGCGACCGTGACCGTCGACTTCGTCAGCGGAGAAGTCGGCAAAACCTTCCGAGCCGATCGCTGCCCCCTGCAACCCATCGGCATGCGATGATTCGGAGTAGTTCGAAACGGCCTCACGACGATAGATTCTCAATACAATAAAATATGGGCGAGAAGTATGGGCGAATTTTCCGGATTGGCTTCACCGGTCGATTCGATCATCCTTTTTATGCGACTGTTGGACAGGGCCCATTCGAGGTGATTGTTCCAACCAACTCTTTCTGTACTCTTTTTGGTCTATTTACTGTATTTCGTGGTTCCAATATTCGAATTTCGTTCGATATTAACTGTAGACCGACTAATTTGAACGAATTCAGGAGGATCGAAAGTATGCCACCCCGCAAGCGACCACCGCCCGGTTCGAAATTCACGACAGAACCTCGACAGGATCTTAGTCGTCATTACGACCCGTTTCTGTATTATCTGGAAGCAGAATGCGGGATGGCAAAAAACACGATTTCGGCCTACCGGACCGACGTCGGCCGTTTTGTCGACTGGTACAAAGTCGAAGGCCCGAACCAGATCAATGAGATCGAACTGAATCTGTTCTCTCGCTACATTGAGCACCTGCGCGATACTAACCTGAGCGCAACCAGCATTGCTCGACACTTGATCTCCATCAAGATGTTCTTCCGCTATATGGTACTGGAAGGGGTGATCCTCGAAAGCAAAGCGGAACTGATTAATTCACCTAAGCTGGCTCAGAAACTTCCATCTGTCCTCAGCCCGGAGCGTGTCGACCAGCTGCTCGAAGCGCCCAACCACGAAGACGCCTACCCTCTTCGCGACAAAGCGATCCTTTCTGTACTCTATGCCACCGGATGCCGTGCGTCGGAACTCACCGGCTTGAAGCTCCGCGATCTTTACCTGGAAGAAGCTTATTGCCGCTGCCTCGGTAAGGGGAGTAAAGAGCGGATGGTGAATTTGAACCCGCGAGCGATCACGGCACTCAAAAAATATCTGAAGTTCGAACGCCCCCCCATGACCCGTCGCGAAGATTCAGGCTATCTCTTCGTGACCCGATCCGGGAAGAAGCTGACTAGAGACGTCGTCTGGATCATGGTTAAGCGGTACGCCACTCGAATCGGAGCGAAAGGCAATATCAGCCCGCACACCCTCCGACATAGTTTCGCGACCCACATGCTGGCCCGTGGAGCCGAAATCCGCGCCCTGCAGGAACTCCTCGGCCACGCCAACATCAGCACAACGCAAATCTACACCCACGTCGACCACACCCGTCTCAAGAACGTGCATTCGGCCCATCACCCACGGGGCTGAGTTGAATAACAGTGAACTCAGGCAGCACTTGATCTGTCGATTAAAGTCGTCGTCCTAAAGGATTCCCTCCTTTGACTGACCAGCTCTAATCCAGTGCACAGTTCCAGTAGTCTTTTTCAACGGACGCAATCAGGTATTGAAAACACGCCTATAATAGATTGTTATCGGCAGGAACAGACACCTAAAGGGAGAGAATCGACTCGGTGGTCTCTGCCCCACCATATCACCCTGCCCACTGCATCTCTTCTTCCTTCGGTTCTTCATCGGCGTCCAGCGCGAGTAGGTGGTCGCGTTGGAACAGCTTGTTCATTAATAGACGGACGGGAACCAACAGAGCGATGAAGAGCGGGAAGAGGATCTTCAGGTACTGTTTATCGCTGAGGTTGACCAAACAGAGCACCGTCAGACAGGCAAGCTGAATGATGGTAAAGCGGTGAATCGTTCTGGGAGGAACGCGGCGCATGTAGTGGGTTTGGGGATAGAGATTCGAATCCATCACCAGTAGACCCAGTCGTTCGAAGAACTGATTCCCAAACAGAGAAACCACACCCATATACAGGAAGAGACCATACAGGACAGACAGAGGTGTAATCTGTAGGTAAGGCAATAAGAGTATTGAGAAGCCGATAAAGACATGGATCACCAGACCAGTCAGACGGTTTTCATTGACGTGAATCACCTGCTCTTTGGTTTCAGCATTGGGAGAGACCACTTCTTCGACTGTCGCCAGTGCCCGAACATGGGCCAGTGATCGAACCGTCGCCGCGACAAGCCAGGGAAGTCCGAACAGCGAACAGACGCCCACCATCAAACCGATTAACAGCAGGTCGTAATGATAGGCAGACCCCTTCTTCATTTTGAGGTCAGGGCTGTTAAGAAGACGAGAAGTAATATTCTGTGATAACGCGATCAATAATGCCGCCAGCAGAGCCGGTCCCGCCGCCGCCATACGCAGCCAACCGGGTGTATCAAAGGGATTAACCAACCAAGAGCGACCCGAAGTGGTATTAAATCCGGCCGGGGCGGTTAATTTATGAAGTTCGACTTCACCACTCCACATCCAGGCTATCGCGATCATGATGCCCATCGCGATAGCAGGACCAAAATCGGCCAGGAACTCTCGAATATACGGAACCAGATACCGACTCCGTCGCATTCGCATTAACGACATGGCGATATAGAATGTGCCGAGTGCGAGGAGAAGTGACAGGAATGAGGTGTCGTGTGACCGGCCCCCGTTCTCGAATCCTTCATTAAAGATGGCGAGCAGATTGCGCACAGATTCATAAATGAAGATGAGAGACATCAGCGCGGCGAAGATTTCATCCGTAAAGCGCGTAAAGAAGCGCATCAGACAACTTGCTTCAGTCACTGCGAAAAGAAACAGAAAACCAGCCGTCCAGAAACCAACCCAGGCATAAGCAGACAGAAACTGGACATCCCAACTCTGGCATAAGTCATACAAAATCTTGGTGAAGACGAGCATCGGACCGATCCCACCGAGAATCGTCATCGGTTGTCCACCGATTAGCGCGTAGATCACGCCGCAAGCGGCGGTCGCAACCAGCATCTCCACGGCACCGATACTGCCATCGGTCTGCTGTCCCATAATCCCGCCGAAGGTAATCGCCGGAGCCAGGCAGGCAAAGAACAGGAAGACAGAGGACGCGATCGTCTTGGCATTCAACCCATCGACAAAGTCACTCACGTAATGTGGCACACGACGTTGCACGTCCTGGATGATTCCTCCGAGGAATTTCCCGGAAAAATGCATTCCTTCCGGTATTTTGGCCTGAGCACTCGCCTCGGGCGAATTACGCAGAACAAAATGCTGAAAGGCATCAGCCAGTTGCTGTTCATTCAGAGCCGCTCCCGCTTCATAACGGAACTCATCGTCCGACATCAGCTGAGCGATTAAAGTCAGCGCATCCAGATGTTCCTGAACCGCATTGGGCGGACCAAGTAATACGCAGACAAATCGGGTGGGAATTCGGTCGGGAGCACCCAGGTTGAGGGAGTGTTTCAGACGAACGAAGACCACCATTGGACGGGGGACGCCCTCCAGGTAGGCGTGGGGAACCGCAACTGCGTGCCCAATGGCCGTCGAGCGAATTCGTTCCCGCTCCATCAGACTTTCCAGCAAAGCGGTCTGATGAGCTTCCTCAACATGATCATGATCGACGATATACTGGACTGTCTGCTCGAGCACGCTTTTCATATCACGTGCGTCGAGATCAAGCAGGAAAAGCTTGTCGTCAATAATTTGCTGCATCAATTCCATCATCATCCTCCTGGTCATGACGTGCTCCTTCCACCGATGGCGAAAAGAATCGGCCGTGACCGTTTGAACCGAGCCGAGTGAGCGCGAGTACTACCGGTTCTCTCAGTACATTTCTCCGCGAATGGTCGCGTAAATTGTTACGGAGATGGAAGATATCCACAAGTTGAGATGATCATTTTCGATTACGAAAATGAGAGAGGACGCAATTTTTGGCTTCAGATAAGACTCGATTGATATTCAAAGAGCCAGATTTTGTCTTGGAGGCAGTTTCGAAACTGTTTAAGTAGAGTGAAAAGCCAGGTGAGTTGCTCGAAGCCACGATAGAGTTGAGTGTAATACTCGTAGTGCACGACCAGCCGACAAGGGGACTTCGGTCAGCTGATCGTCCGTTCGACTTTCCTGCGTTTAAGCCAGAGGTATAGGATTGAACGATCCTGAGTTGTTTTCTTCTGTCGATTCTTCTTGTGTCGCGAGGCCAGAAGCCATTGATCATCACTGAGTGTCGTTGTATAGAGCCTCCTGAACGCTGAGAGATAACCATGAAATCAACAGGCCACCAAACTGTTCACTAATCTGACGGTTTCAGTAAAGGCTCTAGGCGACTATCCGTTGCCGTCCGTTGGCATTGTATTTACGAATGCCACGGAGAGATTCCGAATCGAAGAATTCGATAAATTGGCGACCGGCATCTGTCTTTGCCAATTCCGCAGCAAGTTCAACGGCCCTTTTTAACGCCATACCAGATCGATAAATAACCTTAAACAAAGCCTTCACTTCCTGCCGCTCCTCTCTGGATATATCAGCCCTTATTAATCCAATGGCATTAAGACCTGCTATTTCTCCATTGTGGTTGGTCATGACGTATGGCGGGATATCCTGACTGATCATGGCGACGGCCCCAATCATCGTCATCGCACCAATTCGTACGAATTGGTGCACGCCAGTATTCCCCGAAATAATGGCTTTACGACCAATTTGGACATGACCTCCCAAGAGAGCACCGCTCACTAATGTTACGTCATCAGACAAGATGCAATCGTGGGCAACGTGAGAATTCGTCATTAGATAACAGCGATCTCCGACGATCGTGGAGTGTTCCTGAACGCTGGCTCTATGAATGGTTACTCCTTCTCGAATAACACAGTCTCTGCCAATTCGACAGTAGCTCAAATCTCCTCGATATTTATGGTCCTGTGGAACATCACCCACTACGGCGTGAGAGTGAATAGTGCAACCGGAACCAATTTCCGTGTGCCCCAATATGATTGCTGACGGGCCGATTCGGCAATCAGGGCCAATATGTGCAGGTCCATCAATAACGACATTAGGACCAAGTTCGCAGGACGGATGTACAACAGCGTCCGCATGGACGTATGCACTTGGGTGAATTTTCATGATATTTCTCTTGTAGAGACAGCAAGTATACACGCTGCCTGGTGAAAAGCTGGTTGATGTGAAGAACAAGCGGAACCAATTTCCCGCTTAACATCGCAGGCATGCGATTCCGTTCTGACACAGCTTTCCAAATGAAATATCACGAAACGAAAGGTCATCTATTGAGCAAGCGGTTCGAATGCAGACAAGATTCCAGCAATCATTCCATGCATGCGCATAGTAACACAAGCCACTGAGAAGGACAGAGTTGGAGAAAGTTCTCGTGACAGAAAAAGGGAGCCCCAAGGCGGAGTGCGATCCATCCTCAGGATCATCATCAACAGGTCCATCATCGGAATCATCTGGAAGATCATAACCTAGCAGGATGAAATCGACATCGAATCGATCACTGTAGGACACTGACTGATGCGACCTTACTTCACCACTCCGTAGGTTGTCGCCATCAAACACAGGAAACGGAACATGCATGGTGGTTGCCACCAAGTATGCCACGATGATCCTGTGAATCCATTTCATCTCGAAGTATCCCTATGTGTAATTTTTTCAAACTGTCTCGAAAACACTAATGTTCGTCAAGATCAGTCCAGAAGAATCAAAATCAACACCAGTCGAGCATGATTAACTTTTCCAGAACGATGCGACCCATGAGTTTTAGAGCTAAGTTAAAGATCCTCAGGTCGATTAAATTCACCTTTGAATTGCAGATTCAAATGCAGCCAAATCCAGTTTTCAGAATGAGTTCGAATCCTTTGATGTTTTAGGAACTGCTACTATCAATTCGATTTTGATTGTTAATCAAAGTGCGAGAATCTGTTTTATTTCAATTCTGCCAGACAGAACTGATAGTAGATTTCCGCCGCCTGTTCGAGTTGCTTAACTTCGATCCATTCGTCTTTGGTGTGAGCCTGATCAATCGATCCTGGTCCGAAAACCACTGCCGGAACGCCTGCAGCGGCAACCGGTGAGGCGTGGGTGCCGAAGGGAACCGCAATCGATGTTCTCTCGCCAGCGACCGGTTCAATTGTCTGCAGTAACACTTTGCTCAGCAGTCCGTTCTCCGTATCCGAGAGGGGGGGAACATTCACCCAGGGTTCGGAAAAAATGATCTCAAAGTCGACGTGGGAACTCAGGAACTGATGCAATTCCGCCTGGGCCGCCAGTCCTTCTTCGCCCGGGATCAACCGTCGATCGATTTCGATTTCGCAATGCTCGGGCACAATGTTGACGGAACTGCCCCCTTTGATAATACCGACACTGATCGTCGCCGAGCCCAGCCGGGGGTGTGCTTTTCGTTCTGACTCCAGTTGCTCCGCGTATTCTTCCAACAGCCGCAGAATGTGCCCCATGCGGTAAATCGCGCTCTCCCCTTCCCGAGGAGCCGACGAATGACAGGCCCGACCGGCAACGTTGATCTTCCAGCGCACCACTCCTTTGTGTGCGTTGATGACATCGAGTTCAGTTGGCTCGGCGATGATCGCCAGATCGGGCGACCGATGCAGCAAACTTTCCGGCTCGGACTGGGAATCGTTTGCGTTTGACCATTCGTCCGCCAATCGCTGAATTCCTCCTAATGTTGCTTCTTCGTCGCAAGAACAGGAAAGCAGGACGTGATTCGGCAACGTCGCTTCAGATTCTGTCAAGCGAAGAAACGCGGATAGCATCGCCGCCATTCCTCCTTTGACATCGCAGGCACCTCGCCCGTAGATGCGACCCTCTTTTTCAGTCGGTTCAAAGGGAGGAATCGTCATCCCTTCGACGGGAACCGTATCTTGGTGGGCGTCGAGCATTACCGTCTTCGTAGCGCCGGGAGCATGGCAAACTGCGACGACGTTCGCTCGGCCCGGAGAGACTTCCTGCACGCGGTAGGGAATTTTTCGTTCTTCGAACAAACCGACCAGCCAGCGAGTCACGGCGGTCTCGTAATAAATATCACCCGAGACCGATTGGCCCATCGGATTAACGGATGGGATGGCAATGAGCTGTTTCAACAAGTCGACCGGACTGGTCGTGGAGATGTGCACCAGAAACTCTTTTCACAGTAATTAAGCGGTCCTGAAACCCCGCCAAGGGGCTCGTTATCCCTTGTTTTGCTAGCCGGATGACAGCCACAACCAGGCTTCAGGATGGGTTCTTTAATAGACAGACACTAATACTCAGAACAACCAAGGTCAGAACCGAGTTCGCAGAGAAGGCCTTAAGGGAGCGAGCGAATTCGCAGCGACTTGATCTTCAGCGGCTTAGGATCATACTTTCCTTTGAAGGTCCCTACAATCAACTCACCCGGGCCATAATTCGCGAGTGGTACCTCTTTGAGTAAATCCTTCTCGCCGACCTTAAGGGAAAGCTGTTTATCCTGCACCGTCAGGCGAATCGGTTGATCTCCTTTCCATTCGTATTTGTGCTCGTGACAGACTTTGTCAAAAGTCTCCGGTAATCCACGACCACCACGCAGTTCGGACAGGTGCCAGGGACCCCCACTTTCCTTGGAAATAAACCTCGTATTCTCCAACACGTACCCATGACCATCGTCGTAACCCAACAAGATGAACCAGCCTCCACGGCCTTCCACATTCCAGATGCCCTGCAATTCGAAGTCTTTGACGGTTGCGATACGTAGAGCGGAGTCTTTTTTGTCTACTGGCAACAGGTATCCCTGTTGAACATACCAGGCTGCTTCGGAATTAAAGTGACCGAGGAGATGCGGGTTGTCCTGCTTCGCGCCCACCATTTGCAAATCGAGAAGGATATCCAGCCCCGAGTTTTTGGGGAGCAGACTTGGCTTAGGAGAGGCATTCTGACTGATAAACCGGACAGTCCATTTCCCCGAAGGAATATCAATTTCCGGACTCGATTCCGCCGTCTTAGTCGGTTGAGAATCTTCAGATTCACCATCAGTTTTCGGCGGTGCAAGCGCGTCCGTTAATTTGCCCGTGCTAAAGTCGACCTCTTCAAACAGCTCACCCACAGGTTTATCTTCTGCACTCAAAGGATCGACCATCACCGTCATTAGTAGAAACAGCGATAGACTGGTCAACAGCATTCTTGGGAAAGAATAGTGTCGAGTAGAAATATGTGGGGACAGATTGGAGATTAGCATAGGACTTCGTCTCAGAGTTAATAGAGCAACCGGACCTCAACAGGGTGAGAGGGTTGCCATTTAATATTGATTGGCTTCGTAATAATCAATCAGACTTTTTACCAGCCGCCGGAAATGCTTTCTTAAGTATTTTGAGAGGGCAATTTCCGTGGCCTTCACATTTCTGAGAAGGGCGACCGCTGGATTTCTCTTCCGATCAACGACGTCATTCACTCCTTTGATCGCATCGACCCGTTCACGAACAGTCGGGTGAGTAGAAAAGATCGATCCTCGCTCACTGACGAGTTGTCGATACAGTTTTTTCGTCTTTTGCTTATCGAGGACCTTGGACATAAAATGCCGGTTTTCCTCGTAGGCGTTCGTCTTTTTGAAGTCCATCTCCGCCACCGCGTCGAACTCGCGACTCATCAAACATTCTTCCATGACGATTGCCTCTGTGGCAACCTTAACTAATGCTTTCTTGAAAGTATTTGAACCGTAAACGGCAATCGCCATACGATCTGCCAGATACTCCTGGGACCGGGAATAACCAGCCGTCATCAACTCAAACGCCTTGAAATACAGGATTAAAAACCAGTAAACCGGATTCAGTAATCGAAGCCAGCCACCGGTCTGGGCCATCGTGTCGAGTGTCTGAGCCATTGTGAGCATCACCTGATGAATCAGACGGCTGATCTTGGTATCGCCATGTCCGAAA